>JAKJGY010000230.1 GCA_022704145.1 Verrucomicrobiota bacterium
GGCGGGGACTCCGGCGGGGGCGGAAGTTCGGCGCGGGGGATGGCGACGTCGACCGCGCCCGACGCAGGGTCGACCGCGACCCGCCAGCGGTTCGTCCAGGCGGGAGGCATCAGGGTCCGCGAAAAGAAAATGTCCAGCGCGTCTCCCGCGATGGACGTGCCCGTCGGCCACGCGGCTGAGAGCGCCACGCCGTTCGTGTCGGCCGTGAACCCCGTCACGGCCAGACCGGTCAGCGGTGCGGACATCGACATCGGCATCGACAGGACGGTCGCGTCCGGCGAACGTGCCGTCGTTCCTGCGGTGCGGTACGCGTCGATATCCTCCCTCAAGATGAAGGTGAACGTCAGCTCCACGTGAGACGGCAGGAGGTACTGCCGCGTGGATATCCAAGCAGACCGATAAAGGGCGTCTTCCGACAGCTTCACGCGGGTTTGCCGCTCGCTCAGCGTCTGCAGCACCTGCTCGGTGCTGAAGAAGTCGGCCGCTTTGCAGTCGGGGCTATGAAGCCGCGCGACCCAGTCCGCGGACCAGACGGACGCGTCAGCGGCGACCGACCAGAAGACTTTGTCGTCCGCGTTGTAAAACAGCATATCGCCGCTGGCGTCGTCCGTGCGCAGCGTCACACGCCAAGCCTCGACGCCGTTGATCTCCTCCTGCAGGAGCCCTTTGAAGAACTCGGCCGGAAACCCTGCGGCCTTCTCATCCAACGGGATGACGCCGCCGCTCAACCGGACCGGACGGTCTGGAACCGGCAGGAGCGCGCCCGCGCCTTTCGCCTGTTCCTTCTCCAGCCGCTGCGCCATCTCCAGTGGCGTCGCCGGAGTCAGCCGCGCTTTCGCGGCAAGCGCGAGTGCGACATAGGCCGTTTCCTGCGCCGGTAAACTCGCCGCTATCAGAGAAATCGTTAACGCGCACGCGGCAACCAGAAGATGTGTGTGTCCTCTCACCTCTCGCACCCGCTTTCACTGTTACGGCCCACCCGCCTGCATCCCGCCGACCGACAGATCCGGCGCAGGCAGGCTTGAATACCACGTCTAAACTGAACAAGATGACAATGGCATAATCTAAGGCTATTGTCGACCCTCAGCGCGCGTGAATGGAGCGTCAAGCGCCTCGCCACCGCCGACGCCGTCGTCCGCCTCGTCGCCGAGCGCCAGGCCCTCGCGTTCCTTTGATGGCGCAGGAGAGCGAATGGTCGGCGGGCAGGAAAACAGGAAAAGAACGGCGAGCACCTGTGGAGCAACGACTAAGCTGTTGGATTAAGCTTAAGAGACGAAGTGTTCTGCGTTCCCGATCCTTTAGTGCCTTACGAACCAACAACAGCAATCAAAAACAAGTTGTTTGGGAATGATGGAATACTGGAATACTGGAAGATCACTTCGGCTGCTTCGGTCTCAGCCCCCATCATTCCACCATTCCAGTTTTCCAGTCTTCCAGTTTGGGTTGCGGGCTCAGCCCGCATTGGGATTAATTGAGCGACACGGTGACGGTGCCGTCGCTGTCGAGCAGGAACTCCGCGACAGAGAAGAAGACTTCTCCGCCGGGCGCTTTGGGGGGCGCGTAGAGGATGGTCCACACGTGGCCCGTGTCGTCGAGGGTGAGCGTGCCCGAGAGCGAGACCGCGGTGCCGTCGGCCAGCCGCCCGGCGGTCTTGACCTTGCCGGCGGGGTCGACCTGGAGGGTGAGCGACCCGCCTGCGTAACCGTGCTCCGCGAGTGGGAGCACATAGGTTCCGGCGTACGCGGCGGCGGCGTCCGCCATACCCGCGTCCTGCCAGACGTTCCGGAACAGCGTGGCCCAGCCGCTTGCGGGGTCGCCGACAGAGCCTTCGGCGTGGCCGAGCCGTGCCTGGAGCGACTCGTCCTCGGTCGCGGCGGCGTGCACCGCGAGGGCGAAGGGCAGCGCGGCCTTGCCGGCCAGCGCGTCCGCCGAGAGATACAGGGTGCGCGATCCGGCCTCCCATGCGTCAAAGGCGGAGGCGCTGAACGCGAAGTTGGTGCCGCGCAGGGAGAACTTGCCTGAGAGCTTGCCTTGGGCGCCCACGCACAGCGTGGCCCGTCCGGAACCCAGGGCGTTGTCGCCTGCGGCTCCGCCGAATGTTCCCCACGCCCAGGCGGGCAAGGGCGCCACGGCGAGGGGGAAGGTCAGCGGGGCGGCGGCGCCGCCCGCGTTGGCGAGCGTGAGGGTGACCGTGAAGTCGCCGGCCTGCGTGGGCGCGCCGGAGAGAAGCCCTGAGGCCGGATCGACGCTCAGACCGGGCGGCAGGCCGGACGCGGTCACGCGGGGCAGGCATTCGGACACGAGTTCGAGCGGGAGCGAGAACGCGACGCCGGCCATCGCGGTCTGCGGGCCGGGGTTCAGCGCCGTCGGGGGCTCCAGCTCCGAGGTCCGTTTGAACCAGGCCGAGGCCGTGAGGTTGGCCGCCGGCATCACGAACGAGCGGCCGGGCAATTGCGAGCCGTCCTCCCAGCGGAGGAAGGTGAAGCCGGTGTCAGGTTTGGCGGCGAGTTTGACGGTCGCGCCCGGCGCGTAGAGGCCTGCGCCCTTGACCGTGCCGCCGCCGGAGGGCACGGCCGCTGTCACACGGGCCTTGACCGTCAGCGTGCGGGAGACCGGCTTCGCGGCGGTCCAGTCCGCGTCGCCGGGCTGGCTGGCCGTGATGACCGTCTGGCCGGTGCCCACGACGCGGAGGGCTTCGCCCGAGCCGGTGAATGTGGCGACGGAGGGGTCGGAGCTGGTGTAGGTGACGGGCAGGCCCGAGGAGGCGGTCGCGCCCGGGCTCCTGTCGGGATCGCCGAGGGCCAGCGCAGGCGGGGCGGCGAAGGTGATCTTCTGTGAGCTGGCGACGTTGGTCACCCGGACGAGCCAGACGGTCTCGGCGGTGCCGCCGTCACGGTCGCGGGCGACGGCCCGGACGCGGAGGTCGCGGTGCGTCAGGCCGCGAACGGTGGCGGCGTCGGTCTTGAGGACGAACGTGCTGGCCACGGCAGCGGGCGCGCCTTTACGTGTTTCCTGGCGGGGCTCGCCGTCCACGTGCCAGGTGACGTCCGCCATGCCGCGCGAGGCGGAGAGCGGGTCGGCGCTATCGTCCGCCGTCACCGTGAAGGAGGCCGAGGCGCCCTCGCGGAGCGCGCACCAGTCCGTCGCGGGCGCGCGCCGCACGAAGCGCGGCAGCCGGCCGGAGTCGTCCGACCAGGCGGCATAGAGCGTGTGGTCGGCGGCGGTGGAGACCGTCGTGCTCTCGGTCACCGTCCGGCCGTCGGCCGCCCGCCAGCCGAGGAAGTCCAGTTCGGGGCGCGTCGCCGCAGGCAACGTGCCGTAGGCCTGCCCGAAGAGGACGGTATGGAGCGCGGGGTCGACCGTACCGCCCTGGGCGTCGAGGGCCACACGGTAGGTGTTGGGTGTCCAGCGCGCGAAGAGCGTCAGGCGGGAGGCCGTCACGACGGTTCCGGTCGGGCAGGCCTCGTGGCCTTGGCCCTCGGGCGCGGTCCACCAGCCGCCGAAGGCGAAGCCGGTGCGCGTGGGGGTCGGCAGGGGGCCGCTTGAGGTGCCGAACGTGACGGCCTGGGTGGAGACGCCGAGCGTGCCGCCCTGGGCGTCGAACGTGAGGCCGCAGGTGAGGGGCGACCAGGCGGCGAAGAGGGTGGCAT
This sequence comes from Verrucomicrobiota bacterium, assembly GCA_022704145.1. Lineage (GTDB taxonomy): Bacteria > Verrucomicrobiota > Kiritimatiellia > RFP12 > UBA1067 > JAKJGY01. The sequence goes on from JAKJGY010000230.1 coordinate 3,651, forward strand.
GGGCGGCGGAGACGGGGCTGGCGGCTGTGATCGCCTCGCCGGAGCCGAGAGGCGCGGTCCACCAGCCGCCGAAGGCGTGGCCGTCGCGGGTCGCGGCGGGCAGGGCGCCGTAAGAGGCCCCGAGCGTGTAGGTCTGCAGGAGGAGCGCCGCGACACCGCCTTGGGGGTCGAAGGCGACGGCGGTCGAAGTCGGGACGGCGTTGGTGAAGGTGGCCGTGGCCGTCAGGCTCGGGGTCATCTGGGCGTGGAAAGCCTGGGCCTTGACCGTCGTGAGGGTGTCGATCAGGAACGGCCCTGTGTAGAGCGTGCTGGAAGGGGTGGGGGCGCTGCCGTCGGTCGTAAAGCGGATGCAGGCCTCAGCGGTTACGCAGTGGAGCGAGACGCGGGTCTGGTTTGTGAAGACGGTGCCGGACGGGGGCGCGATGACCGGCGTCTCGACGCGCAGGTCCGGCAGGGCGTAGCGCTGGAGCAGCAGGCGCGTGGGAAGGCCGAGATCCGGCTGGGTTGTGCCGAGCGCGAAGAGTTCGCCGTCCTGCACGGCGAGGTCGGCGAGGGTGTTCTGGCCGCTGTCGCCGTGTGCGTAGGAGGCGAGGATCTCGCCGGTGTCGGGATGCAGCTCAAGGAGCAGGCAGACGGTCTGAGAGGCCGGGGTTTCGCGGCTGAAGCTGCCTGCGGCGAACAGGCGTCCGTTGACGTATCTTACGCGGGTGAGCGTTTCGTCAGCGGAGCCGAAGTCAAGCGTGCGCGTCCAGTCGCATGTGCCGTCCTCGCGCCATTTCTCGATCAGGAGGTTCTTGTTGGTCGTGTTGTTCACGACATAGCCGGCGGCATAGACGCCGTGCTCGCCGGGCGCGAGGCCGCTGAACGCGCGGTTTTCCGAATCGGCCGAATACTGTTCCCACAGCAGCGCGCCGGTCCGGGCGTCGAACTTGGCGAGGAACGACTGGCTGGCGGGGCCGCCCCAGCCTTGGCCCGCGACATAGAGCGCGCCGCTGAGCGCGCAGCCGTCCTTGACGGAGCGGTTGCGGGGGTTGCTGCTGGCCAGGTCGTTGGTCGTCCAGAGCAGCGCGCCGTTCGAGCGGAGGAGCTTGGACACGTAGATCCGGTAGTTGCCGGAGAAGTCCTGCTGCACGCTTCCGACCGTGTAGAGGAAGTTGGACGTGCCCTCTGTGTCGGCGATGAGGGCGTTGACGGTTTCGGAGCTGTTGTACCAGCTTCCGGGCGCCTGCCGTTTCCACAGGATGTTGGTCGAGCCGGTGAGGGGGAAGGCCAGAGCCAGCCCCTTCTGCTCTTTGTCGCCCATGAGGTCGGCGGTGTGCGAGAGGCTGGGGCCGCCGACGAACAGGGTGTCCTCCGCGACGAGGAGGTCTTCGAACGCGTCATAGCCCTCGGCCTGCGGCCAGGCGAAGCTCCAGGTCGCGGCTGTGCCGTCCGTCAAGGTTGCAGGGAACCGGGCGGCGATGCCGTCGCCGCCGTTCGCGGCGGTCCGCCCCACGGCAAAGACTGCGCCGTTGGTGACGCAGAGGGCGGTGCCGGCCTGGTTGTGGGCGTCGGCCCACGTGACCGTTCCCAAGAGGCCAAAGGCGGCTCTTCTCCATTTCGCGTACACGGTGCCGTAGGCGGCGCGATTCACGGTCACGGCGGTCACCGGCTCTCCGGCGCCGTCCGGCCCGCTCCACCAGCCTGCGAAGCGGAAACCCTCGCGGGTGGGGGTCGGAAGCTCGCCGTACGGCTGGTTGAACAGGAACAGCGCGGTGGTCGGGGTGACCGAGCCGCCTTGCGGGTTGAACGCGAGCGAGGTGTAGGCGTAACTCCAGGCGGCGTAGAGGGTGTGGTTGGTGGAGGCGGTCACGGTCTGGTTATCCCCGACCGGCGAGCCGCCGCCGGACGGGGCGGTACGCCAGCCCATGAAGCGGCAATAGCCGAGAGAGGCGGCCGGATCACGCACGGGGACAGGCAGGAGCCCGTAACTGCCGCCGGAGCAGACGGTCTTGGCGGTCGGGGTTACGGTGCCGCCCTGGGGGTCGAACGTGACGGTGCAGGACGGCCGGGCCCAGACCGCATAGAGGGTTGTGTAGGCGGGGTTG
>JAKJGY010000231.1 GCA_022704145.1 Verrucomicrobiota bacterium
GCATCCCTGCCGCCGAGGGCGCGCCGCCGCACCCGCCGCCGCCGCCGCCGAACAGGCCCTTCGTCTCCTTGTCCTTGTCGCCGTACCGCACCTTGGCCCCCAAGGCGGCCGGCAACGCGTCCAGCGAGAGCGTCTCGTTCTTCGAGACCCCGCGCGTCAGCACCCCCAGGCGGACCCCGTTCGTGCCGAGCGTGACGACGCTCTCGCCCGCGTTACGCACCGTGTCCGTGACCTTCACCTGATACGCGCCCGCCAGCTCGATCCGCCGCGTGACGGCCAGCCCCTGCGGCGTGACGGCCTTGAAGAGCGCGCTGCGCCCGGACGCGTCGCGCGACACGCCATAGGAGGCGTTCGCCGCCAGCCCCGGCAGTCCGGTGAGCGCCAGGGCAGGCGCCGCATCGAACGCCATCGTCACCGGCGGGTTGTCCGCGCCGGGCTTGCCCGGACGCGAGGTGAAGCCGTTGAGCGTCACCTGCTTGACCGCCGCGCCGTGCGACGAGACCACCACCGCCCACTCGTCGCCGACCAGCTCCACCGGCACCTCCGGCTCGAGCGGCGCCGCAGGCGCAGGCGCGGGCTCCGGCTCAGCCTGCGGCGCCTCCGGCACGGCGGTCAGGGCCGTCTCCGCAGGCGGAACCGCCGCCGCACGCTCCCCAGCCTCGGCGGGCGCGGCCGCACGCGCCTGGGCGCGCGCCACGCCCGTACGGTAGTTGTAGACCATCCAGCCCACGAGCAGGACGCCGAGAAGGATCGCAAACACTCTCTCTTGCTTGTTCATAAAGACTCTTCGCTCCCAGTTCGGGATTATCGTCAGACAGACAGCATACGCCCGCTCTCACGGACTCCGCAAGATTCCCTTTTTCGGCGGGACCGGATCATGCCCGCACGGGCCGAACGGCCGGCACCGCAACAGCCGCCGCAACGCCAGCCAACACCCCCTGAAGGGGCCGTGCAGGCGGATCGCCTCGATACAGTAGGCCGAGCACGAGGGCTCGAACCGGCAACAGTTGCCCAACAGCGGCGAGAGCACGACCTGATACGCCCGGACCCCGAGGATCAGAGCCCCGCCGGCCGCCCTGCCGCCCAAGTCCCATACGGCGCCCAGCAGCCCCCGCCTCACGCCGGGCCCCCCTTCTCCGGACCCCTCCCCTCCCAGATCCGCGCCCGCCGACAGACCCGCTCCAGATCCGCCATCACCTCCTGGCAGCTCCGCCCCGCGATCCCGGCTCGGGCGATCAGGATCACCTCGACCTCCGGGACGAGCCAGGCGCGGCTCAGCCGGAACGCCTCACGCATCAGCCGCTTGGCCCGGTTACGGTCCACCGCCCGACGGAACACCCGCTTGGAAACGACAACGCCGGCCCTCCGGCCGGCGTCTGGCGCGCGCCTCACCCATAACACCACGGTCTGACCGCCGAACGAGCGCTTGCCCTCGAAGATCGGTCGGTATCGTGAGGCGTCGAGCCGAAACCGGCCCGGCAACGTCCGCTCCCCCTCAACGATCTGGGCAGAACCGCTCATGCCGCCTCGCCCCGCCGCGGCGGTTTAGACCTGCGTCAGGCGCAGGCGACCCTTACGGCGACGGGCGTTGATCACCGCACGGCCGCCCTTGGTGGCCATGCGCGCACGGAAACCAAGCTTCCGCACCCGTTTGATTTTTGAAGGCTGCCACATCATCTTCATGACGGATACTCCTCGCTTTCTTGTACAAAATGAGTGGTTTAGAGTATCACACCGCCTGCGGCCGGTCAACCCGCCCGGCCCGCATATTTTTTTGCCGGTCGCTTGACTAACGCGGGCTCCGCCCGCAACCCAAATGGGAAGACTGGAAAACTGGAATGATGGAATGGTGGGATGATGGGGTTGAGGCCGAAGCAGCCGGACAGAAGGAACCCGACCCCGAGAGATAACCATGACCGCCAACAGAGATCTTTTGGACGCCGATTCCCTGATTCGCTTAGAATTCGGGTCAAGCACCGAAACGGGTATGCGTCCCCGAGGCCAGGGACGCCGGTTCGGAATTGACACGCCGCCCGCCGCCCGCTAACGTCTGACCCCAGCCGCGCCCGCGTGGCCGGCCGGCCTAACACCTGATAAGGAACCCGCCATGCCCGCTCTCCCCCGCCCCGCCTCCTGGCCCCTGCTGACCGCCGCCGCACTCGTTCAGGCCGCCCTCGCGCAGCCGGCCGAGCCCCTCCTGAAGACACCGGCCGGCACCGTGGCCTTCTCCCCCGCCAACGGGTCGCTCACGGCCGTGCTTCCGGCCGGCGCCACCGCCCCGGTCTGGCGCAGCGGCGAGCCGGGCCTCTGGTCGGCACGCCTCGAGGACGGCACCGCGCTGGACGCCAGCCGCTTCCACACGACCAACTCGGCCTACGCCTTCGCCTGGCAGCCCGGCCCCGGCCCGGACACGCTCACGCTGGCCTACACCTCGGCGGCCCTGGCCGTGCGTGTCACCGCGCGCTCCCGGCCCGACGGCGTCGAGCTCTCGGCCGAGGCCACCCCCGCCTCGCAGACGCTCCTGCGCCTCGACCTGCCCGGCCGCCTGCGCTTCGACCCCGCCACCGTCACCCGCTTCATCTTCCCCCACAACGGCAACACCGCCCTCGGCGCCGCCTTCAACCGCCGCTTCTTTGAGCCGCAGCCCGCAGACCGCCCCTCCGGCTGGCGCACCCTCCCCTACGGCCCCCGGGGGCTCGCGGCCCTCGTCGGAGCCGCCCCCCTCATGCGCGACATCCGCGATCCGGCCGTGCCCCTCACCGTCACCGCTGAGGGCCGCCGCTGGCTCGCCCCCGCCGCCGCCGCCCGCCTCGCCAGCGCCGCCGCGGTCGTCAACCGCGCCCCGGCGCCGCAGCAGGCCGACCTCGTCGTCCTCGACTCGCCCAACGGCCCCTACCTCTCCGCCGCCCGCCTCGGCGGCGCCTCCGGCGGCCTCTGGCGCCTCGGCGGCGGCGTCTCGCAGGACCACGCCCCGACCGCCCTCGACGCCGTCTGCGCCGTGATCGAGACCCTCGCCGCCAACCCGCCCGCCCCCCGCCGCCGCATCGGCCTCATCAGCCTGACCAACGGCCCGGAACAGGGCAACTGGGCCACCGTCGCCGTCGCCGACTGGCATGCGCGCCTCGCCGCCCTCGCGGCCCGCTCGCGCGGCCGCGTCACGCTGCTCACGCTCGACTCGCCCGAGGCGCTGCTCGCCGCCGCCCGCAGCCCCGAACTCCTCTGCATCCTCAACCCCTATGGCGAGGCCGTGCCCGCCGCCAGCGACGACGGCCTGCCCGAAACCCTCGAGGCCGTCCGCGGCTTCGTCCGCGCCGGCGGCCACTGGTTCGAGACCGGCGGCTACTCCTTCTACCAGCTCCTGCGGCCCAACCGCTACCTCTCCTACAGCCTCGACTACCCCGTGGCCTTCGCGGACTTCATGCACCTCGAGTCCGCCGCAGGCCAGGCCGCCCTCTACCGCGCACAGCCGCGCGCCGCGCGCCAGCCCTGGGACGCCGCAAACCCCGACACGTTCTTCGTCCCCGGCAGCCTCGCCTGCGGCGGCGACGACCTGGGCGGCTACTGCGACCACGCCTTCCACGCCTTCGTCCGCCCCGGCCAGACCTGGCGCACCCCCGCCGTGCGCCTGACCCTCGGCACCCCCGCCCGCGACGACCTCGCACGCTACGCCGCCGCCAACGGCCTCACCCGCCCGCTCGCGGAGAAGGTCGCGCCCGAGACCCTCGCCCGCCTCAAGCGCGCCGTCCTCCTCTACCTGCCCGGCAGCGCCCGCGAGAAGACCGCCGCGCTGGACGCCCTGCCCGTCCCCACCCTCGTCCATTTCGCCGACTACCTCAAGGGCGGCTTCGACAAGGAGTACCCCGACCACCTGCCGCCCAACGCCGCCTTCGGCTCCCCGCAAGACTTCAAGGCCTTCCTCGACCGCGCCCGCCGCCTCGGCCACCTCGTCAGCCCCTACACCAACCCGACCTGGTGGTGCGACCACCCCAAAGGCCCGACCTTCGCCCGCGCCGGCGACGCCGCCCTGCTCAAGGGCCTCGACGGTAAGCCCCGCTACGAGCGCTACCACGACAACGACGGCTGGACCCTCACCCTCTGGCACCCCGACGCCCAAGCCGCCAACCGCCTCACCGTCCGCCAGTTCACACAGGACTTCCCCGTCGACATCCTCTTCCAGGACCAGTGCGGCGCGCGCGGCTGGCACTACGACACCAACCCCGCCTCGCCCACGCCCACCGCCTACAGCGAGGGTATGCTCGCCATGAACGACGAGGACCGCCGCCTCGTGCCCCTCGGCACCGAGAACGGCTGGGACCGCGTCGCCGACTTCCAGACCCTGCTCTGCGGCCTGAGCTGGGGGATCGTCCCCACCGAGCACCGGCCGGACTGGGTGCGGCTCTTCAAAGCCTCCTACCCGCCCGACACCTGGGAGATCTACCCCCTGGCGACCACCCTGATGCACGATAAGGCGATCTTCCTGCACCACGACCTCGGCCAGTTCGTCACCCACGACCGCGTGCTCACATGGACCCTCGGCCTCGGCTACAGCCTCAGTTACCGCGCCACACCCGCCGCCCTCGCCCAGGACGCGCCCCGCGAGTGGCTCGCCTGGCTCCAGAAATCCGTCGCCGCCCGCTACCTCGGCGAGCCCCTGCGCGACTTCGTTCACGACCGCGGCCCGCTCTTCGCCGCCGGCGGCGACCCGCGCCGCGAGGAGGACGACGGCGTGCTCCGCGCCACCTACGGCGAGGTGAGGCTCCTCTGCAACCTCGGCGACGTGCCGCGCTCGGTCAGCGGGTACCCGCTGCCGCCCTACGGCTTCCGCGCCGAGGCGCCCGGCCTGACCGCAGGCCTCGACCCCGACGGCAACGGGTACGTCACGGAGACCCGCAAGGGCCAGACCGACGTCTGGCTCTACGCGCCCTCCGGGGCGACCGTCTGGATACCCGTGCCGCGGACCGGCCCCGCGACCGTGGAGGTGGACGGCGTGCGCGCGCCCGACGCCCAACGCCCGACGCCCGACTCGCTGAAGCTCGCGCTGCCGCAGCGCGGCAGCGTCAGGCGCACGCCGCCGCCCGCCGACCTCGCGGCACTCGCCCCGCGCGACTGGCCCGGCGCCAAGCCCGCGGTCGGGGTCATCGACCTCGGCCCCGGAGTCCCGCTCGCGCTCAGCACCGTCACGCCCGCCGCGTGGCGCGCAGCCCTCGAGGCCTCGCCGCTCGCGCAGCAGCACGGCCTCGCCGTCCAGACGCTCGCGACCTACGAGGAGGTCGCCGCCGCGCTGGCGGCAGGCCCCGCCAAGTTCTTCGCCCTCATCAACCCCTACGGCGAACTCTTCCCCGCGCCCGGCCCCGGCCGCTGGCCCGAAACCCTCGACGCCGTGCGCGGCTACGTCAACAACGGCGGCACGTGGTGGGAGACCGGCGCCTACTCCTTCCACCGCGCCGCCTACCGCGAGGGCGGCGCCTGGAAGTCCGAGCCTGTCGGCGGCGCCGGGCTCCAGCGCCTGCGCCTGCCGATCGGCGGCGGCGCCGTCGACCAGCCCGCCGAACCCCTCTGCGTCACCCCCACAGGCCGCGCCTGGCTCGGGGAGCCCCTCGCCGCCCGCATCGGCCAGGCCGCCAGCCCGGTCAACCGCGGCGTGCCCTCCACCCCCGCCGCCCCCGCCATCACGCTCGTCGCCGGCGTCGAGGCCAGCTTCATCGGCGG
>JAKJGY010000232.1 GCA_022704145.1 Verrucomicrobiota bacterium
CTTCACCAGCCCGTGCTGCGTCTTCTCCCACACGAAGGGGTCGCGGAAGAACTGGATGAAGGCCCGCCACCCGCTGTAGCTCATCAGCAGCCAGTAGACCGGCGTGAACAGCGCCAGCGCCATCAGGTCGTCGTTGCGCCGCTTGCAGCAGCCCAGCATGCTGACGTACACGAAGACGAAGTTGCCCGCGAACAGGCAGGCCGCGCCGGCCGCGAACACCGGCCCGGGAAAGAGCTGCGCCACACCCTCCGGCCGGAAGAGGAACCAGACCACCGCCATGCCCCAGAAGATCGGGTTCGCCAGCACCGAGAAAGTCACGCCGCCGATCAGCAGATGGTAGTGGAGGAAGTTGACGAACCCCAGCTCGCGGAAGAGCTTCAGCGGGTCGCGCATATGCACGAACCACGTCTGGATGTAGCCCTTCTGCCAGCGCGTGCGCTGCTTGATCCAGAACGGCAGCACGCTGCACGCCTCCTCCCACGTGGTGGTCTCCAGCATGCGCGTCGAGAACCCCGCGCGCGCCAGTCGCACGCCGAGATCACAGTCCTCGGTCACGTTGTAGGCGTCCCAGCCCATCAGCTCCTGCAGGATGCGGGTCTTAAAGTGGTTGGACGTCCCGCCGAGCGGGATCACGGCGCCCAGCGCCGCCAGCCCGGGAAGCTGGAGGTCGAACCAGGCCGAGTACTCCGCGGTGAACCAACGCGTCAGCAGGTTCTGCCGCGGGTTGTAGTAGTTCAGCCGCGACTGCACGCAGGCGACGTTCGCAGGCGAGGATTCGAAGGCCAGCACCGCCTTCTTGAGCTGGTCCTTCTCGGGCAGGTCCTCGGCGTCGTAGATCACCAGATACTCGCCGCGCGCGAGCTGCAGGCCGATGTTGCAGGCCTTCGGCTTGGTGCGCGGGAACGACTCGGGGATCTCGGTGATGCGGAAGCCCGGCGGCAGGTCGAGCGCCCGCGCCGCCGCCAGCGTCACCGCATCGTCAGCCTCCAGCAGGATCTGCACGTCCTTGCGGTCCGCCGGATAATCCATAGCCGCCAGCGAGGCCACCATCTGCCGCACCGTCTCAGGCTCCTTGTACATCGGCACCAGGATCGAGAAAGTCGGCCACGCGCGCGGCTCCTGCGCCGCGATCTCCTCGGCCGAGAACCGCAGGCACGCCGCAGGCGACAGCGAGGCGCGGATCACGATGACCTTGTAGACCGTGAGCACCACATAGAAACAGGTGCAGAGGCTGATCAGCACCTGGGCCGTGCGCAGCGGCCAGCAGAGGAAGGCCAGCGCCAACGCCGCCAGCAGCGCCGCGACCGCCACCTTCTGCGCGCGCGTCATCGGCTGCGACGCGCTCCACTCCGGCCGCCGATGCGACAGCTCCAGCGGGTCGATCTCGCCAGCGCCCCGCCCGCCAGCCTCCTGACCATCCTTCGACATAGCTTCCCCGTCCTCCCCCCTCGTCCAACCCCGCGACACTTTAGCACAACTGCGCCGCGCCTGCAAACCGGCTAGTAACGCAGCAGCAGGTCGAGCATCTTCCGGTCGAGCTGATGGCCGTGGAACGGCTCGTAGGCCACGTCGGACCGCCCGCTGTCGAGCACACCGAACGCTCCCCTGAAGTTCCACAGCGCCCATCCCAGCCCGCGCTCCTGCCACAGCCGCAGGTTGTCCTCCATCCACGCCAGGGTCAGCGCGTGCGGCGTGCGGTTGTAGGCGCCGAACTCGCCGACCATCACGAACACGCCCGCGTCGAACGCGGGCTGCCACGGCCCGAGCGCCTCCTTGCGCAGATAGTCGGCGCCGCTCAGCGCGCCGCCCCGCGCCTGGAAGGCCGGCGACGCGCCGAAGCCCGCGAAGCGCAACGGCGCGTTGGTGCGGCCCCACTCCTGCGCGAAGTGGAGCGCCGCCACACGCCCGTCCGACGCCGTCACGGTCAGCTTCGACAGCTCGGCCCAGTCCCCCGCCGCGACCGAAACCGTCAGACGGCGCGCCCCCTGCGGCAGGTCGCAGGAGACCTCGGCGGTGCTCCGCGCCTGGGTGATCTTCCACTCGCTCTTGTAGACCACGTTCGTCCAGCCCGGCCCCTTGCCCGCGTCCAGCTCGAAATCGCACGCCTTGCGCCCGTCCGCCTCGACCAGGAGCCGCACCTTGCCCGAGACCACCCCCGGCCATACCGTCAGACGTCCGGCCGGCAGCTCCTCGACCACCAGCGGCACGTTCAGCGGCGCCTTGCCCGCGCCGTAAAGCGGGCTGACCGCCGCAGGCGGCGGCCAGACCGGCTCGGCGCTCGGCGTGCCCACCCAGCTCGCCAGATAGTGCGAGATCGACATCGGCCGGTAGCCGCGCGTGGCCTGCCCGACCCCCAGCGCGAAGAGCGACCGCGCCGGCCGCCCGCCCCACGCAATCCCGTCCGCCACAATGAAGCGCCCCGGATCCTCGCCCCGGATCGCCGCCACCAGCGCCGCGCCGACCCGCCCGTACGCCTCGTCGCTGACGTCGGCCGGCTCGTTGAACAGGTTGAAGCTCAGCTCGCGGTTCGGCACGCCCTTGTACCGCCGCGCGAAAAAGGCCCAGTGCGCACAGCAGACGCGTAGCGCCTCCGCGTCCGTGAACAGGTCGCGCGGCTCCGGCGGCTTGGCGACCGTATAGCCCGGCGCCCGGTGAAAGCAGAGCTGCACATGCAGCCCGTACTTGCGGCCGTGCGCCACCGCCGCGTCGACCGGCGCCAGCGCCGCCTCGTCGATCCGCTCCCAGTCCCCGTCCCTGATCCAGAACCGGTAGTCCATCGGCAGCCGCACAAAGTTGAAGCCCAACTCGCTGATCAGCCGGAAGTCCTCCTCGGGAAACTCCGCCTTCTGGCCGTGCTTCTGAAACATTCCGAGCAGGTTGAAGCCCCGCCAGCGCGCCTCCGGACGCCACCCCGGCCCCTCCGCCGACACCGCCGCCCAGGCCGCACACACCCACAGGGCCGCCGCCCACACACCGACGCTCCGCATCCTCATTGGCTTTTCCCCTCTCCCGCCGCAGGCGCCCCGGCGCGCCGCTGACGCAGATACTTCTCCGAGCCGTACGGGAAATCCGACGGCACATACTCCGAGACCCTCGGCCCGCACAAGGTGTAGGCCTTCTGGAAATGCAGGAAGACCCACGGGCAGTCCTCGCGGATCAGCGCCTGCGCCTCGCGCCACAGCCGCTCGCGCTCGCCCTCGTCACGCGCCGCGCAGGCGGCCTCGTAGAGCCGGTCGAACGCCGGGTTCACATAGTTGGTGCGGTTGGGCCCGGGCGAGACGTTGCGGCTGTAGAAAAGCTGCATGAAGTTCTGCGCGTCCGGATAGTCGCCCACCCACCCCACGCGGAACATCTGGCTCTGCCGGCTCGAGACGCGCTTGAGGAACACCGGCCAGTTATGGAACTGCGGCCGCACCACCACGCCCACGCGCGCCAGGTAGGAGACCAGCAGCTCGACCGACTCGCGGATGTCCTGCGAGGTCCGCCCGAGGTCGAGCGTCAGCTCCAGCCGCCGCCCGCTCGCCGGATCCACGCCCTCGGGATAGCCCGCCGCGCGCAGCAGCGCGCGCGCCCGCGCCAGGTCGTACGGGTACGGGAACGGCGTCTCCAGGCGACCCGCCACTCCGGGCGGCACCGGCCCGTCGGCGCGCACCGCGCGGTTGTTGTAGAACCGCTCCCAGGACGCGCCGTCAAAGGCGCTGTTCAGCGCCTGCCGCAACGCGCGGTTCGAACCCAGCACCGGGTCCTCCATGTTGATCCCGATATAGGCCACCTCAAGCGTGGGGATGGTATGGAGCGTCACCCCGCGCCCGGCCAGCTCCTGGCTCAGCCCGCCCCCCGGGCCGATCACCGCGTCCCAGTTGTCGCGCGCGATCTCCCCCAGGAAGTCCAGCTCGCCCGCCAGGAAGCAGAGCCACTGCGTCGAGGCGTCGTCCACCAGGCTGTACACCACGCGCTCGAACGGCTCCGCGCCGCCGGACACCGCCGCCGGACCCGCCGTCCAGCCCCACCACGACGGCTCGCGCACGTAACGCATCTGATGGTTGCGCCGCCACGCCTCAAGCCGGTACGGCCCGGACCCCACGCCGCGCGCGCCGAACTCCGCGCCGTACCCCCGCACCGCCTCGGCCGGCACGACCGCCGTGTAGGCCACCGCCAGATAGTACGGGAAGACATGCAGCGGACGCGTCAGCTCGATCCTCACCGTGCGCGCGTCCAGCGCGCGCAGCCCGGCCACCTCAGCCCCATAGTCGGTCGGCGCCGCGCCCGCCGAACGGTCGGCGAACGCCCGCAGGCCCACCACCTCGTCCTCCACCAGCCAGGCCCCCGGCGAGGCCACCTTGCGGTCGGCCAGCCGCTTGAGCGAGAACACGACGTCGGCCGCCGTCACCGCACGCCCGCGCGGCGCGCCGGACGCGTCCGTCCCGAAACAGGGGTCGGGGTGGAAACGCGCCTCAGGCCGCACGCGCAACAGGTACACGCGCCCGTCCTCAGCGACCTCGGGCAGCGCCTCGGCCAAGCCGGGAATCAGCCGGTAGGGCCGCTCCCGGTAGTCGTACTCCAGCAGGGTCTCGTAGACAAGCTGTATCGCCCGCGCGGCGTAGAGCGACGAGGAGTCGGCCGGATCCAGGCTCGAGACCCGCTCCATGCCGCGGCGGAACACGCCCTCCCCCGCAGCCGCGCCAGCCAGCGCCGCCACCCCGCACAGGACACTCTGCTTGAGCCAAGCCATCACCGCATCACCGTCCCCGTACCCCTTACCCGGCGGCCGCGCCCACTGCCGGATGCAGGTAAAGCGGCCTCGGTTCACGCAGGCAGGCCGCAGGCTCGGCCACCGCCAGCTCCCCCAGCACCGCCGCCGACGGCCGCGCGTCATACGCCGCCAGCCGGTCGGCGTCAAAGCGCGCCGCGAGCGCCGTACCGAGCCGCGACCAGTCCGGCGTGACGATCCGCGAGCCCGCAGGCAGCGCCCCGGCCAGCTCGTCCTGCGCCACCAGCCGGAAATCTTCGGCCGTGTGGCTCGGCACACGCCCGTCCGCCAGCCGCACCGGCGCGCCCGCCTCCCCGACGCGGTAGGTCACGCACCACAGACGGCCGCGCCGCGCGTCGCCCACCACCGACACCTCGCCCGCGCCGTCCGCCTCGCCCAGCGCGAGCGCCGCCGCGCTGGCCACGCCGTAGACCGGCCGCCCGCCAGGCAGCGCCAGGCCCCCCAGCGCCGCCAGGCAGGCCCGGATGCCCGAGAACGAGCCCGGCCCGAGCCCGCACACGAACGCGTCCAGGCCCGTCACGTCCGACCCGTGCTCCGCGAGCACACCCGCCAGCTCCGCCAGCCATCCCGGCGCCCGCGACGGCTCACCCTCCCAAAGATGCTCGTAGGCGAGCGCCCCGCCCTCGAAAACCGCCATTCCCGGCCGTCCGGTCGAACGGTCCACCACCAGTATGCGCATCGCCCACCTCCCCCCGGACCAGGCCCTTCCGCCGCCCCGTCCGATCCCCCCAGCACGGCCGCCGCGAGCCGCACGGCCCCGACCACGCGTCCATTGTGCCAAACCCACCGGAAAACTCAAGTGCCGACGCACCGCCCCCCTTCATCCTTGGACATTCCTTGCTGGCTATTGGATATCCCCCGGCCCGCGCCCGCGTACCCCACGGGCTCCCCCGCCCGCCCGGCTTGGCACGGGCAGGATGCCCGCGCGAC
>JAKJGY010000233.1 GCA_022704145.1 Verrucomicrobiota bacterium
CGAGCGACTCCCAGTCGGCGCGGTAACGGTCCTGGGCGTTCACGGCGCAGGCGCATGCCAGCAGCGCGAGGGTGAGCATACGTTTCATGGTGTCCTCCTTTATGCGGGATGTCAGCGTGGTTGGGCCTGCGCCAGCGCACCTTTCAGGATGGCGGCGAGATCGGCTTTGGAGAAGGGCTTCTGTAGAAAATGTAACTCCTCGGGGCGGGCGTCGTATAACGGCCGGATGTCTTCGGGGAAGCCGCCGGACATGAAGACGCAGGGGACGCCAGGGCGGAGCCGGACAATCTCGTGGGCGAGGTCGCAGCCGCTCAGTTCCGGCATCAGGACATCGGTCAGCAGGAGGTCGATCGGCCCCTCATGCGTGCGGGCCAGCGTGAGGGCCTGTCCGGGCGAGGGGGCCGTGAGGACGAAGTAGCCCAGCGAACGGAGCAGCGTGGCGGTCAGCATGAGCAGGGCGGGCTGGTCTTCGACGAGCAGGACGGTGCGGGGGGCGTCTGGCGGGTCTTGCGGGGCGGTCTGCGGCGCCGGCGCGGCCGACGGCTGGGGGAGGTGGCGTGGGAAGAAGAGGCTGACGCGCGTGCCTTGGCCGGGACGGCTGGTGATGCGGATGAAGCCGTTGTTCTGCCGGACGATGCCGTAGACCGTGGAGAGTCCGAGGCCGGTGCCGCCAGGCTTGGTCGTGAAGAACGGCTCGAACAGATGCGCTTGCACGTCGGCGCTCATGCCGGAGCCGGTGTCGCTGACGGAGAGGCGGACAAAATCGGTCTGGGCGACCGAGGGAGGGAGCAGGTCGCGCATGGAGCGCGCGGTGGCGTTATGGGTCTCGATGCGGATCTGGCCTACGCCATTGAGCGCGTCCCGCGCGTTACTGACGAGGTTGACGAGGATCTGGTCGAGCTGGCCTGGGTCCAGCAGGACGTCCCAGAGGGCGTCGCCTGGCTGCCAGCAGAGCGAGGCGGTGTCGCCGGCCAGCCTCTCCAGCATGGCGAAGGTCTGGCCCACGGCCGCATTGAGGTCCAGCAGACGGGGCGAGCCAGGCTGCTGGCTGGCGAAAGCGAGGAGCTGTCTGGCGAGCCGGGCGGCCCGGTCGGCGGTGTCGAGCGCCATGGCGAGGTCGGCTTCGGAGGCCGGGTGGAGCGGCTTGCGCGAGAGGGCTGAGCGGGTCATCTCCGTGAAGACGGAGAGCACGGTGTTGAAGTCATGGGCGATACCGCCCGCGAGGCGCCCGATGGCGTCCAGGCGCTGGCTCTGGTTCAACTGCAGCTCCAGCCGCGACTGACGCTCGGAGGCCTGGCGGCGTTCGGTCACGTCGGTGATGAAGCCCTCCAAGGCGAGGACTGACCCGTCTGGCGCGAGGACGGCGCAGCCGCGTTCCCAGACCCACCGCTCGCCGCCGGAGGCGGTTTGGATCCGGTACTCGAGGGTGAAGGGGCGTCGCTCCTGAAGGGCGGCCAGGATATTGTGGGCGACCGCCTGGCGGTCGTCGGGGTGGATCAGGTCGGCGAACCTCAGGCGCGCGTTGTCGATCAGGTCGGCGGGCTTGTAGCCGCACAGGGCGATGCAGCCCTCTGAGACGATACGCATCGTCCAGTGCTCGTCGTTCTCGCAACGGTAGGCCATGCCGGGCAGGTTGTTCAGCAGCGTGGAAAGGCGGCGCTCGCTTTCGCGTAAAGCCTGTTCCGCCGCATACTCGGCCGTTTGGTCACGGAAGACGAGGACCACGCCGTCGAGGCTGTCATGCTCATCGCGGATCGGCGCCCCGCTGTCGGCGATCGGACGCCAGGTGCCGTCGCGCGCGATGAGCTGGGTATGGTTGGCGAGGCCGACGATCCGCCCCTCGCGCAAGACACGCCGCACCGGGCTCTCCACCGGTTTTCCGGTGTCCGGATTGACGATACGGAAGATCTCGTCGAGGGGGCGCCCCAGCGACTCCTTCTCGGACCAGCCGGTGAGTGTCTCGGCCATGCGGTTCATCTGGCACACTAAGGCTTGGGAATTGGTCACGATGACGCCATCGCCGATGCTATAGAGGATGGTGCGAAAGCGCTCTTGCGCCGTGCGTTGGGCGCGCTCCAGACGGAACAGGTTCCGGTACAGGACGACCTGCCTGCGGCGGTAGCCGAAGGCGGTGAGGGCGACACACAGCAACAGGCCGAGGGCCACCGAGAAAGTGATCGTGCGGGTGCCTTCTCGCACATCCGCAAGGATCTCGCTCTCATCCACCTTGGTGACCAGGCGCCAGTCGGAGTCGGGGACGGGACGCGCGTCGGCCAGCACGTCGTTCCCGCAATGGTCGGGCGCGCGGAGCAGGCCGGAGGCGCCGCGTATCGCCTGGGCCTCGACCGTCTGGCTCCCGGCTAAGGGCAGCCGCATGTTCAGCGCGCCATCGGAGCGGCTCTTGGGCTCGTTCAGGAATAATATCGCATCGCCCTCCTGCTCGATCAGGAGGGTTTCGGCGGTGGCGCTAGCGGTGGGCCAGAAACGGATCAGGGGATAAAGGGAGTCTTGGGCGCCCGAACGCAGGATAAGCAGTGCGGCGGGAGTCCCGTCAGGGAAGAGGATCGGGGCGACGGTATCAATCTGGAGGGTGCCTTGCGGGCTGCGGAAGAGCGCGGAGAGCGCCGGTTGCCGCGTGGCGGCCGCCTTGCTGATCGCCGAGAGGGTGGTGGCTGAAAATGGTTCGGGGGCCTCCGCCGACTGGAGCAGGAGGACGCCGTTGGTTGTGGCCAAGATCGTGTCCCGGTAAAAAAAACCCTTACGGTTCAGCGCGAGCATGTGGAGGGTTTGCTGGCGGCTGGAGGCCTCCGAGGGGTTGCGCAGGAAAGCCAGTGCCGGCACGACGAGCGCGGGGCCCTGCGCATAGCGGATGGCGTCGGCCAGGCGTTCGCGCCGCCACTCGGCGATCTGGTTCGCCTTGAGCATGCCCACAACCGTCAGATGGTCGGTGTAGGCCTTGTGCAGGCGGGTGCGTTCCGCCCGGTAGTGATAGAGGCCAAGGGCGAGCGTGAGGAGGGTGGCGGCTACGAACAGGCTAGACCATGCCAAACGGGACGGACGCGCCTGGGACGCGTTTTTCGTTCCAGGATAAGAGTGTCCCGCCGATTGACCCATGGGCCATTTCATGCCCATGAGGATAAATCAAAACGTGGCGATAAGCAAGGACGCAACCGGATGCGCGCTCAGAACATGAAAGGATGGTCATGCGTCGGCCGCGACATCCTCTGGCGGGGGTTGTGTGGATGGCAGCTCCTGGATGCGGAGGTTACGGAACTGGCACTCGGAACCCTCGGACTCCAACATGAGATACCCCTTACGAGGCGAGGCGCCGGTCGCGCGGGTCACCTCACGGCCGTTGACGCTGAGGCTGAGTTCGCCGTCGACACCCGCCACGCGGTAATGGTTCCACTCGGGCGAGGGCCGCGTACGCTCCTCCACCGGGAAGCTGCGCTGGCCGTTGGGGGAGACGCGTCCGGCCAGCTTCAGCCGCGAGCCGTTCACGGGAAAGATGTCGCCCTGCACGCTGTACCACTCGTCCTTGCCTGGGGCGTTAAAGCCCGGGTCGAGAATCTGTACCTCGATCCCGCGCGGAAACGGGGAGGCGTTGGCCGGGTGACCGTCCGCCCAGACGAAGAGACCCGAGTTGCCGCCGGACCGCATGTGGCGCCATTCGAAGTCGATGACAAAATTCTCGTACATCCGTTCCGTACGCATGAGCCCGGTCGGTGTGCCCGTAGTCACCAGCGTGCCCTCGCGGACAAAGAACGTGCCCTCGGGGAGATTCAGCGGGATCCAGCCGGCGAGATCCTGTCCGTTGAAGAGCGGGACAGAACCGCCCTCGCGCGGGACGAGCGGCGTCGTCCAAGTCGCGCCGTGCCTCTTCTTGATGCGGTCTGTCCACTCTGGCTGGCGGACGGGCGGCTGGTCGGGGAACTTCGGCGGGCGCGGATAAAAATCATGTGCGGTGTTGGTGAAGGTCGCGGTGTCCGGCCCCAGCCGGGCGAGGACGAAGCCGATGTCGCCCCAATGGCCTGTCGACGGAAGGCAGAGCGACGGTACGGCGCGCGCGCCGTCCGGGTTCCACGCGTGGTTATGGCCGTAAAGGAAACCGCGGCAGGCGGGCGTGGCGGCCAGCAACGCCTGGATGCCGAGTTCCTTGATCGGGTGGTGCGCGCCCACGAACACCGGTTTGACGCACTGTCCGAGCGCCTCGCGCAGCCACGCGCGCTGCGGTTCGTCGAGCGCGCCCTGAACAGGCCCGTCGAGGCCGGAGTCGAGGAGGATGAACGCCGCGTGCGGGGTTTCGACCACCGACACCATGCGCCCCGCCACAGGCGTCTGGGCGTGCTCGGGGAACGCGGCGAAGAAGGCGGCGTGGTTGTCGTGGTTGCCCAGCACCGGATGCCACCGCACGCCGCCTGCGGCGAGCGGTGCCAGCAGCTCCCGCAGAAGCGCGTAGTCGTCCGCCTCGCCCGTCGCGCAGGAGAGGTCGCCGAACAGGATGACCTGCGCCGGACGGGGGTTGAGGGCCAGGATTTCACGGACGCACCGCGCCAGGCCTTGGCGCTGGAACGGGCTGTTCTCGCGGCGGGTGACATGCGTGTCGGCGAAGAGCGCCACCAGGTTGGGATCGACCCCCGCTGCGACCTGCGCGAGACCTGTGCGCGCGACGGCGCAAGCCGTCAGCGCCTGCCCCAGGAACCGTCTTCTGGTGATCATGCTGTCCCTCATTTCCCGGCTCGGCCGGTTTCGTCCGCCTGCGCGGCCTGCTTGAGCTGGTAGTACTCGTAGGGCGTCACGAACGCACGGCCGTCCGCCAGCAGCAGCTCCACAATGTGCTGGAAGTCCAGGAACATCTCGTCGCTCCACATGCCGGGGTGCCCTTGCAGCGCGACATACGGCTGCGCGCGTTTGGCGCTATAACTCTTCCAGAAGGCGTCGAAGCTCACTTTACCCACGGCGTATTCCAGCTCGGGCGAGCGGTTAAGCACGAGCTGGGGGCAGGCGCTCTGCGCCGGCGCGAAAAAGCAGACCTTGATCTCGGGGTTCTCGCTGAGCACGCGCGCGCCGGTGGCGTCGACGGCGTTGCCCGCCGCGCCGAAAGTCCGGAACGGGAAGCCCACGCTCTTGCGCATCAGCTCGCACCCCTTTCTGAAGTGCTCGGACTGGTAGGCGTAGTCCGGCCCGCTGAACTCGGCCTTGCAGGGCGTGCCGCCGACCGTCATGTTCATGGCGTGGTCATAGCCGTGGAACCAGAACTCGAAGCGCCCGCCGTTCTCGATGGCGCGCGTGCGGAGCCAGTCGCAGAACGCCTCGTTCGGCTCCTCGAACGTGTTCGCGATCACGCCGAAGCTCGCCTTCAGGCCTTTGGCCGCGATGAAGTCGGCGAGCCGCTGGAAACGGCCGTGCACCGGCGCTTTCGGGTTCTTGAGGCCCTTGAGGTCGTCGAACTTCAGGATCACATGGCGCGGCGTCGGGGTGTTTGGGGGGAGGGGCGGCAGCACGGGCATCACGAACGGGCCGGCCGGAGCCGCGGGCGGCGGGCTGGCCGGCTTCGCGTCGGCCAGCGCGGGCAACGCGGCCAGCGCGGCGGGCAGCGCCGGCGCCG
>JAKJGY010000234.1 GCA_022704145.1 Verrucomicrobiota bacterium
TGCCGATGCTGACGACATGCGCCCAGCCGCCGGTGCTGGTGCCGCCGTCCGACGAGCCCCAGGCCAGGTATAACGTCGCGACCTCATTGCTCGGCGTGTAAACGATCCGCCCGCTGACCGTTGCCGACGTGGGGCTCGGGTTCGACACGCTCCCGTTGCCCACCGCCACGAGCGCCTGCGTGTCGTAGACCTTGACCCCCGCTGCGACGGCCGCCCGGTTCATATCCTCGCGGCAGAGGCGCCGCCGGTACTTGTCCGCCCGCCAACGATCGGTCGCGTTCATCAATACGCAGTTGGTCATGTCCTCGCGCGGCATGGCCGCGAGGGCGGCCGCGCCCGCCTGGATCAGGGCCAGCGCGTTGGTGTAGCTCGCGCCGGTCACGCCGCTCAGGCACGGGCTCCGTTCGGGCCGGTCGAACCAGACCTGCTCGCCCGCGCTCTTGACGCTGTCGGCGTTCGACACGTTCTTGCCGGTGTAACCGCTGAGCGCGCTCAACTGTGCGGGAGTCAGCGGAGAGCGGCCGCCCGCGTTGCCGGGGTAGTTGGCTGAGTAGTCGGGATAGTAGACCGCGTTGAGGTCCAGCCAGGTGACGACGCGGTCGAACTCGCTGGCGGCGAGCGTCACCCGGTTGGTGTGCGAGCCGCGTAACGTCTGGATCAGCTTGCTCGCATGCGCGCCCCAGCTCTTGGCCGGCCGCACCGCCGCCGGCCCCGCGCCGATCGCGCCGGTGTAGCCCTTGCGCCACAGCTCGGCATAGGAGGCGTTAAAGCACAGTCCCTTGTCGCCGGCGAGCACCACCTTCGCGGCGCCCGCACCGCCGCTGTCGTGGCAGCCCAGGCACTTGGCGTCGAACACCGGCTGCACCTCCGCGAGGTAGTTGAACAGCTTGGGCGGCTGGCCCTGCCAGCCGCCCAGCGCGTCGGGCGGACGTTGGAAGGCGGCCGGCATCCGCACGCCGGTCGGGTGCGGGGCGAGCGCGCGGTCCTCGTGGCAGCCCACGCACCCCTGCGCCTCGCCCGGCTGGATCACGGTGCCGGAGCGCATCGACTGCACCATCAGGCCGTCCGCGTCGAGAAGCTGGAAGAACAGGAAGGTGTGCGGAGGGGCCTGAAAATGAGCCGAACCGTCGGCCTCGACCGGCACTGTGCCGAGAATGCGCTTGGTCTCGAAACTGTCCCAGTTCACGCCCGGCGCCTCGATGCCCTGCGCGTTCCAGACCTGGCTGCTGTAATAGCGCTTCTCGGGCGACTCCACCACACGCAGCCACTTGACCGTGCCGCGCGCCACGCCCGCCATATGCGTGCCCTTGTAAACGTCCGTCACGTAGAAGCGGCCCGGCGTGTCATCATACTTGCGCGGGACGGTGACGGCTCCCGGCCGCGGCCGGGACGCCAGCGGCATGGGATCGTAGCAGCCCACGTCGCCGCTGCCCTCGTCGTGCAGCAGCGTGGCGCTGCCGTCCGACGCGTCCAGCAGGTAGAGCGCCATGTGCTCGCCCGCGCCGGTCTGGCGCGAGCAGAGGAAGTAACGGCCCCCTACGCCGGTGGCCGGATCGGCGAGCGGGTACGGGTCCTCGTGCTTCGGGCTGGTCGCGGCGAAGAGATCGAAGTCGCTGTTGACCGTCTCGTTGACCTTCACCCAGCTCGCCAGGCCCGCCGGCCAGGTGCGGACCACGCCCGCCGCGCCGTCGCGCGCCAGGCGGCGGTCGAGCACGGCGACCGCACCCCAGGGCTTGTCGTGGCAGGCGACGAAGGTGCAGACGGCCTGTTGCGTGCCCGGGATATCGCGCGCGTCGATCATGCCGCCCGGGCTGCTGGTGTTGTTGCCGAAATAGAGCGCATGCCCGGTTCCCTCAGGATCGCTGGTCCAGAGGCCCTGCGCGTCGCCGAAGTTGCGGTCCACGTACTCCCAGCGGTCGTAGAGGAGGCGTCCGTCGGACATCAGGGACGGGTGGCCCTCGAAGAGCGTGCTCTTGGCGATCTGCGTGACGTTCGCGCCGTCGGCGTCCATGCGGTACAGGTTGTGCGAGAGGTGCTTGTTGCACATCACGTACTTGGGCTCGCGGCCGGAGACGAAGACGATACGGTCGTCCGGCAGGTACAGCGGGTCGATGTCGTCCACGTCCTCGCAGGCCGTGAGCTGCCGGAGGCCCGTGCCGTCGGCATGGATCTCGTAGATGCGGAAGGCGTCCGACAGCCCTTTGCGCCAGGCGAACACGAGGCGGCCTCCGTCGAAGTGTACGTCCGGGTCGCGGATGACGCCGCCCGGCCCGGCGTCAAGGAGCGTCCGCACCGACCCCGTGGCGGGGTCGAGGATTTTCAGCGCGGAGCTGCCGCCCTCGTAATAGCCGGTGTTGAACTCGTTGGGGGCGGAGGGGAACATCGTATGGGTGTTGTGGTGGTCGGTCTGGTACTGGTTGCGCACCACGAAGAGGATCGGCTGGTTGGTCACAGCGGCGGGCAGCGCGGCGCAGACGAGCGGCGCCAGCGCGAGACTCATCACGATATGTGCCCCGTTTCTCATAGCGACAGCAGATACTCCACCAGATCGTCGATCTCTTCAGGGGTCAGGCCGCTCACGCGGCTCGCATGAGCCGTGGTGACGACGTCACGCACGCTGGCGAAGCGGCCGTCGTGCAGATACGGGGCCGTGCGCCACAACTCGAACAGCGTGGGCGTGTCGAACCGCAAGCCGGCCTCTTGAGCCGTCGCGGTGCCGATGTCGTGCAACTGGCCGTCAGTCAGATACTCGCCGCTGTGGCAGGCCGCGCAGCCCCGGGCCTGAAAGTGTGCGGCGCCGCGCACAGCCGCCGCGCTCAGCGAGCCGCCCGCCAGATGCGGGCTCGGCACCGGCCTTAGCGCGGCCAGATAGGTGTCGATCTCAACCGCCAGCGACTCAGGCTGGCTGACGAACTGGATGTATTTCAGGCCCGCCCGCACCGCCACGCGCGCATGAGCGCGGATACCGGTCGACATCGCGGGCGGCGTCTGCATCGCGAAGAGCATGCTCTTGGTGTTCTTGGGGGAACCGAACCCGTCATTGATCAGATCCCAGTTCAGCGCGTCCGCCCGCGCGTCCGGGTGGCAGCTCGCGCAGCTCTGCCAGTTCTGGAGGCAGAGCGTCGCGTCGTTGAAATGGCGCTCGCCCAAACCGGCGGGATCAGAGGGGCGCGGCGCACCTAAGGCGATCTCCGACGCGCCGTACTCGCTCCCCGGCGCGAGGCTGACCGCGCCGACCGTGTCGCTGAAGTACTCGGCCGCGAAAAGCGTGCCTCCGACGGCCGCCAGGCCGCGCGGCCCGTTGCCTTTGAGCGGCAGGCGGCGGCGCAGCCCGACGAGAAAGGTCAGATCCTGCGGCGTGTCCTCGTCCGCCGCCAGGAGCTTGACGCGCAAGGCCGCCTGATCGATCACGCTGACCTCATGCGTGCCCGCGTGCGACACGCAGACGTACCGGTTGTCGGCGGTGCAGACCACACCCCAGGGGTTGGCGGCGCCGAGGTCGAGGTCATCCAGCAGCACCGTGGACACGTATGACTCGGACGCGGCGTCGATCACGCTGAGCGCCGCCGTGTTCATCCACCCGCGCAGCACCTGCGTGGTCGGCGCGTAGAAGCGGGAGAGCACATGCACCCCATAGACGGTCGCGCCGTCGGCCGAGAGGCAGAGGCCGCGCAGCGACTGCGCGCCCGGCGGCAGCGGTATGCGGCGCGTCACGGTCCGCGTGGCCGTGTCGATCACGCTCACGGCTGCCGCGACGGCCGGGTTGGTCGCGGTGCCGGTCGGCAGCAGCTCGGCCACAAACAGCTTCGAGCCGTCCGGCGTCAGAGCGGCGGCGTGCGGCTCGCGCCCGACCGCGATCCGGGCGAGCGTAGCGCCGTCGGCGACCCGGATGAGCGACACGTCGTTGTCGAAGCGGTTACAGAGGTAGAGCGTGGCGCCGTCCGGACTCACCACGGGCGAGAGCGGCGTGTGGCCGGCGGCAACCGTGCCGAGGAGTGCGCCGCTGGCCGCGTCGAGCACGGTCACCTGTCCGCCAAGCCCGCCGCACGCCGCGTAGAGGCGCGCGCCGTCCGGGCTGAGCGCCAGGCCGTTCGGCGCGGCGTCCAGCGCGTAGGCCTGGATCAGCCGGCCCGCCGAAGCGTCGATCACGCCCACACTCGCGTCCGCGTGGCGCGCCACGTAGAGACGGCCGCGCGTGGTGTCGGCCGCCAGCGCGCAGGGTGCCAGGCGGTTCGTCCGGTCGTCGTCGAGGATCAGCCCGTACGCGACCTCCCGCGCGAGGAAGGCGTTCGTCACCGCACTGACGCGCAGGCAGAAGAACTCGTCCGGCTCCGCAGTCCGGTCGCCGTTCACGGGCACGGCGATCACACCCTCGGTCTGGCCCGCCGCCAGTATGCAAGCGCCTTCGTGCGCCTGGTAATCCTCGGCCGACGTCGCCGTGGCGTTCGAGGTGGCGTAGTGGAAGGACACGGGTTCGGAGAGGGCATACGAGAGGGTGACACGGAACAGCAGGCCGGCCGTGCCCGCGTCGCCCTCCGCACAGGAGGCGTCGGCCACGGAGAGGAGCGGGCGGCTGATATCCTCGACCGGCCCGAACGTGCAGAACGCCGCGTCCGCGACCGTGTCGCGTTCCGCGCGCAGCCAGTCGGCCGAACGCGCCACAGAGGAGATGCGCACCTCGTCGATGCCGCCGTTGAAATACTCCTCGAGCGGGCTGGTGTCGCGTCCGCCGATGCGCACGTTGCGCGCTGTGGACAGCAGATTCCCGGTCTTGGCGACCGTACCCACCGGCGCGCCGTCGATGTAATAGGTGATGGCGCTGCCGTTGTAGGTGACGGCGACATGCTGCCACGCGCCGAGCGTCAGCGTCCCCTTCGTCGCGGCTGTCGTGTCGAGGCGGCAGTGCAGGCCGGAACCCGTCGTGTAGAGCACCCAGGCGTAGTAGGGCGAGGTATGCGTGGCCGCATAGGACTTGCTGATGATCGCGTTGCCCGTGATCGCGTTCGGCCGGATCCAGGCGGAGAGCGTGAGACGGTTGCTGGAGAGGTTCAGGGAGGCGCCGTTGCCACAGTCGATGAAGTCGTTGCCGTCGCACGCGCGTCCGCCTGCCACCGCGCCGTTGGCCGCAACGGATCCGGTGTTGACGCCGTGATTCGCGTTCGTCGTGGCGTCGGCCAAGGAGTCCGACAGGTGCCACACGCCGCAGAAGTCCTGATCCCACACGCTGCCGGCCGACGGCGCCTCCGCGTCCGGGTTCCGTCAATAGGCCCAGATGACGCCATCTGAGGTGAGCGCTGGCACGCGCACCCAGACGCGCGACACGCCGTTCGTATCCCACGACTCGATCTCGTGGCTCAACAGCTCGGTGCCCGCGGCATCGGTGAAGCGCAGATCCGCACCGCCGGGCTTCAGGTCATGATACGAAAAACCGTCCGGAGCGGCAGGGGCGAAAGAAACCAGCACAGGGAAGCCGGGCACCTCACGAGAATCTGTGGGTGACAGTTGATTGAAAAAGGCGCATCCGGGTATCCTTCTTGTTTGCAACACAAAGGAGGACGAACAACACCGGATGCGTGTAGAAACGTTACTAAACCACAT
>JAKJGY010000235.1 GCA_022704145.1 Verrucomicrobiota bacterium
CCCCGCCAGGCGCTTCCGCCGACGAAGCCCGCCGCCGCTCCCGCGAATGGGTGGCCGCGGCCGCCCGGCGCTTGGCGCGGGAGGCACTGGCAAAGCCCGCCTAGCCCGTGTATGGTGTTGACGTGCATCCCCCACGGAGCCGGACGGAAAGGCCGGCCCCGGCAGACACACGGCCCGGTCGTGCACAGCCAACGGATCGCCGGACATGCAGAAAGAAAACTTGGACAGTCTCGGGGACGAGCGCGAGCGACGCAGGCCGCGGTTGGCCAAGAAGCGACCCCGCAGTGAAGGCGACGGGGACGCCGAGAGCCGCCGGGCACCCAGGCTCCCGCTCAAGGGCCGCCATGAGCGGACCAGCTACCTGGACGAGATGGATCCGGACGAGGAAGACGGCTACCCGTTGCCGCGCTGAGAGCGGAACCGCCCACAGCGCCGACCGTGTCCGCCCGCCGCCCGCAAACGTGAGTGGCTGCGACAAAGGCCCGGCCTCCATCGGCCTCGGTAAGGATTGCTGTGTGCCGGGTTGGAGGGACGACCTCCGTGTCGTCCGGGTTCGTCCGCGGCAAACCGGGTCTTTGCGTATGACCTGGCGGACACGGAGGTCCGCCCTCCATCGCACGAGACAGTCTTGCCATCGCATTCAACCACAAAACCTCTGCGAGTTTCTCAACCACGAACGCTGCCCCCTCAACACAGAACTCCGGAAGACAAACGTCGAACGCCGGACGCTGAACTCCGGACGTCGAGCGTCGAACGCCGACTTCCGACTTCCGCATTCCGCATTCCGAGTTCCGCGTCTGCAGGCGTTTCACTGAACCGAGGTCAACCGTCGTATGTCGGCTCTTTATGAAGATACCGGGCAGCGGGCGCGCGTCATGGCCCGTGTGCGCAAGGTGGTGGTGAAAGTTGGCACCCGGCTGCTGACCGGCGTGCGCGGCGCCTCGACGGCCGAGCGGGTCGAACAGCTGGTCGGGGCCTTGGCCGCGATGCGGCAGCAGGGCAACGAGGTCATCCTGGTGACGTCCGGTGCGATCGGCTCCGGGATGCTGGTGCTCGGCACCCCCCGCCGGCCCACCAGCCTGCCGGAATTGCAGGCCCACGCCGCGGTCGGGCAGTCCCACCTGATGTTCCTCTATGAAACCGCCTGCGCCAAGCACGGCTTCCACTGCGGCCAGATGCTGCTGACGGCCGCCGACGTCAAAGACCGCGAACGCCATCTCAACCTGCGCTCCTGCCTGGACTCGCTGCTGGCCAGCGGCGTGCTGCCGGTGATCAACGAGAACGACTCGGTGAGCATTGATGAGATCAAGTTCGGCGACAACGACATGCTGGCCGCCCTGGTCGCGGTCATGGCCCGCGCCGACCTCACCGTCCTGCTGACCAGCATTGACGGCCTGCACGAGATGACCGACGGCAAGCTGGGCCGGCGCTACTCGGTGGTGCGGCGGCTGGACGACACCGTGCGCGCCCAGGCCGGCGACACCAGCGACCACACCTTCTCGGTCGGCGGCATGCGCACCAAGCTGCGCGCCGCCGAGTACGTGACGCGGGCCGGCGAAAGCCTGGTCATCGCCGACGGCCTCAGCTTCAACATCCTCGCCGACATCCTCGCCGGCAAGGACGTCGGAACCCTGTTCATCGGCCGCGCGCCCTCGCGCATGCCCAGCCACCAGCGCTTCCTGGCCTTCTTCTCCAGGCCGGCCGGTGAACTGGTGATTGATGACGGGGCCTGCCGCGCCCTGCGCGAACAGGGCCGCAGCCTGCTGCCCAGCGGCATCACCGCCGTGCGGGGACGCTTTGCGCGGGGCGACACCGTGCGCGTCCTCGCCGCCGACGGAACCGAGGTGGCGCGCGGCGTGTCCTGTTACAGCGCGGAGGACGCGGCCCGCATCGCCGGCCACCGCACCAACGAAATCCGCGCCCTCCTCGGCTGCGACGGGGATGACGCCGTCGTCCACCGCAACCACATGGTGCTGTCATGAGCCAGACCGCCTACCACGACGAACTGCTGGCCATGGGCGTGGCCGCCCGCACGGCGGCACGCCGGCTGGCCGTGCTGCCGGGGGATGCCCGCAACCGCTGCCTGGAAGCCATGGCCGCGCGGCTCGTCGCCGCCGCAGATGCCATCCTGGCGGCCAACGCGGCCGACCTCGCCGCCGCCACCCGCCAAGGGCTCAGCCAGGCCATGCTCGACCGCCTCGCCCTCACCCCGGCCCGCGTCGCCGAGATGGCCAAGGGGCTGCGAACCCTGACCGGACTGCCCGATCCCGTCGGACGCAAGGATGCCACCTGGCTGCGCCCCAACGGGTTGCGGATCGAGAAGGTGCGCGTTCCGATCGGGGTCATCGCCATCATCTACGAGGCGAGGCCGAACGTGACCGCGGACGCGGCCGGGCTCTGCCTCAAAGCCGGGAACGTCGCCTTCCTGCGCGGCGGCTCCGAGGCGATGAACTCCAACCGCGCCATCGTCGAAGCCCTCAAGGCCGGCCTGCGCGACGCCGCGGTGACCGACGAAGCCGTGCAATGGGTGCCGTGGACCGACCGCGCCGTCTTCGACACCCTCCTGACCATGGACCGGTACATTGACCTGGTGATTCCCCGCGGCGGCGAAGGCCTCATCCGCCGGGTCGTCGAGACCTCCACCATCCCGGTCATCAAGCACTACAAGGGCGTCTGCCACGTCTATGTCCATGCCGCGGCCGACCCCGACATGGCGCTGGCGATCATCGAGAACGCCAAGTGCCAGCGCCCCGCCACCTGCAACGCCTGCGAGAAGGTGCTGATCGACGCCGCAATCGCCGAGAGCTTCGCCCCCCGGCTGGCCGAGCGGCTGCGCGCGTGCCACGTCGAGTTGCGCGGAGACGAGGCGTTCCGGCGACTGGTGCCCGATGCCAGGCCGGCGACCGAAGAGGACTGGTACGCGGAGTACCTCGACCTCATCCTCGCGGTGCGGATCGTGCCGGGGATCGAAGCCGCCATCGAGCACATTGCGGCCTACGGCTCCAACCACAGCGACGCCATCGTCACCGACGACCGCGAGGCCGGGCAGCGTTTCGTCGAGGCGGTGGACTCGGCCGCCGTCTACATCAACGCGTCCACCCGTTTCACCGACGGCGCCCAGTTCGGCATGGGCGCGGAAATGGGAATCAGCACCGACCGCATCCACGCGCGCGGCCCGATGGGAATTGAGGAGCTGACGTCCTACAAGTACGTGGTCTACGGCAGCGGTCAGGTGCGGACCTGAGGCCACGCCCCCCGGCGGACGACGCCCATGGAGTCCCGATGCGCGTGCGGGCTGACAACCTGCTGGTCGAGAAGGGGTTGTGCGAGAGCCGCGCGCTGGCGCGCCGCCTGATCCTGGCCGGCGAAGTCCGGGTCGGCCCTGACCGCCTCGTGCAGAAGGCCTCGGACCTGCTCAGCCCCGACGCCGACCTGTGCGTCCGCACGCCCCGCCCCTACGTCAGCCGCGGCGCCGACAAGCTGCTGGCGATCCTGGCGGTGGCGCGGCCGGACCTGCGCGATGCGGTGGCGCTGGATGTGGGCGCCTCGACCGGCGGCTTCACCGAGGTGCTCCTGCGCGAAGGCGTCCGACGGGTCTACGCCGTGGACGCGGGCTTCGGCCAGTTGCACGCCCGGCTGCGGGCGGACCCACGCGTCGCTTGCCGCGAACGGGTCAACGCCCGCTACCTGAGCGCCGAGCATGTCCCCGAGCCGATTGACGCGATGACCGCCGACGTCTCCTTCATCTCCTTGCGCAAGATCCTGCCCGCCTGCGCGCCCTTCCTCAAGCCCGGCGCGTGGGTGTTCGTGCTGGTCAAGCCTCAGTTCGAGGCCCGGCGGGAGGAGGTCGGGCGGGGCGGAGTGGTCCGTGACCCGTCCGTGCAGGCCCGCTGCGTCGAGGAGGTCTGCGCGTTCGCTGAGCATGAACTGGGCTGGTCGCGCGTGGGCACCGTGCCCTCCCCCATCGCCGGCCCCAAGGGAAACCGCGAGACCATGGCCGCCTTTCGAACCGCCTGACCCCAGCCAGGAAGCCCCTCCCCATGCCAGACGACCAGAGAAAACCTACGCCCGAAGAGGAAATGCGCCGCCAGATGCGGGACATGCTCCGCAACACCGACATCAAGTTCATGTTCGGTTCCCCGGCCGGGCCGCGCCCCACGACGCCGCGCGACGGCACCCCCCGCGACGCCGACACCGGGAAGGCCGACGAAGTCCTGCGACACATCCGCGAGTTCAGCCTGAAACCGCGCGAGGTCCGCGACTACCTCGACCGCTTCGTGGTCAGCCAGGACGAGGCCAAGAAGGCGCTCTCGATCGCGTTGTGCGACCACTACAACCACGTGCGGCAGTGCCTCGCCGACCGCGAGATCCGCGGCCGCGACTACGCCAAGCGGAACATCGTCCTGCTCGGCCCCACCGGCGTCGGGAAGACCTACCTCGTGCGCTGCCTGGCGCGGCTCATCGGCGTGCCCTTCGTCAAGGCTGATGCCACCAAGTTCTCGGAGACCGGCTACGTCGGCTACGACGTCGAGGACATCGTCCGCGACCTTGTCCGCACGGCCGACAACAACACCGAGCTGGCCCAGTATGGCATCATTTATATCGACGAGATCGACAAGATCGCCAGCAAGGCGGCGCAGGGGGTGCGCGACGTCTCCGGCCGCGGCGTGCAAACCAACCTGCTCAAGCTGATGGAGGAGACCGACGTCAACCTCGTCGGCCAGACCGACATCCTCGGCCAGATGCAGGCGGTCATGGCGATGCAGGCGGGCGGCCAGCCGCCGCCGCGCACGATCAGCACCAAACATATGCTGTTCATCGTCAGCGGCGCCTTCGACGGGCTGACCGACCAGATCAGGCGCCGGCTGGGCCGGCACCAGATCGGCTTCGGGCAGTCCGTACAAACGACGGAGCCGGACAGCAGCGAGTACCTCAAGCTGGCGGAGACCAACGACTTCATCCAGTTCGGCTTTGAACCGGAGTTCATCGGGCGCCTGCCCATCCGGGTCGCGCTCAGCCTGCTGTCGGCGGCGGACCTCGAGCAGATTCTGCTGCATTCGGAGGGCAACATCCTCGACCAGTACCGCACCGAGTTCGACGGCTACGGCATCCGCCTCGAGGTCGATCGCGACGCGGTCACGGAGGTCGCCGCCCGCGCGGCGTCGGAGAAGACGGGGGCGCGCGGACTGCTCACCGTGTTCGAGCGCGTCTTCCGCGAGTACAAGTTCGAACTGCCGTCGGCCGGCATCCGCGAGTTCCGGCTGACACTGCCGGTTCTCCGCGATCCCGCCGGCGCCCTGGCGGCGATGCTGGAGGCCGGGCAGGAGGCGCACCTGGGCGTGATGCGCGGCGAAGTGCAAGGCTTTGCCGAACGCTTCGAGAAGGAACACGGCCTGAAGCTCGAATTCAGGGCGGCCGCCGTCACCGCCCTCATCGAGCTGAGCCGGAAGGAAGGACGAACGGTGCGGGCGACCTGCGAGGATCGCTTCAAGGACTTCCCCTACGGCCTCAAGCTCATTGCCCGCAACACCGGGCGCACGACCTTCACCATCGGCAAGGTTGCCGTGGACAGGC
>JAKJGY010000236.1 GCA_022704145.1 Verrucomicrobiota bacterium
GCCCGCGCTTCCGTTCCCGTAGTGTACGGTTCGGATGTGCGCGCCGTCAAGCCCCGCCGCCCAGGATCCAGGGCGGTCGCATCTGAATCATCATTGACAGCGCCGTTTTGTCCGCAGATTACGCAGAGTATCGCAGATCAGCGTGTTTACGTGCTTCGGGTCCGTTTGAATCACCACGACCAGCAACCTGTGCGTTTGGATCAAGATGCTTGGGCACTTGACTCCTACGGCACTGTGCATGGCTCATGCAGTTCTGGTTCAAGCTACGGATTGTACGGATTTCTCGGATGAGCGTTGCGACAGGTAGTCAAGCGCCACAAAGAGACACGAAACCTATCCGCGCGATCCGTGAAATCCGTAGCTTCTCGGTGTTTCCCTCTGCGGGTTTGGGCAGAACAGAGCGTAGGACTCAAGTGCATAAGAATCTGGATCAAATATCAGGATGACCCTGTTTCGAGACTCCGGTTGGTGGAAGCACCCCACAATCTGCGTACATCTGCGTCATCTGCGGATCAGAAATGAGATGCGTCTGCCCTGCCCAGGACCGACACATCTCAGTTCTAGGCTAAGTTCTAGCCACGGCTTTTCACGGATTAACGCGGATGGAGAGGAACATGCAAGGGGGGCTGTGTTTCATCCGCGTTTCATCCGTGGCTCAACCTCATCGTTCCGTGTTGCCAGGGGGCCCATTTGGAGAATTTGGCCCGTTTTTAACGACGAGAGGCACTTGCAGAACCTCCTTCGTCGGTTCTGCAAGTGCCGTATCCAGAATTCAGAATCCAGAATCCAGAATTCAGAATCGGAACCTGTTCACCACCAATATCTTATCCACATTCTGACTCCTGACTCCTGACTCCTGAATTCTGACTCCTGAATTCTGACTCCTGACTCCTGACTCCTGAATTCTGACTTCTCTCCTGCAAACACCCTGAAGGGGTTTTGCAAGAGGCTCGACGACAAAGAAGTTTGATGCGTCGGCCCTGACGCCGGACCCCGGGCGAGCCAGGCCCGTACGGGCGGACGTCCCGGACGCCCGTCAGGCGCCGAGATGCGCCTCGCCCGAATAGACCGGCACGAGCCCTTCGGCCGTCAGCAGCCGCAACGCGCCGTCCGCCTGGATTCCGTCCGCCACACCCGCCACACGCCGCCCGCCCTGCTCCAGCGCGATCTCCCGCCCGCGCAGCGCGTCGCGCGCCGCCAGCGCCCCCGCCAGCGGCGCCAGGCCCTCGGCCCGCCACCGGTCGTAGAGCGGCTCAAGCCGGTTCAGCACCGCCGCCAGCACCGCCGCGCGGGAGAACGCCCGCCCGGCCTCGGCCTTGAGCGACGTGGCCCGGCCGCGCAGCTCCGCAGGCAGCGACTCCGGCTCCAGGTTCACGTTCACCCCCACGCCCGCGATAATGTGCCGCACCCGGTCCGTCTCGGCCTGCAGTTCGCAGAGGATCCCGCAGAGCTTGCGGCCGCGCGCCAGAATGTCGTTCGGCCACTTGACGAGCGGCCGCGCCTCAGGCGCGAGCCCCTCCAGCGCCTCGGCCACCGCCAGCCCCACCACCAGCGGCAGCGACGCCGCCCGCGCCAGCTCCACCTCCGGCCGCAGCACCAGCGAGAAGTAAAGGTTCGCCCCCGGCGGCGAGTGCCAGACACGCGCCTGCCGACCCCGCCCCGCCCGCTGCGCCCCGGCCGCCACCACCAGCCCCTCCGCCGCACCCGCCTCCGCCCGCGCCGCCGCGTCACGGTTGGTCGAGCCGGTCTCCTCCACATACTGGCAGTCGCGCCCGAGACGCGCCGTACGCAGCAGCGGCAGCACCTCGGCCGCATGCGGCGTGTCCGGCGCCGCCACAAACCGGTAGCCGCGCCGCGAGCAGGCCTCGATCGCGTAGCCCCCCGCCCGCAGCGCCTCCACCTGCTTCCAGACCGCCGCCCGCGTCACGCCCAGCCGCTCGCACAGCGCCCGGCTGGAAACCTCCGCCCCGGCCGCCTCGCGCAAGACCGCCACAATCTGCTGCGCCGCGGTCATAAGTACGGGTTGCTCCGCTTCTCGACGCCCAGCGTCGTGGAGGGCCCGTGGCCGCACAGCACGCGCGTCTCGTCCGGCAGCGCCTTCAGCCGCCGCAGCGAGGCCTCCAGCTCCTCCCAGCTCCCCCCGGGAAAGTCCGTACGCCCGACCGAGCCCGCGAAAAGCGTGTCGCCCGCCACCAGCAGCGCCCCGGCCTCGAAATGCAGGCACCAGCCGCCCGGCGTGTGGCCCGGCGTGTGGAGCACGCGCGCCTCCAGCCCGCCGCAGCACAGCCGGTCCCCCTCGCGCTTGCCCGTGTCCAGCGTTCCGGGCCGGGCCGTCGGCCGGTACCCCGGCATCGCGTTCGCCGGCGTGAACGCCCAGGCGGCGTCCGCGGCGTGCAGGTAGACCGGCACCGGAAACCGCGCCGTCAGCGCGTTCACCGCCGAGATGTGGTCGAAATGCCCGTGCGTCAGCACCACCGCCCCCGGCGTCAGGCCCTTCTGCGCCAGACACGCCAGGAGCGCCTCGCCGTCCGCCCCGGGATCGACCACCCACGCGCACGCGGGATCGACCCACAGGAGAACACAGTTGGCCTCATACAGCCCGAGCGGCAACACCTGGATATTCATGACGTGTAGCATAAGCGGCCGCAGCCCCGGCCGCAAAGCCAAAAATGGCCCCGCCCCTTCGGCTCTTGGATATCCGCCCGGGACCGTGTATGCTGACGTCACCCTTATGAAAGCCCTGATCCAGAGAGTCGCCGAAGCCTCCGTGGAGGTCGAGGGCCGCCGCGTGGCCGAGATCGGCCGCGGCCTGCTGGTGCTGCTCGGCGTGACGCATGCCGACGGGCCGGAGGATGTCGCGTGGCTGGCCCGCAAGCTCCCCGCGCTGCGCGTCTTCGAGGACGCCCACGGCCTGATGAACCTCTCGGTCGCGGAGTGCGGCGGCGCCCTGCTCGTGGTCTCGCAGTTCACCCTCTACGCCGACACGCGCAAGGGCAACCGCCCGAGCTTCATCGCCGCCGCCCGGCCCGAACAGGCCGCGCCGCTCGTCGACGCGCTCGTGGCGCGCCTCCGCCAGACCCTCGGCCCCGAACGCGTCGCCACCGGCGTCTTCGGCGCCGAGATGCGCGTGCGCCTGCTCAACGAAGGGCCCGTCACGCTGGAGCTGTGTACGGACGGCGGGTAGGGGGCCGCACACCCTCAACGGAGGCCTCAGGATGCGAGTCTTGCTCACCGGCGCCACAGGGTTCCTCGGCCGCGCGCTCGGCCACGCGTTGGCCCGCGACGGCCATGAGGTGACCGCCCTCTGCCGCGACCCCGCGCGGGTCGCCGCCCGCTGCGGCCCCCACGTGCGCCCGCTGCGCGCGCCTCAGGCCTGGCCCGCCGGCCTCGCCTTCGACGCCGTGGTCAACCTCGCGGGCGCGCCCATCGCCGACCGGCCCTGGAGCGCCTCCCGCAAGCGCGAGCTGCACGCCAGCCGCGTCGGCCTCACCCGCGACCTGGTGTCCCGCCTCGCCGCTGCCGCCCGCCCGCCCGCCGTGCTCGTGAGCGCCTCGGCCGTCGGCCTCTACGGCGACTGCGGCGACCGCGAGCTGCACGAGACCGCACCCGCCGCCGCCGACTTCCTCGGCACGCTCTGCGCCGAGTGGGAGGCCGCCGCACAGGCCGCCGCGCCGCTGGGCGTCCGTGTCTGCCTGCTGCGCACAGGCCTCGTGCTCCACCCCTCCGGCGGCGTGCTGGCAAGACTGCTGCCGCCCTTCCGCCTCGGCCTGGGCGGCCGCCTCGGCGACGGCCGCCAGTACCTGAGCTGGATCCATCTCGACGACTGGGTCGCGCTCGTCCGCCGCCTGCTGGAAGACGCCGCCGCCGCCGGGCCCTTCAACCTGACCGCGCCCGAGCCGGTCACCAACGCCGCCTTCACCGCCGCGCTCGGCCGCGCGCTGCGCCGTCCCGCCCCGCTGCCCGCGCCCGCCTGCCTGCTGCGCCTGCTCCTGGGCGAACGCGCCCGCCTGCTGCTCGACAGCCAGCGGGCCCTGCCGTCCCGCGCCGCCGCCCTCGGCTACCGTTTCCGCCACGCCGCGCTCGGCCCCGCGCTCACAAGCCTGCTGCCGTCCCCGCGCTAAAACCGTACACCGGTCCCGTCCCCCGTCGAACGGGCATCCCTGCCCGTGCCCCGGTCCCCGCGCCACGGGCCCCACCGCCCGCGGGCCCCGGCACGGGCAGGATGCCCGTGCGACGTTGAGGCGGGCGTCGTGTCCGTGCGCCGGTCCGCGCCCAGTACGGCAGGCGCTACGAGCCTGCTGCCGGTCCCCGCCAGTACGGCAGGCGCTACGAGCCTGCCGCCCCCGGTCCCCGCTCTCCCGCCCGACAAAGCTTCCGACAGAGCGGCCGCCCCCACTTCTTCCTTGGTCATTCCGTGTTGGCTATTGGACATTCCGGTCCCCCGTCGCACGGGCATCCCTGCCCGTGCAGCCGGTCCCCGCGCCACGGGCCCCACCGCCCGCGGGCCCCGGCACGGGCAGGATGCCCGTGCGACGTTGCGGAGCGCCCCTGGATATCGCAGTCAGGGCCTTGCGCTCACCCTTCCGTTACCGTACTATTAAGCTCGTTTACTGACCGTATATCATCCTGGAGGCCCCATGAAACACGCAAACACAGCTCTCGGTCTGACTCTCGGCCTGCTCTGCCTGTCCGGAACGGGCAGGGCGTCCCCTGTCGGCTCCTGACAGTTCGACGACGGCGCACCCTCGGCCACCGCCGGCGCGCTCGTCACGGAGACCAACACGCCCGCTCTGAACGCGACGGCGTCGAAGAACGGCACGGGCGCGCTGCCGACCTTCAGCGGCGACACGCCCGGCGCGCGCGTCTGGGCCAGTTTCACCGGCCCGCTGCTGAACGCCACCAACGCGGCGTCGCTGCGCTTCGTCAACGCGGGCCTGCCCGGTAACACCAATTCCAACGACGGCGGCTGCGCCACGGTCGCGGATCACGACCCGCTGCTCCACCCGTCGAACCTCACCGTCGAGGCCTTCGTCAAGGTCGACCGCCGCGTGAACTTCCCGCTCATCGTCGGCAAGGTGCGCGGCGGCGGCAACACGAGCTGGAATCTCGATTTCGACAACAGCGGCAAGCCCCGCGTGCGGATCGATTCCGGTGTTGCGTTCACCAACGGCGCGCCCGGCTTCAACCAGTCCTGGACCTCGACGCAGAATATCGAGGACGGCCAGTGGCACCACGTGGCCTTCACCTACACCCACACCAACCGCGCGGTCGACATCTACATCGACTACGTGCGGCGCGGCGGCGGCACCTCCTACAGCAACCTGATCTACGACACGGGCCAGCTCCGCATCGGGCAAGGCGCGGGCGCGCGCGCCTTCGACGGCTGGATCGACGAGGTGCGCCTCACCGACGAGGTGCTGACGCCCGCGCAGTTCATGACCGTGAGCGAGCCCGCCTCGACGCGCGTCTACCTCCCGCTGGAGGACGGCGCGGCCGGTGCCACGGCGGCCACGCTGACCAACGCCTTCTACGCGCCGCTCATGAACGGCACGGCGGTCGCCTTCTACGGCGG
>JAKJGY010000045.1 GCA_022704145.1 Verrucomicrobiota bacterium
CTGTTCGCGGCGAGGGTGATCTGGCTATCTGCGAGCGGCAGGAGCGGGGCGTGCTCGCCGAGCCACTGCGCGGGTTCGGGCCGGCCCCAGCGGTCGAAGCGGTCGCTGTCGGCGGGGTCGGCCTGGAGGAGCGTGGTGAGCGTCGCGCCGCGCGCGGCAAGGTGTTCGAGCGTCGGGTAGAGCGCGGGCTGGGCGTCGGCGAGGGCGGGCAGGACGATACGCTCGACGCCCTCGGGCAGGAGGGGGTCGGCGGCCGCCTGCTGGCGGGCGAGCGGGGGCGGCGTGCGGCCGCGCGCGCGCAGCGCGTCGAAGAAGAGCGACTCGAGGCGGGCGAGGTCGCGCCAGCGCGCGACCTCGATGTCGAGGTCCTCGCCGGCGAGGAGCGGTTCGGCCTGTGCGGCGACGTCGGCCATGGTCAGCGCGTTCTCCTGCAGGAGGTTCCAGAGGTCGGCGAGCTGGCGGGCGACGCCGAGCGCCCAGGGAAAGGCGCGCTCGCGCGGGCGGCCCTTTTCGGGGAAGAGGTCGGGGAGCGCGGCGAGGTCGAGGCCGAGCAGGAGCCGGCCCAGCAGGCCGAGGGTCTCGGCGGGCGTGGCCACGGGGCAGGCCGGCTCGCGGGCCGGGACGATGGCCTGCGCGGGGAGGAGGACGAGGGGCGGGATGCAGGCGCCGATGCGGCTGGCGAGCGCGAGGCGCAGGCGGCGGCCGGCCTGGCGCGTCGGCACCACGACGAGGATGTGGGCGAGGGTGGCGGCGCCCTCGGGCGTGGTTCTCGCCTGGGCGGCGAGCCAGTCCGCGACGGCGCAGACCAGGGGTGTGCGCGGGTTGAGGAAGAGGCGTTCCATGGGGGCCCCGCTTAGGGCGTGGCGGCGGGCGGCGGCGCGAGGGCGGCTTGCCGCTCGGCGGGCTCGGGAGGCCGCGCGCCGCGGTTCTCGAAGAGCGCGGGGCCGCCCCATTTGCCGGTGGTCACGAGGTCAAGGTCGCCGTCTCCGTCGAGGTCGGCGGCGACGATATTGAGGCCAGCCCCGATCCCTTCGTCGAGTGTGATGGTCTGGCGGGCGAAGGCCGGGTTGGGGCCGGGCTTGAAGCGGTAGAAGAAGACGCACGGTTTGCCAAGCTCGTCCGGGTCGCTGCCGTTATGGGCCATGAAGCGCTTGCCGGAGATCAGCTCGCGCTGGCCGTCGCCGTCGAGGTCTGCAAGGGCGAGGTAGTGGGCCTGCGACCAGGAGCTGTCGATCAGGTGCTGGGTCCAGGAGAGGGTGCCGTCGGCGGCGCGGCGCTGCTCGTACCACCAGATGCCGTGCTTGTGGGCGGTGCTGGCGAGGATGTCGTTCAGACCGTCGCGGTTGATGTCGAGAACGAGGATATTGGAGGTGTGGTCCGAGCCTCCGTTAGGGGCGCCGAGCGAGAGCGGGTGCTCCTTCCAGACGCCTTTGCGGATATCCTCAGGCGCCTCGAACCACACGTCGGGCCGCAGGATGTCGGGGCGGCCGTCGCCGTTGATGTCGCCGACCCCGCAGCCGAGCTTGTTGCGCTTTTCCGAGACGGTGTGGCGGACGAGCGTGGGCAGGCCGTTGGTGCCGGTGCCGCGCTCGTACCAGACCGTGATGTGGGACTGGGGCAGGAACTCAAGGG
This sequence comes from Verrucomicrobiota bacterium, assembly GCA_022704145.1. Taxonomy (GTDB): domain Bacteria; phylum Verrucomicrobiota; class Kiritimatiellia; order RFP12; family UBA1067; genus JAKJGY01. The sequence goes on from JAKJGY010000045.1 coordinate 1,633, forward strand.
CCTGGCCGTCGCCGTCGATATCTTCAAGGGTACCGGTCTCATGGTTGCCCAACGGGTCGATGACGTGTACAGGCCAGAGACCGTCGCGGCCGCAGGTGTTCTCGAACCAGAAGGAGGTCTTGTTAAACCAGCCGCCGGAGACGATGTCGGGCTTGCCGTCGCGGTTGACATCGATGACGAGGTTGCAGAAGTCGTCGGCGTACCCTTTGCCGTCCGGGGTGACGGTGGTGCTGACCTCGCGGATCTTGAGCGGTTTCCAGTCCGGCGCCAGGTAGAGGTAGGGTCCGGCGGCGATGTCGAGCCGGCCGTCGCCGTTAAAGTCCGCCACGGCGCAGGCCTCGGAGCGGTGGGCGGCGATGCGGCGCGGGAGGAAGTGCGGGCCGGCCTCTTCGGCGAGGAGCGGGAGGCAGGCCAGAAGGGCGAGTGCGGCTAAGGGGCGGGCTTCGGCGGTCATGAGGGCATCCTTTCGCAGGCGGGGGGCTGGCATAGCACCCCGGATAGGCGTGTAGTATACGCGACCGGAGGAGGCCCGTCATGTAAAACAGGCTTAAAAAAGTGTATGACGCGTTGCCTCACAATTCATGACACCGAAACAAAAATGGTTCGGGGAGCGCGACTTTCAGGTTGCCTCAAATGAAACGACACCGAAAATGGGGCGATGGAGATGACGAAGGATGAGAGTCGGGGTTATCTGGGGATCATGCGGCGGCGGTACGAGGCGGTACGGAGGAAGAAGGGGCGCGGGCATGTGCTGGACGAGTTCTGCGGGCTGACGGGCCTGTCGAGGAAGCACGCGATCAAGGCGCTTTCGCCGAAGCGGCCCGCGCCGGGAAGGCGCGGCTGCCCGCCCGGCGGCACGCGTGAGGGCACGGCGCTGCTGGTGAGGCTGTGGAAGCTGTCGGACATGATGTGCGGCAAGCTCCTGCGGGCGATTCTGCCGGAACTGCTGGCGAGCGTCGCAAGGCGCGAGGCGGTGCCGGAGGAGGTTTCCCGGGAGGTCCTGCGGATGAGCGCGGCGACGATCGACCGCCGGCTGAGGAAGGCGAAGGCCGCATGCCCGGGGGGCCGCGGGCGGCGCAGGCGGTCGAGCCTCGAGGAGCACCGCCGCGAGATCCCGCTGAAGGTGGAGGTCTGGCCGGAGGCCTACCCGAAGGAGCCCGGCTACGTCGAGGTCGACACGGTCGCCCACTGCGGCGGATCGATGGCTGGGAGCTTCGTGTGGACGGTGACGAAGACGGACGTGGCGACGCATTGGACGGCGCTCAAATCCGTGTGGAACAAGGGCGCTGTGGGGGTTTGCGGCTCGATCTCGGAGTTCATCGCGGAGGCGCCCTTCGACACGCTGATGCTCAACTCCGACAACGGCGGCGAGTGCATCAACGGGCACATCAAGCGGCACTTCTCGCAGTTCCTGCCCTCCGTCGTGCGGACGCGGTCGCGCAGCTACCGGAAGAACGACAACGCCCATGTGGAGCAGAAGAACGGCGTCCAGGTCCGGGCGCTGTACGGCCACGGGCGGATCGACGACGAGTCGCTGATCCCGCTGATGAACAGGATCAACAAGGTGCAGGGGCTGCTCAAGAACCTGTTCGCGCCGACGATGCGGCTGCTGTCGAAAGAGCGCGTCGGGGCGAAGTACGTGAAGCGTTACGAAAAGGAACCCAAGACGCCCGCGCGGCGGGTGCTGGAGTCGCCCCTGGTCAGCGAAAAAAATAAGGCGAAGGTACGCGCCCTGCTCACGCAGAACGACATCATGGAGTTACGGGCCGCACTGGACGCGGACCTGAGGCTTCTAGCCAGAAAATTGGCGGCCGCCCCCTCGGGGGCAACTTCGGAGGGCCGCCCAAACCGTCCTTCGGACGGCTCGGGGCCCCGTCCTCCTCCGTCAAAGGCGAGGGGGCGGGCTGCCGCCCTCCCCCTTTCACCCCCTCCCGCCCCAATTAACCGGCGTCAAAAGAAAACGGCACCGATTTTCGGTGTCATTTTCATTTGACGCAACGGGATGATGGCGCTCGTTTGCCGCCTTGCGCCTCCAGCCTTAGGGTCGGGGGGCGGCCTTGGCGGCCTTGGCGGGCGCTTGGGCGGCGGGCTTGGCTTGCGGCCTCTTCTGTTTGCCCTCGTCCTCGGGGCGGTACTTGGCGGGATCGAACGCGGGGTTCGGGAGCGGCACCACGGCCTGCGTGTCGCGCAGGAAGGCCTCGATCCGGGCGTCCAGCTCCCGGACGCGCTCGGGCTGCTGCGCGGCCAGGTTATGCTGCTCGCCCAGGTCGTCCTTGAGGTTAAAGAGCAGGTGGCGGTGCGCGCCGCCCTCGCCGCCGTGGAAGAGGCGGATGAGCTTCCAGTCGCCGCTGTGGGCCGAGACCGAGGGCGGCAGCCAGTCGGGCACGCCGGGGTCGTGCGGGAAGTACTGGAACACCGTCTGGCGCGCGAGCGCGCCGCCTCTGAGCGCGGCAAGGGCGCTCACGCCGTCGAAGCGCTGGCCGGGCGCGGCAGGCAGTCCGAGGCCCTCCAGCAGCGTCGGGTAGTAGTCCTCGCTCTGGATGATCGCGCCGCTGCGCGAGCCGGCCTGCGTCACTCCAGGCCAGACGACCGCGCATGGCACGCGCGTGCCCCCCTCGAACATCGTGGCCTTGCCGCCGCGTAACGGCGCGTTGCTGGTGGGTGTCGTGCCGTCGACCGTGTCGTACATGTTGCCGCCGTTGTCGGAGGTGAAGACGACGATCGTGCGTTCGGCGAGGCCCAGACGGTCCAGCGCGTCCAGCAGGGTGCCGACGGCGTCGTCCATGCTTTCGACCATCGCGGCGTAGGTCGGGCTGCGCTGCGGGCTCTGCGGGTCGGCGCGCGCGCGGTGCTTCTCGATCAGCTCCCGCTTGGCGTTGAAGGGCGCGTGTACGCTGAACATCCAGTAGTTCAGGAAGAAGGGCCGGCCCTTATTGCGCTCGAGCCACGCGACCGCCTCCCGGGCCATGCGGTCTTCGATGTGCTGGTCCGGCACGCCGGGGTCGGGGTCGAAGTCCGGGAACTTCCACGGCGCGACAAAGCTCCCGGCAGGCCCCGGCCCCGGCCAGTGCGGGATGTCGGTGTCGAAGCCCTGCTCCAGCGGGGAGTACGGCGCGGGGCCGAGGTGCCACTTGCCGAAGTGGGCGGTGGCGTAGCCGGCCTCTTTGAGCGACTCCGCCAGCGTGCGGTACTCGGTCTTGAGGCGCGAGACCGGGTTGGGCTGGAGCGTCTTCTTGTCGGGCGGGGCCTTAGTGCCCGGGGTTGCCGTCAGCGTGACCTGCGGCAGGTGGCAGTTCGGCGTGGTGAGGCCCAGGCGGGCCGGGCTCTGGCCGGTCAGGATCGCCGCGCGCGTCGGCGAGCAGAGCGGGCTGGCCGAGTAGGCCTGCGTGAAGACCATGCCGCGGCGCGCGAGCCGCTCCACGTTCGGCGTCCGGTAGAAGGAGGTGTGTCCGTAGAGCGTGGTGTCCGCCCAGCCGAGGTCGTCGGCGAGGATGAACAGCACGTTCAGTTTGGTGTCGGCTGCGGCGCATGCGGCGCAGGCCCACAGGCAGAGAGAGGAGATCCACCCACGGTCATTCATACGGTCTTTATATGATTTCGATGGAGACCTGTCAACAGTGGCGGCGTGCGTCGGGCAGCGGGTCGGTCACGAGCGCCCTGGGTCGGCGGGATTGTCCCTCACTGCCGTCTCGCCTTTGGGCGGCGCATCCGTTACAATCGGCGGCTATGAAGAAGGGGAAACTGGTTTTGATCTGCGGGGATGACGAGTTCCTGGTCGAAGGGGCCGCGGTGGCAGGGGAATGCCGCCCTGTAAGGCCGCCCGCCCAGGTCTGGGCAGTGGTTGGCCGGGCGAGGGAGCGATTTTATGCGTTACGCATACAGTGCAAGCGCGCGATCTGGTAAAAGGATTACGGGTGAGATCGAGGCGGCGGACAGGGTGGGGGCCATTCGCCTGATCGAGAAGCTCGGGCATGTGCCGGTCTCCCTCTCACCATTACCTGACCGGCCTTCAAAGAGAGTTGAGACGGGTTCGGGTGCCGGGGAGGGCGCAGCAGGTTCGGGCTTCAGGCCGGTTAAGCCCGTTACAGCGGCGCTGGAGGGTGTGCCGGAATGTGTCAATGTGTCGGCCTTGATTCGTTTCGTGAGGCAAGCAGGTCAGCTTGTCTGGTTCATTGTGCGGATATTTGATTTTGAGTTCTTTTTCGGCGACACTTGGCTGAAACACGCCGGTCAACGGTTCCCGTCGATATTGGCGCGTCCGATCAAGTGGTGTGTGAGCATGTATGGTGGAAAACCGCAACGCTCTTGGTCTTTGACGACCGTTGAGCGGTTGAGCGGATTCTTTTGCGGGTTGGAGCGTGCTGTCTGCTCATTCCTGTTCATTGTGGTCGTGTTGACTGTTGCCATGAGGAATCATGAAAATATAAAAACCTACAGTCTGGCTCAAGGAATAGCGTTTCTCTTTTGCCTTCGCCTGCTTGTCACCCTACATCAAGGCATGACCAAGGCGATCGGCAATATGGCTCATCTGACTGAGCAACTAGAGCAGAGACTCGCGGCCCGTGCCTCTCAGGGGGTTGGGAAATTGACTTATCTCGTCTATAGGCGTCTTACGGCGACAGCTTTGCTAATCTGGGCCGGGCTGATGGTCATTATGGGCGTTTGGTTAAGAGCGGATGATTTGATATTCATCAGCATCGCGGGTGGCGCTGGTGTGGTTCTGCTGTCGGGCTTGATCCGGAAGAGAGGCGTATGGAGGGGTATATGCGCATTCATGTGTGGCGGGGCATATGGCGTGTTTATCGGAGCAGCCTCCGGCTTGTTTTTCTGCGTTGTACTGGCACTTCTCACGAAAGCGGTACAAAAGCAACAACAACCGATGTTCGATAAATATGTATCTGTATGTCTGATTATATTCATAGTCTCTGCCGTCATATTGAATGCGGCCCGTGGTTTACACTGGGGTCTTATGGGCACATCGCGAGGGTTGTCGAGAGTTTTGGGTGCCGTATGTATGCTCTTATGGCGAGCGATGCTTTCGTTCTTGCGGTGGTTAGTTTGGGGGGCACAGAGGATTCGCGTCAACAACAGAAGGCGTTGGTTGCGCTTCGGCCTGGAGCTTGTCGGTGCGGGTGTCACGGCATGGGTTTTCGCGCGGGTCTTAGTCAAGGCAGATCAGATTCGCGCGGGAGAGGATTCCTTACGGTTGTTCCTTACGGCGACGGGAACGTACGGATCTCTGGTCGGGTTGCTCCTTCTTGGGGGTATGTTCTTTGAGGGTGTCACAAGGGAAAAGGGATGGCGAGTGGCGTTTACGGTGGTCTGGTGTCTGTTGGGCGTGTTAGCGTTTCTGTCGGTTCTGGGTTATGTTTTCGATGTGTTGGACGATTCGTACCGGAATTTTGGACAGAGTTTTGGCGGCACGGTCTCGGCCTGCATGCTCTGCGGTTTCGTAGGTTGGTTATGGAGGCTTGCGAGGGAGCCTGGGGTACAAGACGGTCCTGAGGTTGGCGCCGACTCGTCAGTGCGCTCAAAAGTGGTGCGCGGTGGCGGTCAGATGGGGTCGGGCAACTGGGGAAAATAAGGAAAGGCGGTACGTATGCTGACCTTGTTCATGGTAATCGGTGCTGTCAGTTTGCTGTCGCGCACAGCCAAGGCGAAAGGGTTGAGTGGTTGGCGCTGGGGGTGGATAGGTGCACTTTGTTATTTTTTCCCAGTCCTCTTAATATCGCGTGGCATCTACCCGGCTTTGGTGGAGGGTAAAGTCACGCAAGACAATGCGTTGGCTCACTTGGTGGCCGTGAATGTCATCAGCATGGTCGTTGGCTTTGGGTGCTGCGGTCTGGCAATGCGGGCGCTAGTGTTGAGGAAGGGTAAGGAGGCATAGTCGCAGCGGAGGCAGGCGGGCGGAGGGGTGCGCAGGTGGTGGAGGGTGTTGCGTCGGGCCGGATAAGTGCGAGAGGTGTTGCATGGAGCACCGTGATGTGAAGTGGCGGGAGACGCTGTCCAAGCTGTTGTGGCTGGCGGGCGCGCGAGTCCTTCAGGTGGTAAACAGGTGTTAGGTTGGCATGCTGACGGGGAGACGGCAAAGGGAAGCGATCCGGGGACGGGGCTCGGGCGGCGGGAACGTGCTGTCGCGACGTAGCGTTCGGCGGTCTGGATGCTGCTTTGTAACCCTGCTTTCGGGCAGGTGCCGTTTCGCCTCTGGCAGTGGTCTTCCGGAGACGCAAAGGACTGTTCCGTCACGCCGGTGGTGGCTGTGGGCCAGGAAGGCGGGCTCCACGGGAACGTCCTGGTGGTCGATTGGCGGCTATTCAGCGGGGACGCCGCTGAACGGCTTGAGGGAGAGGCGGCCATGAGGGTGGCCGGATGGTCGCTTGCGGGCGGCTGAAAAGAGGGGGAAAGCCGCTCACTGCCGTCTCGCCTTTGGGCGGCGCATCCGTTACAATCGGCGGCTATGAAGAAGGGGAAACTGGTTTTGATCTGCGGGGATGACGAGTTCCTGGTCGAAGGGGCCGCCCGCGAGCGCGTGAACCAGCTCGTGCCTGAAGCCGAGCGCGCGTTCGGCATCGAGGTTGTTGACGGCCGCTGCGACACGGGTGACGAGGTCGTGCGGGCCGTGGAGGCGTGCGTCGAGTCGGTGCGGACGCCGGGTTTCCTGGGGAGTTCCAAGGTGACCTGGCTGCGCCACGCGCGCTTCCTCACCGGCGGCGGGCGGGTCTCCGAGAGCGTGGCGGCCAAAGGCGCTGTCGAGCGCCTGACGGGCTGGCTGAAGGAGGGGCTGCTCGACGGGCAGGCGCTGATCATCACGGCGGAGAAGGTGCTGCGCAGCTCGCTCTTCTTCAAGACCTGCCAGCAGCAGGGCGAGGTGGTGGATTTCGGCGGCGGGCTGAAGAGCTGGGAGCTGGAGCGGCAGGCGCAGGAGCGCCTGGAGCGGCTGCTGGAGGCGGCGGGGCTCTCGATGGACGACGAGGCGCGCCAGGAGTTTCTGACGCGCGTGGGGTTCGACACGCGCCTGCAGGTGCAGGAGCTGGAGAAGCTGGGCCTCTACCTGGGCGCGGTGAAGCACGCCACGGCCGAGGCGGTGCGCGAGATCACCTCGATCGGGCGGGAGGCGGAGGCCTGGGACGTGCTCGACGCGGTGGGCAACCGCGACGCGGTGGCGCTGGTCGGCACGCTGCGGCGGCTGGGCGGGCAGAGGGGGGTGGGCATCAAGCTTGCGGCCATGCTGGAGAAGAACATCCGCGAGCTGCTGGTCCTGCGCGAGGCGTACGACCGCAAATGGGTGTATGGCGGCAAGGGGGGCGCGTGCGGCTGGTCCAACAGCCTGCCGCCCGAGGCGGCGGCCGTGCTGGCCGTGCTGCCCGTGAACCCCAAGACCCTTCAGGCCTGGGCGATGCGCAGGCGGCTGCCGCACGCGCTCAACTACACGCTGCAGGAGCTGAGGGTCGCCCGGTTCCGGATCCTGGAGCTGCGCGAGAAGCTCGTCTCGACAGGCCTGCCGGAGCTGCTGCTGGTGGAGACCGCGCTGCTCCGGATCATCGGCCGGCCGCGCGCGCCGGCGGCGCGTGCGGCGGCGGGGGCGCGATGAGGCTTCGGGCCGCACATCTCTGGCTGACGGCGGCGTTGGCGGTGCTGGCGGGGGCGCGGGCGGCCAGCCTGGACCTGAACGGCGACGGCACGGCGCGCATCGCGCTGCTCTCGGTGCCGCAGCATCCGGGCGGCCTCGACGCCGCCACGCTCTGCGCCGACCTGGACCAGGCGGTCAAGGCCTCGCGGCCGGGCAGGCCTTCGCGCGTGACGCTGGAGCCGCTCACGCGCACCCGTTCGCTCCTGGGCTGGTGGTACCACCCGGACGAGGCCGCCGCGCGTGACCAGGTGCTGCGCGGCCGCTATGACCTGCTCCTGCTGGCGGAGTCCGAGGAGGTCGTGGGCCGATACCCGGAACTCTTCTTTGAGGGCGTGCGCGCGATCTCGGAGCGTGCGGCGGCCGCCGGCATCCGCTGCGCGCTGGTGCTGCTCGCCAAGCCGGCCGAGTCGTTCCGCGACCGGCGCGCCGAGTCGCTCGCCGCCACGGCCTACCGCGTGGGCGACGGCTGCGGCGTGGGCGTCGTCCCGGCGGCCTTCGGCTGGACCGAGGCGCTCTCCCGCAACCGCATCACGGGGAACTCGCCGGTGCGGCTGCGCGCCTACACCTATCTGGCCGCGGCCGCGATCTACTGCGACCTCGCCGACGAGCGGCTGCCGAAGGCGGCGCTGGAGACCGACTGGACCACCAAGCGGCTCGCCGAGCCGCTGGCGCTCTCGGCCCGCGAGGCGGTGCAGCGGGCGCGTGTGACGCAACACTACGCCGGACCGTTCCAGGGCGTCGTGCGGATCGAGCCGCGCCTCAAGCCGCGCCTGAAGATCTACGCCCCCAGCGCGGTCGAGGACGACCCGCTGAGGCTGAACCTGCAGGCGGTGCTGGACGCCGCGTTCCAGGAGTGGTTCTGGCGGACGCCGGGCGACTGGTATCGCGACGGCTTTGACCGCAACGCCTGCCCGTTCGACCTCGTGCTGGGCGAGCGGGGCCAGATGGAGACGTTCCTGGACCGCGAGCGCTACACCTCGCGCGACGAGGCCACGACGAATCAGTCGGCCTGCCTCGCGGTCTACGTCCGGAACCCCGGCGGGAACCCGGACGGTGCGGACGTGCTGCGCCACCTCGAGGGCGTGCTCATGGAGGGGTACGACTTCGCGCGGCAGTCCGGCCAGGTGTTCATCCCTTACCAGGTGGCTTGGGCGCGCGCGTGGCAGCAGAACCCCGAGCTGGTGCGCGAGAGCGCGCCGGGGCGCATGAACGACTGGCTCGCGTTCATGCTGGCGCATATGGCCTATACGCTCATCACCGACCGCTACCAGCCGCCGACGGAGCGGGCGAAGCCCAGCCTGAGCCATGCGGAGCATCCGCGCGGCTATCACGAGGCGTGCGCGCGCATCGGGTTCGACACGATGCGCCAGCTCGCGCGCCTCAGCACGGCGCGCAACGCCCTGCTCCTCCGCACCGAGACCTACCGCTTGGACGGCGCCGCGCCCGGCTTTGTGGCGCTCCGCCTGCTCGACCGGCCGTCGTCGCCGGTGAGCGTGCTGTGCGCGACCGACGTGCCTGGCGCGGCCACGCTTTCACGCGACACCCTGGTCTTCGCGCCCGAGACGTTCGACATCGAGCAGGCCGTGCGGCTTCTTCCGGCCACCAACGCGCCCGCCTTCCAGTTTCACTTCATGGCGGCGGCGCGCACCGAGGACGCCGCCCTGGACGGCGCGTCGGATCTGCGCCCCTTCCTGCTGAACGCCGAGCAGGGGGCCGAGGCCGGCTTCGCGTTCGAGCGCGACAGCCTCTCGCCTGCGCTCGGTTACCAGGTCGGGCTGGCGCCGTCGGTCCGCCCGACCGACCTGGTCTGCGTGCGGCTGGTCCGGAACGGCCTGGTGGCGGAGGAGGTCTATTTCTCTCAGGACAGCGTCGCGCCGCGCCGGGTGCGGCTGGTGCCGACCGCGGCGGAGTATGCGGCCGGCCAACTGGCGGTCGCGCTCCGCGTGGAATCGCCCGACCGCCGCTTCAACGGGCGTCAGTTCGACTTCACGTTCCGCGTGTCGGACGGGGGCGCGCCGCTGCCGACGGTGGATGTGCGGGCGCCCGCGCGTGACGCCCTCCTGGACGGCCCGGCGTTTGTGACCGCCCGCGCCGCCGCCAGCTCTGCCAGCGGCGGCGTGGCGGAGGTGGCGCTGTTCCTTGGGCATAAGCGGCTCGGGCGAGCGGCCGGGCAGGTGTGCGAGGCGCCCGTGGAGCAGGGGCCGCCGCAGTCGCGCCTCGGGCCGGGCGCCTATACGCTCTGGGCCACGGCCGCCGCCTCGAACGGCGTGCGCGTGGCCTCCGAGCCGCTGACGTTCCAGGTCCGCGAGCGGGAGACGGCTGCGGGCGGCGAGCCGCCCCGGCCTGGCAGCGGCAACGGAAACTAGGGATGGGGGTTTGCGAATCGTCAAGGAATCTGCTATTCTTTCCATCTTTAAGGGAGAGGGGGGGGGCGGCTGAGGGCCGCGCGTTAAGGACATGATTGGAATATCGAAACTCTACCTGGGGCAGGTCGAAGCCTCGGACCCGCTGCGTTACGGTCGGCGCTCGGCGCATCTGCCCAGCCATCTGCTGCAGTTCTCCGAGGACAAGAAGCCGGTGGTGGTCTGGAACGTCACCGCCCGCTGCAACCTGTCGTGTACCCACTGCTACGCCGCCGCGTCCGGCGCGCCGGACGAGCTTTCGACCGACGAGGCGCTGGCGGTGATCGACGACCTCGCGGCGTTCGGCTGCCCGGTGCTGCTGTTCTCCGGGGGCGAGCCGTTTGTGCGGCCGGACATCCTGACGCTCGCGCGGCATGCGGTGTCGCGCGGGTTGCGCGTGGTGTTCTCCACCAACGGCACACTGATCGACGCGGCACGGGCGGCCGAGATCCGCGCGATCGGCGCCTCCTACGCCGGCATCAGCATCGACGGCATGGAGCAGGTCCATGACCGTTTCCGCGCCTGTCCGGGCGCGTTCCGACGCTCCCTGGACGGCATCCGCGCCTGCCGCGAGGCGGGCGTCAAGGTGGGGCTGCGGGTGACCCTGACGCGCGACAATGTGGGCGAGGTGCCCGCGATCTTCGACCTGCTCGAGTCCGAGCGTATCCCGCGCCTTTGCCTCTACCACCTGGTTTATTGCGGCCGCGGCGCGGAGCTGGCCGGACGCGACCTGCCGGCCGACCTGCGGCGGGCCACGCTCGACCTGATCATCGACCGCACGGCCCGCCTCCATGCGCGCGGCCTGCCGGTCGAGGTGCTGACGGTGGACAACCACTGCGACGGGCCGTACCTGTACCTGCGTATGTTGCGCGAGCGCAGCCCCCGTGCCGAGGATGTGCTGGCGCTGCTGCGCATGAACGGCGGCAACAGCACCGGCCACGGCCTGGCCTGCATCAGTTGGGACGGGACGGTCTACCCGGACCAGTTCTGGCGCAACAAGCCGGTCGGCAATGTGCGCGAGCGGCCTTTCAGCGCGATCTGGGGCCGGCCCGAGTCCGGCAGCCTGCTCGACCTGCTGCGCCGCAAGAAACAGCTCGTCGGCGGGCGTTGCGCGACCTGCCGCTTCCTCGACGTCTGCGGCGGCAACTTCCGTGCGCGCGCCGAGGCCGCCACCGGCGACCTCTGGGGGGTGGACCCGGCCTGTTACCTCACCGACGACGAGATCCGCCGTTGAGCGGGGCGGGCGTTTGTGCTATTTTCTGTGAACGTGATCAAGCAAATGGACGGGTGCGTGCCGATGGCGGATTGGAACCAACAGGAGGCGGCGGCGCTGGTGGCGCTGCAGCGCGGGGTGCCCCTCGTGGGGCGTCCCTTCGCGGAACTCGGCGCGCCGTGCGGCCTGAGCGAGGCGCAGGTGGTGGAGCTGGCCGCGCGCCTGCTCGCCTCGGGCGACGCGCGGCGCTTTGGCGGCGTCTTCGACGCCCGCAGGCTGGGGTACCGCAGCGCGCTGTGCGCGATGCGCGTGCCTGAGGCCGAGCTGGTGGCGGTGGCGTCGCGTGTGGCGGCCGTGCGCGGCGTGACCCACGCCTATGAGCGCGGCTGGCCGGCCGAGCTGGCGCCGGACTCGCCCGGCGGCCCGGCGGGCCGCGCCTGGCCCAACCTCTGGTTCACCCTGGCGGCGCCCGCCGCCACCTTCGAGACGGAGCTGGCGGCGCTGCGCGCGGCGTGCGCCCCGCACGCGATCGACGAGCTGCCCGCGCTGCGGCGTTTCAAGATCGACGTGGTTTTCGACCTGGGCACGCGCGAGCGCGACGAGCGCGTCGAGCCGCGCGGCCCCCGCGCGGCCCTCGACGCGGGCGCGGTGTTCGAGCTGGACGAGGCTCAGCGCGCGTGCGTGCGCCGCCTGGAGGGCGACATCCCGCTCTGCGCGCGTCCGTTCGCGGCCCCGGCCGCCGAGCTGGGCCTCACGGAGGAGGCGCTGCTCGCGCAACTGCGCGCGTGGCAGGCGAACGGCGTGCTCCGGCGCGTCGGCCTGCTGCTGCGCCACCGCGAGCTGGGCTTCAAGGCCAACGGCATGTGCTGCTGGGCGCTGCCGCCCGGGGGCGAGGCCCAGGCGCTCGGCCGGCGGATCGCGGCGTTTCCGGAGGTCACGCATTGCTACGAGCGGCCCGACACGCCGCACTTCCCTTTCCGCCTGTACGCCATGATCCATACGCGGACTTGGGAAGGCACCCAGGCGCTGTTCCAGCGGATCGGCCGTGACGCCGGCCTGCCCGACGGCCAGCTCCTGCTCTCGTTACGTGAGTTTAAGAAGACCAGCATGCAGTTTTTCTGAAGCCCGCCGGGCATGGCGGCGGGCGCGGAGGCTTATGAAGATCGTCTGTGACAGCAACATGCCGTTTGCGGCGGAGGCGTTCGGCCTGCTGGGCGAGGTGACCCTCCGCGGCGGCCGTCAGATCGCCCCGGAGGACGTGCGTGACGCGGAGGCGCTGATCACGCGCTCGACCACCCAGGTGGGGCCCGCCCTGCTAGACGGGAGCCGCGTCCGCTTCTACGGCTCCGGCGTCATCGGCACCGACCATATCGACATCCCCTACCTGGAGTCGCGCGGGATCGTCTGGTCGGGCGCGCCCGGCTGCAACGCCGAGAGCGTCGCGAACTACGTCTCCGCCGCCCTGCTGTGGCTGGCCGGCCGCCACGGCCTCACGCTCGCGGGCAAGACGCTCGGCGTGATCGGCGTGGGTAACGTCGGCCGGCGCGTCTGCCGCCACGCGCGGGCGCTGGGACTGAACGTGCTGGCCTGCGACCCGCCGCGCCAGCGCGACCCCTCCGACGCCGAGGCGCAGGCGTTCGTGCCGCTGGCACGCCTGCTGGAGGAGGCGGATATCGTCACCTGCCACGTGCCGCTGACGGACGCCGGCCCGGACGCGACCTGGCACCTGCTGGACGCCGCGGCGCTGGCGCGGCTGCGGCCCGGGGTGATCCTCCTCAACGCGGCGCGCGGCCCGGTGGTGGACACCGACGCGCTGCTCGACGTCCTGGGGGCGCGCGTCGCCCATGCCGTGATCGACTGCTGGGAGGGCGAGCCCGCCTACCGCGCCGACCTGCTGGCGCGGGCCGACCTCGCCACCCCGCACATCGCCGGGCACTCCTTCGAGGGCAAGGTCAACGGCACCGCCATCGTCTATCGGCGCGCCTGCGCCTTCTTCGGGCGCGCGCCGGACTACCCCTTCACGCTGCCGGAGCCGCCGGTGCCGCTGCTGCAGGCCGACGCCGCCGGGCGCGCGGAGGAGGCGGTGCTGCGCGAGCTGGCCCTGGCGGTCTATGACATCGAGGCCGACTCGCAGCGGCTGAAGGCGTCGTGCGTGGCTGACGCGCAGGCGCGCGCGGCGGCGTTCGACCAGCAGCGCGGCCGCTATCCGATGCGGCGCGAGTTCACCTCCACCCGCGTCCGCCTGGCCCACGCCTCGCCCGGCCTGCGCGCCCAGGCGGCCGGCCTCGGCTTCCGCTTGGAGGAGGAGGGCCGCGCGTAGGCCGCGCCGGCCGCCGCCCGTCTATGGAAACGCCCGCCACACAGGATCCGGCCCGCCCGCTGATCGAGCTGAACGCCCTGGAGAAGACCTACCAGGCGGGCGGCGTGCTGATCCATGCGCTGCGGCCGACCGATCTGGTGATCCGGCGCGGCACCTTCGTCACGGTGATGGGCCCCAGCGGCTCGGGCAAGTCCACCCTGCTGAACCTCTTCGGCCTGCTGATGCGGCCCACCTCCGGCTCCTACCGGCTCGATGGCCGCGAGGTCTCGCGGCTCGACGACGACGCGACCTCCGCCGTGCGCTGCCGCTTGATCGGTATGGTGTTCCAGTCGTTCAACCTCCTCTCGCACCTGACGATCCTGGAGAACGTCTGCGTGCCGATGCAGTATGCCGGGCTGTCGCGCGGGGCCATGCGCCAGCGCGGACGCGACCTGCTCGACCAGTTCGGGCTGGCCGGGCGTTACGGCTCCCGGCCCACCCAGCTCTCCGGCGGCCAGTGCCAGCGTGTCGCGATCGCGCGCTCGCTGGCCAACGACCCGCCCGTGATCCTGGCTGACGAGCCCACCGGCAACCTGGACGAGCGGACCGGCCAGGAGGTGATGCAGATCTTCCAGGGGCTGCACGCGGCCGGCAAGACCATCATCATGGTCACCCATAACCCGGTCTACCGCAAGTTCGCCACCCAGATGGTCACGATCCACGACGGGAGGGCCACCGAGGAATGAGGTCGCTCGAACTGGCCCTGACGGTCTACGCGAGCCTGACGCGCCACCTGGTGCGCTCGCTGCTCGCGACGCTGGGCATCGTGCTCGGCATCGCCGCGGTCGTGGCGATGCTGGCCATCGGCGAGGGCGGCCGTCAGGAGGCGCTGCGCCAGATCGAGTCGCAGGGCGTGGACAATATCATCCTGCGCTCGGTCAAGCCCACGGAGGGCATCGTGCAGCAGTCCTCGCGCTCCTTCACGCAGCGCTACGGCATCACGCAGGGCGATGTCGACCACGTCCAGGGGGTCTTCCAGAACGTGCGGCTGATCGTGCCGGTGATGGACGTCCGGCGCGACATCTACCAGGGCCAGCAGACCACGGACATTAAGGCGGTGGCCACGATACCGGCGTTCCTCGAGGTCACGCGGTGCAGGCTGGTGGACCGGCGCAGCCGTTTCCTGACGCCCACCGACGGCCAGGTGCTCGATCCGGTCTGCGTGGTCGGCGTCAAGGCCGCGCGGCGGCTCTTCGGCCATCTCGACCCGCTCGGCCGGAACGTGGTGATCGGCAACGTCTCCTTCCGTGTCGTCGGACTGTTCGAAAGCCCCGGCGGCGGCCGACTCGGCGGCCAGTATGAGCTGAACAATACGGTGGTCATGCCTCTGGAGACGGCGCGGTCGCTGTGGGGCGGCATCACCATGCGGATGGGGCGCGGCGTCGCCGAGCAGGTCGACTACGACTTCCTCTACGTGTCGGCCCGCGACGTGGACGCGATCCCCGGCACGGCCGGCCGCCTGCGCACCTACCTGCGCGCCGCCCACACGCAGGCGGATTACGAGGTGCTCGTCCCTTACGAGCTGATGCAGAGCGCCCGCAAGACGCGCCGCATCTTCACGATCGTCATGACCTCCATCGCCGCGATCTCGCTGCTCGTGGGGGGCATCGGCATCATGAACATCATGCTGGCGAACATCTTCGAGCGCACGCGCGAGATCGGTGTGCGGCGCGCGCTGGGCGCGCGCAAGCGCGACATCCTCTGGCAGTTCCTCGCCGAGTCGGTGCTGCTCACCTCGATCGGCGGCGCGCTGGGGGCCGGACTGGGCATCGGCACCTCCGCCGCGGCGGAATGGTTCTCCAAGATGGGCGGTGACAGCGGGATCACGGCGGTCGTGACACCCGAGTCGCTCGTGGTGGCGCTGGCGGTCTCGGTCGCCACGGGCATCACGTTCGGCACCCACCCCGCATGGAAGGCCGCGCAACTCGACCCCCTCACCGCGCTGCGTCACGAGTGAGGCGGTCCAACCGGACAGGGAGTGACAGCTATGGCTACGTGTTCGCGTCGGGCGTTTGTCGGGCAGTGTGCCGCGGCCGGGACGGCCGGGCTCCTGCCGCTGGCGGGGGCCGCGCAGGAGGTCCGGCGCGACCGGCCCAACATCCTCTGGCTGGTCAGCGAGGATAACGGCACGTTGCTCGGCTGCTATGGCGACCCGGTCGCGCGCACGCCGAATATCGACGCCCTGGCGGCGCGCGGCATCGTGTTCGAGAGCTGCTACGCGATGCCCGTCTGCGCGCCTTCGCGCTTCACGCTGATCACCGGCGTGTACCCCACCGCCTGCGGGCCGGCGCACCACATGCGCGCCTCGGGCAAGATCCCCGCCTGGCTGACGGGCTTCCCCGCCTACCTGCGCCAGGCGGGCTATTACACCACCAACAACGCCAAGACCGACTATAACGCGCCGCTGCCGCTCAAGGCGCTCTGGGACGCGTGCGGCCGCCAGGCGGAATGGAGCGGCAGGCCCTCGCCCGAGACGCCGTTCTTCAGCGTCTACAACCACGAGGTCTGCCACGAGAGCTGCCTCTTCCCGGACAGCAAGCGCACGCTGCACGGCACGCCGAACGACCCGGCCCGCATGCGCGTGCGGCCCTACCAGCCGGACACGCCGGAGGTGCGCGCCGACCTCGCCCGCCAGTACGACTGCCTCGCCGAGATGGACCGGCAGGTCGGCCTGAAGCTCCAGGCGCTGGCCGAGGCTGGCGAGGCCGAGAACACGATCGTCTTCTATTACGGCGACAACGGCGGGGTCACGCCGCGCAGCAAGCGCTTCCTGCACGAGAGCGGCTCGCATGTGCCGCTGGTGGTGTACTTCCCGCCGAAATGGCGCCACCTGGCTCCGGCCGCGCCGGGCTCGCGCGTGGCCGCGCCGGTGCATTTCGTCGACTTCGCCGCCACGGTGCTGGCGCTGGCTGGCGTGGCGCGGCCCGACCACCTGCAGGGCGTGCCGTTCGCGGGCGCGGCGGGTGTCACGCCGCGGCGCTACGCCTTCAGCTCGCGCGACCGCATGGACGAGCGCTACGACATGGTGCGCTCGGTGGCGGACGGGCAGTGGCTGTACCTCCGTAACTTCCGGCCGGAGGTCCCGTATGTCGAGCCGCTCAGCTACATGTTCCGCGCGCGGGGCTACCAGTCCTGGTCCGCGCTGGCCGCGTCAGGCGCGCTGACGCCCGCGACAGCGCAGTTCTGGGGGCGCAAGCCGGCCGAGGAGCTGTATGACGTCCGGGCCGACCCGGACAACGTGACGAACCTCGCGGGGCGGCCGGAGCACGCCGCGCGCGTCGCGGAGATGCGGCGCGCGCTGGTCGAGCAGATGACGGCCAACCGCGATAACGGGCTGCTGCCGGAGGGCTGCGGGCTGGAGGGCTATGAGGCTTCGCGACGCGAGGGCGCCTGGCCGGTGGGGCGCACGCTCGAGACCGCGCTGCTGGCCTCCGCGCAGGAGCCGTCCAACCTGCCCGCGCTCGTGCGGGCTGCGGACGACGAGGCGATGCCGGTGCGGTGGTGGGCCGCGCTGGGCTGCGGCATCCTCGGCGAACGGGCCGCTGGCGCGGCTCCGGCGCTGCAGCGGCTGCTGGCCGACCCGGCGCCCGAGGTGCGCGTGGCGGCGGCTGAGGCGCTCGCGCGCCAGGGGCGGCTGGAGCTGGCCCTGCCCGCGCTGGAGCGGGCGATGAACGACCTGGACAAGCCGTGGTGCTCGCTGCAGGCCTGTAACGCGCTCGACCGCCTGGGCGAGGCGGCGCGTCCCCTGCTGCCCGCGATCCGCGCGTTCTCCGAGCGGGTCCGGCAGGATGAGGCCTTCTCGTCACCCCAGGCTTACCCGAGGCGCATCCTGGGCCACCTGCTGGACGTGCTTGAGGGCCGCGTGCGGCCGCTCGCGGGCCAGGCTGCGGCGAACGGGCCGGGCGCCGCCTGAGCGGCGCGCCCGGCGTTAAGGCTGCGCGGCGGCGGCTACTTACCGCGAACTACGCATAACCAGACGGAGTTTGGGTCTTGGGATCGTTGTGCCTCTAGGACAGATGCCGGACATTGGGAGTAGGCCCATTATTGATCGGTGCGCGTCCCGTGAGAGCCTCCTCACATGAAATGCGCGCATGATATCTGGACTTGATCCAATCGGCATTATGGGTGGTATCATCGATATAGAGCGCGTCGTTCAGCACTCGGCGTTTGCGGGAAGGCACGGGGTGTTCGGCTAGATCCTTAGCCCAAAGCGCAAGATCAACCGATTGGGGCGTGACGCCTAGGCTTAGCGCAAGACGTGTACAATCGTTCTTGTAGTGCGCGTAATGAGAGAGGGTGAAAGTACGGCGAGGTGTATCTTGCCTGTATGCTTGCCGCCATCCTCTGAAATCTATAACCGGATATGATTCTGGAAACGTCAGCGCTAAGATGGCGGAGGCGACGCCAATGTCAATCCCGTCCAACGCACACAACAGGCTGACGCGTACACGGAGTTCATGATCAGCGTCGTCGCTACGCACGGAGAAGGCTGCCTGGGTCACAGCCCGAATGGTCGAGTAAGAGTTCAATTTGAGGCGCCCTGCAACCCGTCCGAACTGCTTCCTTAATTTCCATCTGACGACGGCGTCAAAGTCCTCCTGATCGAAATAAAACGGATGTCTGGTTTCACGAAACTCGATGAACCTGCGGATAAGCACCTGCGTCTCAAGAAAGTCAGGCGAATTTTCGATAAACGGAGCGACCTCCTCAGGACTGACACGCAGGACAGGAAGCCCCTCAGGATTCGAATGCGATTGATCGTTTGGGTGGGCCGCATCTTGGAGCGGTAAGCCTTTTTGTGAAATGACAGTATCCATTATTAACTCCGGTTTGTTTCGCAATACAGCGCGGACCTACGGACAGGCCTTCATGAGCACCACTTCGAAAAACATTCCTCAAGCAATGTGGGTTCGCTTCCATTCCATTTCCACAGGTGATCACCGCCAAAGCCGAAAAGAGAACCACACATGGTGCCTTCCTTGTGCAGCCAGTACGACTCTTTCGCCGTAAGAGGGTACTGCCTCGCCTTCTGGACTGCGACCACATCAAGAGTGGCAAAATATGACCATGTATGGATGTGCCAACGGTAGTCGGGGTCTGGGTATATATTGAGCCAGCGCGTGAACTCCTCCGGAAGCAGACATGTGATAGTCGGCTTGCAAACATGCAGAATTTCACTGGCAGCGATCAAGCCGGGTTGCTCGGACGTGAAGACAATACACGGATCCTTGCTCCAGTCGTGCAGCTTTGCTAAAACGGCGCGCTCCTGCAAGATGTGGGGGCCATAATTTTGGAGCCATTCAAGCAGGCTTCCTCCGATGATGCGGCATTGCATCTCCTCTGCCAACGAAAGACGGTCGCGGCACGGTAATGGGTTGTGGCGTCGGCATTCCGTTGTGTACGACTTTAGATCGTTAAACCAATCGGTATCGCTCATTATTTTCGCCAGAGTTAATTGAAAGGCACCACTGCATGACCAAACGCCACGTCAATTCCGGCAGTCTACGTCAGAGTCAACAAACCGCCGGAAATAGACGGGCACCGCGAATCAGAAGATTAGGGCAGAGACAGGCGGCGTGTCAAGGGAGGCCCTAGGAGGGGTCAGGGCAGGCGCATCTAAATCATCATTGACAGCGCCGTTTTGTCCGCAGATTATTACAGATCAGCGTGTTTTCGTGCTTCGGATCCGTTTGGACCACCACGACAAGCAACCTGAGCGTTTGGATCAAATAACTTGATGACCCTGTTTCGAGACTCCGGTTGGCGGGATTACCCCACAATCTGCGTACATCTGCGTCATCTGCGGATCAGAAATGAGATGCGTCTGCCCTGTAGGAGGGGTCGAGGTTTGGGAATGGGTCGGGGGCACCGACAGGATACTCACGATACGGAGGCGTGGGGGCTGGGTTGTTATCTTCGTGGCATGGGCATCTCGCCGCCTGAGCGGCGCGCCCGGCGTTAAGGCTGCGCGGCGGCGGCTTGGGCGCGGTCGAGCGGCTGGCCGAAAAGCTCGCCGGTCAGGCTGCCCAGGAAGGCGGCCAGGTCCTCCAGGTCGTCCTCGGACAGCAGCGTGCCGACCTGGTGGAGCAGCATGCTGCGCGCCGTCTCGCGCAGCGTGGTCTGGCTGCCGTCGTGCAGGTAGGGGGCGGTCAGCGCCACATTGCGCAGCGTGGGAACCTTGAAGCGCCGTGCGTCGGCGGGGTTCTTGCTGAACGCCGCCAGGCCGGTGTCGCCTTCGGTCAGCGGACGGCCGGCGAAGTAGTTCGCCTTGAGGTCGGCGTACTCGAAGGAGAGCCCGCCCATGGCCGGGCCCGCGTGGCAGGTGGTGCAGCGGTGGTCCGTGAAGAGCGCGTAGCCGCGCGTCTCCTGCGCCGAGAGCGCCTTGCGGTCGCCCTTGAGGTACTTGTCGAAGCGGCTGTTCGGGGTGATCAGGCGCCGTTCGAACTCCGCGATGGCGTCGCAGAGCGTAGCTTCGCTGAAGCCCTGGGGGTAGACGGCGGTGAAGGCCGCCTTGAGCGCCGCGTCCTGCTCGAACTTGGCGACGATCTCCTCCCAGCTCGCGCTGGCCATCTCGACCGGGTTGAGCGGGGGGCCGCCGGCCTGGGCCGCGAGGTGTTCGGCGCGCCCGTCCCAGAACTGGCGCATGTGGAAGACCGCGTTGAAGACCGTCGGGGCGTTGACGCCGCCCTTGAGGCCGCCCACGCCCACCGAGAAGCGCAGGTTGTCCGTACCGCCCTTGTCCAGCCCGTGGCAGGAGGAGCAGGCCACCGTGTTGTCCTTGGAGAAGCGCTTGTCATGGTACAGGCGCTCGCCCAGGGCGGCCTTGGCCATATCGAAGGGGATCGCGTCAGGGAGCGGCTGGATGTCCGCGCCGGCGCCGCCGGCGATCCCCCAGCGGCTCAGCCAGGCGCCGAACGTCTGGCCGACCCAGGTGTTGAGGATCAGCCGCTCGCTGGCGCTCAGCGAGGTGCCCCAGTGGATGAGCTGGTACTTCAGGGGCGGCATCGTGTCGGCCGTCACGGTCGCGCGCAACTTGACGAGCCGGCCGAGGGGCACCTCCTCCGCGGCGCGCCGCTCCGCGGTGGCCGCCGCGCCGAGGTGGCCGGTGTCATACACGTCCCAGTGACGGAGGCCCTCCTCGATGTCGCGCCGGATCACGCCGCCCGCGCCCGGGATCTGCGCGTAGAACGGCAGCCCTTTGCGGCTGTCATGGCAGTCCGCGCACTTGGACTCCAGCACCGCCATCGCGGCGGCGCGTACGGCGGCCGGCTCCGAGGGCACTTGGCGGGGCGCCTGGCGCACGGCCATGGTGACCAGTACGGCCAGGGGCAGCAGGATCGCGGCAATAACCAACAGACGGGGTGGGCGCTTACGTTTCATGCCGAATAGTATAAAGAAAAGCCTACTCGTGCGCAAGCGTATGTACAGGTCAATTTCTATTCCCCGGGGGCAGGGCGAATCGACAAACTAACCGCGTCTCCCGGGCGCGGCCGGGCCCGCCTCTCCGGAAAAAAGAAACCCCCGGTTTTATTGGTCTTTTCCAACAAAACCGAGGGTTAAAATGGTCGGGGCGTCGGGAGTTGAACCCGAGACCTTTTGCACCCCAAGCAAACGCGCTACCAGGCTGCGCTACGCCCCGAAGGGTGAACGGGCGACACTGTAACAGGTCGGACGGGGGCACGTCAAACCGAAACGCGGGCAGGTCGGAAAGTCGTCGCGCGGCCCGCATCGCGCGCTCTTTTCGCTTGTAGCGGCGCGCGCATATCGCGTATGATAACACCTGCTTAGTCAAACCAGTTTCTTTCCTGCGGAGAGGTGGCCGAGTGGCTGAAGGCAGTGGTTTGCTAAACCGCCGTATCGGATAAAACCGGTACCGGGGGTTCGAATCCCCCCCTCTCCGCCATTTATCGACGAGAACCCTCGATTTATCAAACAATCGGGGGTTTTTGCTTATATATAGCCTCTCTCGAAACCTGCGGTATACCCGTCAGGACCCCGCCTCGGCTTCCCGTGCGGAAGGTCAAAAAAAACAGCCCCCGCTAACGAGGGCTGTTTATAAACCGGAGCGCATCCGTTACTTCGTGTCGGTGCCGGGGATGATGCCGTCGCCCCACAGGGCGCTTTCAATAGAGAGTCCGAAGAATGTGGCGTAGAAGGTTTTCTCCGCACGCGGACCCGTGGCCGGCGTGCGCAGGGAGCCGCACCCGGAGAGCGTTGCGACAAGAACGATGCCAACGGCGAGAACAAAAAGCTGTTTCATTGTTTTCATCCTTTGTTTGTGTGCACGTGCCTTTCGATAAGGGCCTGAAAACCAGTTCAAGCCTTCACGAACAATGTACCTATCATGTAAGCAGTGGTAAAAAGAGTCAATCCCTAATTTCGGGTGTGCCCGAGGCGCGGCACAACGGCGATTCACTGTGCAAATTAACCCTAATGCGGGCGTGGGAGCGGCAGGCTCGTAGCGCCTGCCGTACTGCATGGACCGGGGGCGGCAGGCTCGTAGCGCCTGCCGTACTGCATGGACCGGGGGCACGGGCAAGATGCCCGTGCGACGGGGTACCGGACCGGCCGCACGGACGGAATGCCCGCAGGTAGGTCGCATGGGCATCCT
>JAKJGY010000046.1 GCA_022704145.1 Verrucomicrobiota bacterium
CGGTCGTGCGCGACGCGGACGTCGTGGTCGTCGGCGGCGGCAGCGCGGCGGTGGCGGCGGCGCTGGCGGCGCGCACGAACGGCGCGAGCGTGTTCCTGGTCGCGCCGCGCACGTACCTGGGCGACGATCTGGCCGGCACGCGCGAGCTGTGGCCGCTGCCGGTGTCCGAGTTCCTCAGCGCGCCGCTCGCGCGACAGCTCTTCGCGCTGAAGGTGCCGTTCACCTACACCGCGAACCTCACGCCGAACGCGCAGCATACCGACCCCTCGAACACGCGCCTGACCGATGGCGTCCGGTATGACGCCACCACGCAGAGCGTGCAGTATGACGGCGACGTCCAGATCACGACGGCCTTCGCAGGCACCGGCACGGTGACGCAGCTCGACCTTTACTATTATCAGCGGCCCATCAGCACGCCTTTCGATACGGTCGTCGCCGCCGTCTACGCCAGTCTGGACGGTGCCGAATGGACGCCTGCCGCCATCGGTGTGAGCGTGGAGGCGCTGGCGGCCAGCGGCGGCATCACCACGCTTGTCGCGCGCGTCACGCTGACGGGCGGCGTGCGCGCCAGCCGCCTGCGCCTGCACTGCAACCGCGGCCCCGGCGCCGTGCGCCAGCTCCTGGACGAGCTGGTCGTGCATACCGATCTGGCCGATCCTCTTCCCGGAAGCCGTTACAACACCTCGCCGCTGGCCTTCAAGCGCGGCCTGGAGCTGGCGCTGCAGGAGGCGGGGGTGCCTTTCCTCGGCGGCAGCCCGGTCTGCGACGTGCTGCGCGACGGCGCGGGCCGGCCTGCGGGCGTGGTGCTCGCCAACCGTAAGGGCCGGCAGGCGGTGACGGCGCGCGTGGTGATCGACGCGACCGAGAATGCCTGGCTGGCGCGGCAGGCCGGGGCGGCCCTGTCCGCCTTCACGCCCGGCAGCTACAGCTTCTCGCGCATCGTGATCGCCGACGCGACCAACGCGCCCGCCGCGCCGGGGCTGGACGTGGTCGCGCTGCCCGACCTCGCCTTCGCGGCGACGGTGGAGGGCGTCAGCGCGCCGCCCGGCATGCCCTCCTCTGTCTCAGGCCGCGTCTACCGGTGTACGTTCACCGCCGCGCTGGCGAGCGGCTCGATGCTGGAGCTGCTGGAGGTGGAGCAGGCGGCCCGCGACCTCACCTGGGCCAAGACCTGCCTCGACCAGGCCGACCGGCTGTCCTGGCTGCCGCCGGACCATGTGGTCGGCGCGGCCGCCGAGAGCGCCGTGGCTTGGCCCGGCGCAGACGCGCTGGAGCTGGACGCGTTCCGGCCGGCGGGCGTATCCCACCTCTACGTGCTGGGCGTGCGCGCCGACCTGCCGCGCAGTCTGGCGGCCGCGCTGCAGAACCCGGCGCGCCTGATCGCGCTCGGCGACCGCATCGGCGCGGCCGCCGCTGCGGAAGCGCTTGCGCGCGGCGCGCTCACGGGTGTGGCGCTGCCCGCCGAGGCGGGCCTTACGCCTGGCGCGGAGGAGGTCCACGAGCTGCTGGCCGGCCTGCCGCCGGTGAACACCAACGCGGCGGGAGCGGTGTCCGAGGGCGTCCGCGGCCTGCCGGTGCTGGACACGTGTGACGTGCTGGTGGTCGGCGCGGGCACGGCGGGCGCGCCTGCGGCGATCGCGGCCGGCCGCGCGGGCGCGGACACGGTGGTGGTCGAGTTCCTGTATGGTATGGGCGGCGTGCAGACTGACGGCCGTATCGGCAGCTATTACTACGGCAACGCGTGCGGGTTCACCGTGAGCGACGTCGACCCCGGCTGGAAGGCCACGGGCGCGGTGCTGGCCACGGCCAAGGCCGAGTGGTACCGCCGTGCCTGCCGCGCGGCGGGCGTGCGCGTGCTGTTCGGCACGCTGGCGGCAGGGGCGGTGACCGAAGGGGACGCGCTGACCGGCGTGGTCGTGGTCCTGCCGGACGGGCAGCGCGGGGTGATCCGCGCGCGGACGGTGGTGGATTCGACCGGCAACGCCGACCTCGCCGCCGCGGCCGGCGAGGAGACCGAGTTCATCACCGCGGACGAGCCGGCCGTGCAGGGCGCGGGCCAGGCCCGGCATGTCCTCGGCGACAGCTACACCAACTCCGACGTGGGGTTCGTCGACACGACCGACGCGGCCGACATCTTCTTCTTCGCGCGGCGGGCGCACGCGAGCATGCCCGCGTCCACCTGGGACGCCGGGCAGAACCAGGCGAGCCGTGAGCGTCGTCGGCTGAGGGGCGTGGTGACCGTGACGCCGATGGATATCCTCAACGGGCGTACCTGGCCGGACACCATCGTCCGCCCCGCGAGCAATTTCGACTCCCACGGGTTTACCGTCCACGACCTCTTCTTCATCCGCGATCCCGGCACGGCCTCGATCACGGCCAACCTGCCGTACCGGGCGCTGCTGCCGAAGCGTCTCGACGGCCTGCTGGTGACCGGCCTGGGCATCAGCGCGCACCGCGACGCGCTGCCGCTGCTGCGCATGCAGCGCGACGTGCAGAACCAGGGCTATGCCGCAGGTTACGCCTCGGCGCTGGCGGCGCGTGACGGCGTTTCGGTGCGCCAGGTGGCGCTGGCCGACCTACAGGCGCATCTGGTCGCCAAAGGCATCATCGGCGCGGCGCACACCAACCTGACCGACAACTTTCCCCTGCCGCCCGCGGCGATCCAGGCCGCCGTCGAGGGGCTGACCAACAGCTATGCGACGCTGCATACGGTGCTGGCGGATGTCGAGTCCGCGCTGCCGCTGCTGCGCGAGGCCTATGCCGCTGCCGCGGCCGACCCGGCGGCGCGGCTGTGTTACGCGCATGTGCTCGGGATGCTGCATGACCCGGCCGGCGCGGCGGTGCTGGCCTCGGCGGTCGAGGCGGGCGCGTGGGACACGGGCTGGAACTTCCGCGGCATGGGGCAGTACGGCCGTTCGGTCAGCATGATGGACAGTTACATCCTCGCTCTGGGGCGCACGCTGGATGCGTCGGGGGTGTCGCCCGTATTGGCCAAGGCGTCGCAGTTGAACGGGGGCTCGGCCTTCTCCCATATCCGTGCGGTCTCGGCCGCGCTGGAGGATCTGGGCGGCGGCGCGGCGCTCTCGGCGCTCTCCGCGCTGCTGGCGAACGTGCGCGGCTATGCGCTGACGAACGCGCTGGTCGCGCCGGTCATCACCGGCTATTCCGACACGGTCGGCGACGCCGAGCGCAACGCCTGCCTCAAGGAGCTGGCCGTGGCACGCGCCCTCTTCCGGCTGGGCGACGACGCTGGCGGCAACGGGGCGTCCGTGTTGGCGCAGTACGCGCGCGACCCGCGCGAGGTGTACGCCTCGCACGCGCGCCAGGTGCTGGCCGAAGGGGCGCAGAACATGGCCGCCGACGGGGAATGGACGGCCACGGCCCCGAGCGCCGACTGGAGCAACCCGTCCAACTGGCGTGACGGCGTGCGCGCGGGTGGCATCGAGGCGGCGGCCACCTTCACCAACACCCTGGCGGGGGCGCAGACGGTCGCGCTCGCGGGCGCCTTGCAGACGGTCGGCTCCCTGACCTTCGGCGGGGCGGACCGCACGGTGGCGGGCGGCATCCTGGACATCGGCGGCGGCGCGCCCGCCGTGGAGGTGGCGGGAGGGTTCCGCGCCACGGTGTCGGCCGACCTGCTGGCGGGCGGCGTGCTGGCGAAGCGCGGCGCGGGCGAGCTGCGGGTGACGGGCGCGGCCTCCCTGGGCGGTCTGGCGGTCGAGGCGGGCGACGTCCTTTTCCAGGATCCGGACGTGCGGTTCTTCCAGGCCTACGGCGCAGACCCGGCCGCGGCCGGCACGACCGTCACCGGGCCGGCGCTCGCGCTCCGCACCGATTTCCGCGCCAACCGCGATATCACGGTCACGCACCTCGGCGTCTACGACAGCGCGGGGGATGGGCTGGAGGCGTTCAAGAAGGTGTCGCTCTACCCGCGCGCGGGCGGCGCGCCGCTCGTGTCGCTGGCCTTCGTCCCCTCCGAGAGCTACCCGCTGGTGGCCGGTCACCGCTTCCGGCGGCTGCCCGAGCCGCTGCGCCTGCTGCCCGGCGACTACGCGGTGGTGACCTACGGCTTCGCTGGTGCGGACCGCTACGTGGCCGCGGCGGAGGGCGCGCGGGCGGGCGCGCTGGACGACGGCGCGGGCGCGCTCACCTTCCTCACCAACGGGTACAGCACGGCGGCGGGTGCGCTGGCCTTCCCGACTGTGGCGCTGCCGGCCGCGAGCGACTATACGGTGTCGGCGGGCAGCCTCCGCTATGCGACCGGGAGCGCGGTCAAGAGTGTGTCCGGGGCGCTGACGCTGCCCGCGGGCTCGCGGGTGGAGGTCGCGGCGCTGGACGTGCAGGTGGCGGGCGGTCTGCTGCCCGGCGCGGGCGGGGCGGGCACGGTGACCAACGCGTCGGCGGCTTTCCCGGTGACGTTGCGGCTGGGCGTGCCTGCGGGCCAGACCAACACGTGGTCGGGCGGCGCGTTCGGCGACCGCGCCGACGGGCCGCTCGGTCTGGTCAAGACCGGCCAGGGGCGGCTCTCGCTGGAGGGGCCGCTGGCCTTCGCGGGCGGGCTGCGCGTGGCGGGCGGCACGCTTGAGATCGACGCGCCCGGGGCGCTCGGCGGCGGCGACCTGAGCTTCGGCACGGGTGGCCAGCTCGCCTTACGGGCGGGCGGCACGCTCGACCGCCTGCTGTACGCCGAGAACCAGGCGCTGGCCAATGACCGCTCGACGCGGCTCTGCCTGCCGCCGGGCGGCACGCTGGCGCTGACGCGCGGTATCGAGGTGCCGCGCGCCTACGAGTACGGCGGCTTCGCGATTCAGCCGTTCGACACGGGCGCGGGCCTGACGCGCGCCGTGGCCGACGGCGCGCGCTTCGGTTACCTCGACCTCTACCTGCTGGGCGACGGCCCGAACGGTACAGGCGCGGCGGAGCACGTGTGGACGGGTGTTGGGGGGGGGCTGCGCAAGCTCGCCGCCGGCCATGAGACGCGCGTCGCGAGCCGGGTGTGGTTCGGCGCGGGGTGCGATTTCAGCGTCAACTGGTTCGACCTGGCAGGCACCAACGCGGTGGTGTCGCTCACCAACAACGCGGTGGTGCGGGCCACGGGCGAGGTGCGTTTCGTGGACGGCAACGGCAGCCAGCTCTCGCTCGACGGCGGCCGCCTGTGCGCGGCGGCGGTGGGTGTGGCGAACGCCAACAACCAGCACCTGAGCCTGCGGCCGGTGCTGTTCAACGGAACGGTGGTGGAGGCGCTTCAGAGCAGCGACGTCTTCTGGAACCTCGCCGAGGCCTCGGCCGCCCCGCTGATCCGCGCGGGCGGGGCGCGCTTCGACACGGCCGGCTACGCGGTGGCGATCCGCGGGCGCGGCTTCGCGCAGGAGCCGGGTTCGGCGGGCGCGTTTGTCAAGCTCGGCGCGGGCACGCTTAAAATCGCGGCCCCGATGGCCTACACCGGCCCGACGCTCGTTTCGAACGGCACGCTGCGGCTGGACTTCGCGCTCTGGAAAGGCACGAACGTCGCCCAGAACCTGCTGCCGCCGGGTGCGGAGGTGCGGGTGGCGGACGGGGCGGCGCTGGAGGTGGCGGGTGCGACCAACGCGGCGGGCGCGGTGATCCACCGGCAGGCCGCGCTGGGGCTGCGGGCCGGGGGCGCGGCCACGGTACGCGTCGAGGGGGCCGAGCTGACGGCGGGCGCGCTGGAGGGCGCATGGACGAAGGCGGGCGGCGGCACGCTGGCGCTGGGGGGCGATGCGGCGGGCGCGCTGGCGTGGGGCGGGTCGCTGACGGTGCAGGAGGGGACGCTCGCCATCCGCGGCGCGCGGGCGGCGGTGACGGTCGCGGTGCCGTATCCTAGCTTCGAGTCGGCGCCGCTGCTGCCGGACTCCACGAACAAAGCCGATATGGACAAGCGCGGGACGGCGGCGACCGGCTGTCCGGGCTGGACTTTCGCCGCCTCTTCCGGCAGCCATCAGTCGGGCTACCAGCGCAACAACAGCTACTTCTCCACCACGGCGGCGGCGCAGACGACCGGCGGGGTGCAGACCGCCTTCGTGCGGCAGAACGGCGCGCTGTGGACGACGCTCACGTTCCCGACCGGCGGAGTCTATACGCTCACGTTCCGCCACTGTTCGCGCTTTTACAGCAACGTCTGGTTCACGAACGAGGTGCTCCGGACCTACCTTGACGGCCAGCTCAAGGATGTGCTGGTGGTCAACAACACCAGCTTCCTGACGCGCTCGGTCGAGCTGGGCCAGGTGGCGGCGGGCGCGCGCCTGCTGCGCTTCGAGGGCTCGAACGAGCTGCCGTCAGCCAGTGGCGACCCCTGTGCGCTGCTCGACGATGTGAGCGTCACCGGCGTGTCGGCGCCGGGCGGCGTGTCGGCGGCAGGTCCGGAGACGCGACTCGTGCTCCTGCCGGACGCGCGGGTGTCGCTCGATTACGCGGGCTCGCTGCCGTTGGGCGAGCTGGTCATCGACGGGGTGACGTACCGTGGCGGCTACTACGGTGCGGCGACGCACCCGGCGGTGTTTGAGGGTCCGGGTACAGTGCATCCCAAGGCGGGCGGCACGCAGCTTCTTTTGCGGTGAGGGTTAAACGTGTAACGAGGAAGGGTGGTGGGGAATGATGACGGTAAGGCCGAAGCAGACGAGCGCGCTCGCGATCGTCAGTCTGGTGTTGGGCGTGTTGAGCGTCGTATTGTGTCTGGGGATGCTCACGGGTTTGCCGGCGGTGATCTGCGGCCATCTTGCGAAGGGGCGCATCCGGCGTGCGGCGGGCGCGCTGGAGGGCGCGGGGCTGGCCCTGGCCGGCCTGATCCTCGGGTACGTGGGTATCGGCCTGACGGTGGTCCAGGTCGCTCTCTATGCGGCCTTCCTCGTTCCGAACCTTGCGGCACAGCGGAGCGAGTCGGCGCAGAACGCCTGTATCGCGAACATGCGGCAGATCGAGGGTGCGGTGGAGCAGGCCATGCTCAGCGGGATCGCGCAGCCGAAGGAGTCGGACCTGTTCGGCGCGGACAAATACATCCGGGTGATGCCCACCTGCCCGAGCTGCAAGATGCCCTACCGGCAGTTCTATCCGCCTGTCTGTCCGGGGGGCGTGGAGGGGCACGAGCTGCCCCGTTAGCGCACGCGCAGGCGGTCGCGCAGGGTGGTGCGGCGCTCGCGGACCTGGTTGGACTTGATGGCGATGGTGACGGCGCGCGTGGAGCCCACGACGAGCACGAGCCGCTTGCCGCGTGTGATGGCGGTATAGAGCAGGTTGCGCTGGAGCAGCTTGTAGTGCTGCGTGTGGAGCAGGACGATCACGGCGGGGTACTCGCTGCCCTGCGACTTGTGGATCGAGCAGGCGTAGGCCAGCACCAGCTCGTCCAGCTCGGACTGCTCGTACCGTACGGGGCGGCCGTCGAAGAGCACGACGAGGGCGCGGTTCTCGGTGTCGACGGCCTGCACGAAGCCGATGTCGCCGTTGAAGACCTCCTTGTCGTAGTTGTTGCGGAGCTGCATCACGCGGTCGCGCGCGCGGAAGTGGGTGCAGCCGCGGGCGAGCGAGGGGCCTGACGGGTTGAGCGCGGCCTGGATCACGTCGTTCAGGTTTTCGGTGCCGAGCAGGTTCTTGCGCATGGGCGAGAGCACCTGCACGTCGGTGAGCGGGTCGAACTTGAACTTGAGGGGGATGCGCTGGGTCATCAGCTCGACCGTGCGCGCGATGATCTTCTCGGGCTCGCCGGTCTCCACAAAGTAGAAGTCGGCGTCGCCGGGGCGGGTCTCGAAGGGCTCGCCGTTGTTCACGCGGTGGGCGTTGCGTACGATGAGGCCGGAGGCGTCCTGCCGGAAGATGGTGTCGAGGCGGCAGCAGGGGATCGCGCCTGAGGCGATCAGGTCGCGCAGGACATTGCCGGGGCCGACGCTCGGGAGCTGGTCGGTGTCGCCCACGAGGATCAGGGTCGCGCTGTCGGGCAGGGCCTCCAGGAACTGGTCGAGCAGGCGGACGTCGATCATGGAGGTCTCATCGAGGATCAGGCAGTCGGCGGCCATGGGGTTCTCGGCGTCGTGTTCGAAGCGGCCGAGGCTCGGGTTGAACTTCAGCAGGCGGTGGAGGGTCTGGGCCTCATGGCCGGTGGCGTCGGACATGCGCTTGGCGGCGCGGCCGGTGGGCGCGGCGAGGCGGATCTCGAGGCGGCGGGCCGCGAAGATTTCGGTCAGGGCGCGGATGATGGTGGTCTTACCGACGCCCGGGCCGCCGGTGATGATCGAGACCTTCGAGCGTAGCGCGTTGGCGAGTGCCTCGCGCTGCAGCGGGGCGAGGCTGAGGCGCATCTTCTGCTCGGCCCAGGCGAGGGCGCGGGGCGTGTCGATCGGCGCGAACGTGCGGGGGGCCTCGAGCAGGCGCAGCAGCTTGGCTGCGGCGCGCGTCTCGGCGCGGAAGAGGTCGCGCAGGTAGACGCGGTTCTCCTCCTTGACCAGGGCGCCCCTCTCGAACTCCTTGGCGAGCGCGTCGGAGAGGATCTCCACCGTGATGCCGAGCAGCTCCTGGGCGTGGAGCAGCAGGTCGGCGTCGGTGGTGAAACAGTGGCCGTCCTCCTCGGCCTCGGACTGGAGGGTATGGATCAGGCCGGCGCGGGCCCGCACTTCGGAGTCGTGCGGGATGCCGACGCGCAGGGCGATGGCGTCGGCGGTCTTGAAGCCGATGCCCCAGACGTCTTCGCAGAGCCGGTAGGGGTTGCGCTTGACCACGGCGATGGCGTCCGAGCCGTACTGGCGGTAGATGCGCGCGGCCTTGGCCGTGCCGATGCCGTGCGCCTGCAGGAAGATCATGATCTCGCGCACGCCGCGCTGCTCGTTCCAGGACTCCTTGATCAGCGTACGGCGGCCCTCGCCGATCCCCTCGACCTCGCGCAGGCGGCCCGACTCCTTGTCGATGATGTCCAGGGTGCGCTCGCCGAACTTGTCGACGATGCGCTGCGCGAAGGTGGGCCCGATGCCCTTGATCATGCCGCTGGCGAGGTAGCGCCGGATGCCCTCGGGGGAGGTGGGCGTGATGCAGGTGATGGCGCGGGCCTGGAACTGGCGGCCGTGCGAGGGGTGCAGCGACCACTGCCCCTCGGCATGCAGCTCCTCGCCCTCCCAGAGGGCGGCGCAGGAGCCGACCAGGGTGAAGGTCTCCACGCGGTCACGCGCGCGGCCGGGCGTCCGGACCGTGCAGACGGTATAGCCGGTCTCGTCGTTGCGGAAGACGACCGACTCCACCGTGCCGGAGACGGACTCCTCTCCGGGCTGCGTGCCGGCCTCTCTGGTATTTGCTGGCATGATCTGTGAAGTCACAAGTGTAGCGACTTGCGGATGCCGTGCAAAGGGGTTTTCACACGTGGCGGCAAGGCGGCTTAGGCTGCGAATGCGCCTTGACCGACGCGCGGACACATGTTATTCATATACGTTATGAATATGCGTGGTTTCGGTGGCGCCCGGGGGTCGGGGCGCAGGCCGCGCATGGGGGGGCGCAGGGAGATGAAACGACGGGACTTTCTGAAGGGGTCGGCGGTGGCCGGCGCGGCGGCGGTCTGTGGTGCGGGTCAGGCGGCGGCGCAAGAGGCGGGCGGCGACGGGATGCCCAAGCTGACGCCGCCGAGCCAGAAGGCGCAGTTGAACCTGTGTCTGCAGTGGGGCGGGATCCCGGGCGGCGAGATGAAGGAGAAGCTCGATTTCCTGGAGGCCAACGGGTTCGCGTCGGTCGAGATTCCCTCGGGAGACTGGCCGATCAAGAATGGCGAGGCGCTGGTCGAGGCGCTGAAGGGGCGTAAGCTGTTCATCGCCACCGCGTGCGGGCCGAGCGATTTCTCATATGCCGAGCCGGAGAAGCGCGAGGAGGAGGTCCAGAAGTTCCTGCCGGTGATCGAGGCGCTGGGCAAGATGAAGTCGGTGGGGCTGATCATCTGCCCCGCGCGCGGCAAGCTCAGCGAGCCCGGGCGTCTGAGCGCCAAGGAGCTGCGCAAGGATTTCGTCGAGAACACCGGGAAACGGCTGGCGGAGCATGCGGCCAAGCATGGCACCTCCATCGTGCTGGAGCCGCTGCGGCGCAATGAGACGCCTTTCCTGCGTCAGGTGGCCGACGGCGCGCGGATTGCGGCCGACATCGGCCCCGGCGCTTCGGTGATGGGCGATTTCTGGCACATGCAGTTGGAGGAGACGAGCTTCATGGGCGCGTTCCTCTGTGCGGGCAAGCTGTTGACGCACGTGCATATCGCCGGGCTGAAAGAGCGGATCATTCCCGGCGTGCATCCGGAGGATGTCTATGTGGACGGGTTCAGAGGGCTCAAGCTCCTCGGATACCGCGGTGCCGTCAGCTTCGAGGGCGGCTGGCCCAAGAACCCTGAGGATCCCAAGAAGGGGCTGCCGCAGGAGGAGCGGACACGGCTGATCCTCAACATGGTGCGGCTGCTGCGCGAGCAGTGGGCGATGGCGTAAGTGATGTTCGTGAGTGTCTGTGCGTTTCAGTTCTAATAGTGCGTGCGTGAGTGAGTCGCGGGCGCGCGGAAAAAAAGGGAGAGCGAGATGAATCGGAGAGAGTTCGTGAAGGGTTCGGCGGTTTTCGGTGCGATGATGGCGGCGGCCCCCAGCGTGCTGCGCGCGCAGGGCGCGGGCCGGGTGTTCAAGGTCGGTATGATCGGCGCGGGCGGCCGCTGCAGCGGGGCGATGGCGCAGATCATCGAGGCGGCCAAGAACCTCAAGCACGACGTCAAGCTGGTGGCGGTGTGCGACTTTTTTGAGGACAAGGCGAAGGGCGCCGCCAAGAAGTTCGGCTGCGACGAGAAGATGGCGTTCGGCGGCGCGAACGGTTACAAGAGCGTGGTGGCCAGCGACTGCGAGATCATCGTGACGGCCACGCCGCCGAACTTCCGTCCGATCCACGTCGAGGCGGCGATCAAGGCGGGCAAGCACGTCTTCGCCGAGAAGCCGGTGGCTGTGGACGGGCCCGGCGTGCGGCAGTTCCTGGCCGCCGCGAAGCTGGCGAAGGAGAAGAAGCTGGCGCTCGTGGCCGGCACGCAGCGCCGCCATCAGAAGGGCTATCTGCAGCAGGCGCTCGCCATCCAGCAGGGCAAGGTCGGGCAGGTGCTGGGCGGCGCGGTGTACTGGAACGGCACGGTGCCGTGGGTGCGCGCGCGCGGCGACGGCATGAAGAACGACGCCTACCTGTGCAGCAACTGGGTGAACTGGACGGAGCTTTCGGGCGACCACATTGTGGAGCAGCACGTCCACAACCTCGACGTCGCGAACTGGTTCATCGGGCGTTACCCGCGCACGGCCGGCGCGTTCGGCGCGCGCACGCGCCGCGTTTCGGGCAACCAGTATGACTTCTTCGGCGTGGACTTCGACTACGGCGACGGCGTGCACATCCACAGCCAGTGCCGCCAGATCGGCGGGACGAGCGGGTTTGTCGGCGAGCGCCTGCGCACGGAGCAGTTTGAGATCTCCGGCGGCGGCAAGATCCAGAAGGTGGGCGGCGAGGCGTTGGCGCTGGGCGGGGACAAGTACGAGCTGAACGGCAACGTGTACACGATCAAGGACGGCAACCCGTATGTGATCGAGCACGAGCACCTGCTGCGCAGCGTCCTGGGCGAGATCCCGATGATGAACGAGGGCGAGAGCGTGGCGATGTCGACGGCCTGCGCCGTGATCGGCCGCATCTCGGCCTACACGGGCCAGACCATCCGCATGTCGGATATTCTCGAGAACGCCAACTCGCCGTATTACAACCTCGCGTGCAAGCCGACGTGGCAGGACTTCGAGGCCGGCGACGTGGCGATGCCGGAGTTCGGCGATAACCAGGCGCCGCTTCCGGGCAAGGCGTGGGGGCAGAAATAAGAGACGTGTCCGGCTGTGACGAAGCTTTGTGAGGCCCTGCGGCGTACCGCGCCGCAGGGCGGGTCTACCGAAGAAAGGAAAGGGTGTCAAGGTGCAGTTTAACCGTCGTGATTTCATTAAGGGGGGCGCCTGTGTGGCCGCCTCTATGGGTGTGGCCAACGCGTCGGGTGCGGGGCTGTTCCCCAAGGGCTCGGGCGTGGTTCCGAAGTTCCGCAAGCCGGGCGAGAAGCTCAATATCGGCGTGATCGGTGTGGGCGGCAAGGGCTGGTCGGACTGGATGCCGATGTTCGAGAACGGCGAGAACATCGTGGCGCTGTGCGACGTGGACCGGGGGCCGGTTGACAAGGCCTTGGCCGAGATCGAGAAGAAGGGCGGCAAAGCGTCGCAGGTCAAGTGCTACAGCGACTACCGCAAGATGCTCGACGAGTGCAAGAACCTGGATGCGGTCACCGTGTCCACGCCTGACCACACGCACGCGCCGGCCGCGATCCGCGCGATGAAGCTGGGCTGCCATGCGTATGTGCAGAAGCCGCTGGTCCGCACGATCTGGGAGGCGCAATATTTTGAGAAGGTCGCCAAGAGCTGTGGTGTGGTGACGCAGATGGGCAACCAGGGCAGCTCCGGCGACGGCTTCCGCCGTAACGTCGAGATCCTGCACTCGGGCGTGCTCGGCAACGTCACCGAGGTGCACGTGTGGACGAACCGGCCCGTGTGGCCGCAGGGCATCGCGCGTCCCGAGGGCTCCGATCCGGTGCCTGCGGGTCTCGACTGGGACAGTTGGCTGGGTACGGCGCCGGACCGCCCCTTCAAGGCGGGCGTCTATCACACCTTCAAGTGGCGCGGGTTCTTCGACTTCGGGACGGGCGCTTTCGGCGACATGGCCTGCCACACGATGAACCTGCCGTTCCGCGGGCTCCACCTCGGCGCGGTCGAGACGGCCGAGTGCATCCAGATCGACGGCAAGAACGACGAGACCTATCCGTCCAAGAGCATCGTGAAGCTGGTCTACGCCGCGCGCAAGGGCCTGCCGGCGGTCAACCTGTTCTGGTACGACGGCAACCTGAAGCCTTCGGCGGACAAGATGCCGCAGGTCGTCGCCTCGCTGGGTGAGGTGCCGAAGACCGGCTGCCTGATCATCGGCGACAAGGGCATGATGGTCAGCACCAATGACTACGGCCAGGAGGCGTACGTCGCGCTCAAGGGCGAGGAGAAGATGAAGGCCACGACCAAGCACGAGGCGTTGCTGGGCATCCCGCAGGCGATTGAGCGCTGCTGCAAGGGCGGCCAGTACATCGAGTTTGTCAACGCCTGTAAGGGCGAGGGCAAGGCCTTCTCCGATGTCGGGGTATCAGTTCCGATGATGGAGGGCATGCTGGTCGGATGTATCGCCCAGCAGATCCCGGGCAAGCTGACTTGGAACAGCGGCAAGCAGATGTTCGCCGGCAGCGCCGCGGCCAACGCGCTTGTGCGCCCGCATATCCGCAAAGGCTGGGAGTTCTAGCGGACCGTGGGGGGTGGGGTTCCGCCGGGTGGCGGTGCGGGCCGAGCGGCCTGTGCCGGAGGCCAGACGGCGGCGCCCCGCAGCTCCTGTTTCAGAGCCGCGGGGAGGGGCGCCTCCCTGCGGTTTCATTTTTATCTGCTGCGCCTGCGGTGCGATTATGCTATAACGCCGCTGACAGAAAACGCCCAGACTATGAACTTTTGGAAAGACACTTACCCCCTGATCGTATCGTGCGCCCGCGGGCTGGCCTCGCAGGCCGCAGGCGAGCTGCAGCGCATGGGGTATGCGATCGAGTCCGCGACCGACACGATGGTCGCGGTGCGCGGGAACATGCGCGACATGATGGCGCTCAACCTCCGGCTGCGCACCGCGCACCGGGTGCTCGCGCCGCTCTTGCGTTCGCGCTGCAGGGATTTGCGCGAGTTCTACGAGGACGTGCTGTCGATCGAGTGGGAGAACTACTTTGAGCCGGACGGGTATTTCACGGTCAACACGGTGGTGTTCAACGACACTATCCGCGACACCCGGATGCCCTCGCTGAAGGCCAAGGACGCGATCGCCGACCGTATGCGGGCCAAATGCGGGGGGCGTCCGGATTCCGGCCGCGACTATTTTGGCGCGTCGGTCTTCATCTATTGGGAAGGCGACGAGCTGACCGTCTACCTGGATACGACGGCCGAGCCGCTTTCGCGCCGCGGGTACCGTAAGCTGCCGTGGAAAGCCCCGATGCAGGAGACGCTCGCGGCTGGCTGCGTGCTGGCCTCCGGTTGGGATGCCAGCTCGCCGTTCGTCGCGCCGATGTGCGGCAGCGGCACGCCTGCGATCGAGGCGGCGCTGCTGGCGCTCAATCGTGCGCCCGGCAGCTTTAAGAGCCATTTCGGTTTCATGGCGCTCAAAGGGTACCGTATCACGATCCCCGGCGAGAGCGCGGGAACGAGCGTGAGACAGCGGTTCGGCGCATCTCCGGAGCAGATCTGGAAGGAGATGGTGGCTGTCGCGCGTGCGCAGGAGCGGCGCGAGGGGATGCCGCCAATCGTAGCGACGGATCTCGACCCGGAGGCTGTGGAGACCGCGCGGCTGAACGCGATCGCGGCAGGGGTGTCCGAATATATTACGTTCGGCGAGTGCGATTTTGCGGCCACACGCCTGCCTGCGGCCCCGGGCGTGGTCTTCCTGAACCCGGAGTATGGCGAGCGCATGGGCGAGGGGCAGGACCTTGAGGCTTTGTATGGGCGGATCGGCGATTTCTTTAAGAAGAAGTGCACCGGGTATACGGGCTGCGTGCTGACGGGCAACATGGAGCTTTCGCGCAAGATCGGGTTGCGCTCGGCGAAGCGCATCCCCTTTTTCAACGGGCCTATCGAGTGCCGGCTGGTGGTGTTCGACCTGTATGCGGGCGGTCAGGATGAGGAGGCGGCGGCAGGTTCCGCCACCGCCACCGAAGGGGGCGCGGACTGACACGCGGCGGGGCGCGGGGAGGAGGGACGGGATGCATGTGGTGACCGTGACGGTGAAGGGCCAGGCTCCGCGGGTGGTGTCCGCAGGGACGCGCATCAGCGAATTGTTGCCGTCGGTCGCCGCCAACGGGCATCCCGTGCTGGGGGCGGTGGCCAACAACATGGTCTCCTCCCTGTATGTCCCCCTGATTACGGATGCGAGCCTCGAGCCGCTGACGATTATGGATGAGCGCGGCTGGGCCATCTACCGCACGTCGGTCTGTTTCCTAATGGCCAAGACCGCACATGAGCTGTTTCCGGGGTGTGAATGCCGGGTGAGGAACTCCGTCGGCGCAGGCTTGTACTGTACGGTCGCGTGGCCGGATG
Organism: Verrucomicrobiota bacterium; assembly: GCA_022704145.1. Taxonomy (GTDB): domain Bacteria; phylum Verrucomicrobiota; class Kiritimatiellia; order RFP12; family UBA1067; genus JAKJGY01. The sequence goes on from JAKJGY010000046.1 coordinate 15,177, forward strand.
TGGGGGCTGAGGCGCTGGCGCGCCAGGTCGGGCTGCTGAAGGAGGCCATGCTGGCGACGGTGCGGCAGGACCTGCCGATCACCACCGAGACAGCCTCGTATGAGTCGGCGGTGCGGCTGTTCGAGCAGACCGGTCAGACGGACAAGCTCAACCTGCTGGCGCACCGTAACCCGCCGGTCGTCTGGCTGACGCGGTGCGGTGACTTTCTGGAGATCAGCCAGGATTCGCTCGTCGCGCGCACCGGCGTGCTTGAGCTGTTCGAGCTGATCCCGCATGCGGAGGGCTTTGTGCTCAACGTGCCCTCGTCGGCCAAGCCGCGCGAGCTGGCCCCGCTGCCGCCGTTCGAGTATCTGTTCGAGGTCTACCGTGAGCACATAGAGTGGGGGCGTATCGTCGGCATCACGACGGTCGGGCAACTGAACCAGGCGGTTCTTGAGAAGCGTTCCGACGACTTCATCCATACGATCGAGGCGTTGCACGACAAGAAGCTCGGGCGGATCGCGGATCAGATCACCGCGCGCGAGAGCCCGGTCCGGCTGGTGCTGGTGGCGGGGCCGTCCTCGGCTGGCAAGACCACGTTCTCCAAGCGGCTGGTGACGCACCTGCGGGTCAACGGCTGCAAGCCGCTCCTGCTTTCGACCGACAACTATTTCGTCGGGGATGAGCTGAATCCCCGCGACGCGGACGGCAAGCTGGACTACGAGCACATCGAGTCGATGGATCTGGCGCGTCTGAACGCCGACCTGCTGGCGCTGCTGCGCGGCGAGGCGGTCCGGATGCGCGCGTTCGACTTCAGGACGAAGAGCGGTTACGATCAGGAGGACGAGACGCGCCTGCCGGCCGAGGGTGTGATCGTGATGGAGGGGATACACAGCCTGAATCCGCGGCTGACGGCGGATGTCCCGCGCGAGTCGAAGTTTCTGATCTACATCAACGCGCTCACGCAGTTGGGCGTCGACAGCAGCAACCGTATCTCGACCAACGACACCCGGATCATCCGGCGGATCGTGCGCGACCACCAGTTCCGGGGGCGCCCCGCGATCCACACGCTGCGCATGTGGAAGTCGGTGATGCGCGGCGAGCGGCGCTGGATCTACCCGTTCCAGCATCTGGCGGACGCGGTCTTCAACTCGGCGCTCGACTACGAGCTGGCGGTCTTGAAGCCGATGGCCGCGCCGCTGCTGAACCAGATCAAGCCGTGGGACGAGGCGTATATCGAGGCGCGCCGCCTCTCCGGTATCCTGCACAATTTCTCGTCGCTGGCGCCTGACGTGGTTCCGGGCGACTCCATCCTGAGGGAGTATATCGGCAACAGCCAGTTGAAGTACTGAGCGTCTCGTAGGGTGTTATTAACGGAGGCAGACATGAGCAAAGAGTTAGAGGAAGGCAATGAGCTGAAGCTGGATTTCGCGAAGATCGCGAAGATCGCCGAGACCTGTCGTGACGCGATTCCGGTGGCGGTGCAGCATGCCGACACCCACGAGGTGATATTGGTCGCCTACACGAACGAGCTGGCGATGCGACGGGCTTTCGCGGAGCGTACGCTTATCCTCTGGAGCACCTCGCGCAACGTGCTTTGGGAGAAGGGCAAGTCCTCGGGCGAGACCTTTGATCTGCTGGAGGCCCGCGTGAACTGCGAGCAGAACTCGCTGCTCTACATCGTGCGGCCGCGGCGCGGCGCGATCTGTCACACGAAGAACAGCCGCGGCGAGCCGCGGAACTGTTACTACCGGCGTATCGACCTGGACTCGCTGGCGTTGACGAACCTGGATCCGTGAGGCTCGGATGGGCTATCGCTGCCCCTATTGCAAAAAGGCGCTGGCCGGCGAGCCAGAGCCGCATTGTCCGGGATGCGGCCGGGTGATGGTGGTGCCGCAGATGCGTGTGCCGAACCCGCGGCTGGCCCGGCGTCGCGCGCTGGAGGCGATCCGGCGCGAGTGCGAGCACAAGAAGGCGGAGCTGCGCGCGGGCCCCGCGCTGACGGCGTTTCGCAACCCCACGTTCTATTTCGGCGTGATCGTGCTGCTGACCTTGATCGGCGCGTCGCTGTTCTCGGCCTCCGACCGTGCGGTGGTGAGGCGGGCCGAGGCGCCGCAGTCGCGGGCTCTGCGGCATCTCGACGCCTTGGCCGAGGCGCTGGGCCGTTACCGGTTTCACGTGGGCGCGTATCCGACTGAGGCGCAAGGGCTGGCGGCGCTGGTGCGCGATCCGCAGGTGCCCAAGTGGGACGGGCCGTACGTCAGCCTCTTGCGGTCTGATCCTTGGGGCACCCCGTATGCCTACAAGCCGGCCGAGACTGGCTATCCGACGCTCTACTCGTGTGGTCCGGACCGGCTGGCCGGCACGGCCGACGACCTGCATCCGGTGGCCTCGCGCTTCGAGCCGGGCACGGCGTGGACGAACGGCTGGGTTTCGGCGGAGCTGCGCCTTCCGGGCGTGCGGGTGTTGCGCTCGCTTTCCGAGGTCGGCGGCGGTCAGGGCCGTGCGCCCTGACGCGCAAGCGGGCGGGAACGGCCCGGCGGCTTAGCGCCGCCGCATGCGATACCCTTTGAGGGTGAGGTCGATGTTGGTCTCGTAATGCGAGACGAGCGTGTCCAACTGCATCAGGATCCAGGGCGAGTGCGGGCTCGGGCCGTTTTTCGTAAAGACGATGTCGTCGGCGATATAGACGGCGGAGTGGATGGCCTGGGTCTCGGATTTCATGAAGAGCACGATATCGCCAAACTGGAAGTCGCCCAGCACCACGTCATAGTCGCTCTCGAGCGTGCGGATGACTGTGGCGCCGTCGGCGAAAGCCTCCACGGGCGGATCGTTCCAGAAATTCATCGAGTTCCAGTGGCAGTCGTAGATCAGCTCGCCGCGGTCGCCGTCGGCGCTGGGATAGGTGTAGAGCCGCTTGCGCGCGAAACGCGGCAGGAGGTGCGCGATGTCGAGGTCGATTGCGGTGCGGCTCCGCGCGATCGAGTCGAGCAGAGGGCGGATATCCTTGGCGCGGCTGCCGCGTGCGGACCAGTAGCTGACGAGGGCGTCCACATCGGTGTGCTCGGTGATGCGAAGATGGATCAGGAGCGTCGACTGTCGCGCGAGCGCCTTGAGCAGCCGCACGCGCTCCTGGTCGGAGGGGAGTCCGGGCAGGATCAGGTGGGGGTCGGAAAAGAGCAGGGTCTTGCCGCGGCGGTACGTCAGTTGGCGGACTTTCTCCACAGTACTCTCGGGGACGCCGCTGGCCTCGAACCATTCGGACTCCAGGTCGGCACGGAAGCGGAACGGCTCATGCTGGAACACGTTCTCGGGAAAGAGCGAAAGCGCGCCGTACAGGATGGCGCGCGAGTCCGGGCGCAGCGCGCGGAGCAACGTGTCGGAGGGGTGCGCGACAAACCCTTGCTGGGCTGGGCCAAAGGTGGCGGTGGCAAGGAGTTCGGCCTGCTGGGGTTGCGAGAGCCCGGCCGAGAGCAGCAGGTTGCGCAGGTCATCGGCGGTGTAGCCCTTGAAGTGCCAGGTCGGACGGGGGTAGACCAGGTAGCCGGCCAGCGACTCGACCGGCGGCTCGGTGACGATGCGGGTGATGCGAAGATCGCCCCAGGGGCCGCCGCGGGCACGGAGGATGCGGTTCGTGGTCGCGGAGCTGGAGAGGGGCAGGTCGCAGGCCACGGGGTGATGTTGGCGAGCGCCGATGAGCACGAAAAGCCAAGGCGCGACCAACAGGCAGGCCAGCGCGGCCAGCCAGCCCCAGGACATGCGGAGCGTCAGCGTCAGGACACCTTCTGAATCCTTAGTCATCAGGAACAACCTTCCCTCGTGGGGCCTGTTGAGAGCGGACGTGGGGTAAATGGGGCGGCCCACCGTGTTCGCGGCGCGTATCATGCAGGAACGGCATGCGGGAGTCAAGCGGGCATGGGAGCATTGCGTCAGAGCGCACGGGTCGCGCGCTCCTCGAGTTCGGCCCAACGGCCGAACGCCTCTTCAAGCGCGGCCTCCGCCTGCGGGAGGCGCTGCTTGGCGGCCTCCGCCAGAGCAGGCGATTTCAGGTAGAGGGAGGTGTCGCACAGGGTCGCGTGCAGCGCGGCGATCTCCTGTTCGAGACGCTCGATCCGCTCCGGGAGTTCCTGACGGTCGCGCTGCTCCTTAAAGCTCAGCCGGGACGGGTTGCGCCGGGGGGCCGCTACCGGGCGCGGCGTGACGGGCGCCTCCGCGCCGGCCGGGGCCGCTACCGGACGCTGCCGCAGCCAGTCGGCGTAACCTCCCGGATAGAGCGCCACGCGTCCTTCGCCCTCGAGCACGAACGTGCTCGTCACGACCTGGTCGAGGAAGGTGCGGTCGTGGCTGACGAGCAGCAAGGTGCCTGAGTAGGCCAGGAGCTGTTCCTCGAGCAGCTCGAGCGTCTCGACGTCGAGGTCGTTGGTCGGCTCGTCCATCACCAGCAGGTTGCCGGGCTGGAGGAAGAGCTTGGCCAGCAGCAGCCGCGCACGTTCGCCGCCGGAGAGCGCCTTGACGGGGGTGCGCGCGCGGTCGGGCGAGAACAGGAAGTCGCCCAGATACCCGTAGACGTGTTTGCGCACGCCTCCGATGACGACCTCCTCGCGGTCGTCGGCCACGTTACGCAGCACGGTAGCCTCGAGGTCGAGCTGGGCGCGGAGCTGGTCGAAGAAGGCGAGCTGCACGCGCGCGCCCGCGCTGACGGTGCCGGAGGTCGGCGTGAGGCGGCCGCAGAGCAGGTTGAGCAAGGTGGTCTTGCCTGAGCCGTTGGGGCCGATGATGCCCACGCGCTCGCCACGCAGGACGGTGGCGGTGAACCCGCTGATCAGCTCCGGCGCGCCGGGATAGGCGAAGTGGACGTCACGGATCTTGAGCACCTGCTCGCCGGAGGACTCGCCGGCGTCGAGCTGCAGGCGGCTCACGCCCGACTGGGTGCGGCGCTGTCGGAACTCCTCGCGCAGCTTGAGCAAGGCGGCGACACGCCCCTCGTTCCGGGTGGTGCGCGCTTTGACGCCGCGGCGGATCCACTCCTCCTCCTGGGCCAGGCGTTTGCTTTTGCGCTCCCAGAAGACCGCCTCGTCGCTGAGCAGGTCCGCCTTACGCTGCAGGAACGAGGCGTAGTCGCAGCTCCACCCCGCCAGTTGGCCGCGGTCGAGATCCAGGACATGGTTCGCGACGCGCTTCAGGAAGGCGCGGTCATGGGTCACGAAGAGGCAGGCGCAGCGGCTTTTCTGGAGGTAAGACTCGAGCCATTCGATCGAGGCGATGTCGAGGTGGTTGGTGGGCTCGTCGAGGAGCAGGATGTGCGGGTCGCAGGCCAGGGCGCGCGCCAGCAGCACGCGGCGGCGCATGCCGCCGGATAGCGTGTTGAAGGCGGCCTCGCCGTCGAGGCCGAGCTGGGTCAGGAAGGGGGCCGCGCCCGCGTGGTGGGTGTCGTGCGAGCTGGTGTCGAGGCCGCGGTCCACGATGTCGGAGACGGTGCCGGCGAGGTCGCCGGGAACGTCCTGAGTGAGGAACGCCACGCGCAGGTCAGGCTGGCGGACGATCTCGCCCGAGTCGGGCTGGAGGGTGCCCGCGACAAGTCTGAGCAGGGTGGATTTCCCCTCGCCGTTACGCCCCGTGACGCAGGCGCGCTCGCCGGGCTCGATGCTGAGGCTGACGCGATCCAGTACCGGTGGCCCGCCGTACTGGACGCTGACTTCGCGAAGGGTGATTAACGCCATAGGTGTGAAAGGAGAGGGGCGCGCCCGTGGATTCGTGCGCGACGGGCGGAAAGTGTAGCGGAACCGCGCCTGGAAGCAAGGGCCAAGTGGCGTTCGGCGACAGGCGCGCGATTCGGGTTGAAGCCGGTTGGGCGGCGCGTTATGATTAAGGGCCTGCGGGGTAGAGGGAGGGGGGGGGCAGTGAAGAAGTCGAATGCGTATCTGTGGGCGGCGGCTCTGATGTGGGCGGTGGCGGCGCGGGGCCAGGAGGCGCAGGTGACCGAGGCGGAGGTCGACCAGGCGGTCGGGCGCGGGCTGGCGTGGATCGCCCGCGGCCAGTTGCCGGACGGCTCGTTCGGCAGCGGTCAGGCGCAGAACACCTCCGGCATCTGGGCGCTCTGCGGCATGGCCTTCCTGGCGCGCGGACACATGCCCGGGACCGAGCCTTACGGGGCGGTGGTCGAGCGCGTGGTGTCCAAGCTTGTCGAGATCCAGCGTGCCGACGGCTATCTGGGCGGCAACGAGGGCAAGATGTATTCGCACTGTATCGCGACGCTTTTCCTCTCCGAGGTGTCCGGCATGGTGCGGCCTGAGCTGCAGGCCAAGATCGACCAGTCGCTGCCACGTGCGCTGAAGATCATCCTGGACGCGCAAAAGATCGCCAAGGACGAGAACAACCGGGGCGGGTGGCGCTACCAGCCGGACTCGCGCGACAGCGACTTCTCCTGTAGCGGCTGGGCGCTGATGGCGCTGCGTTCGGCCCGTCTGAACGGGGCGCAGGTCCCTCCCGAGGCGATCAAGAGCGCGGTCGAGTATATCCTGCGGCGGCACGACCAGAACCAGGGCTGTTTCGGCTATACCGACCGTCAGGGCCATGCCGTGACGCTTACGGGGGCGGGAATCCTCTGCCTGTCCCTGTGCGGTGAGCACGGGCATGAGGCGGTGGGGCGGGCCTCGCGCTTCCTGATGCAGAAGTATGAGGAGCTTCCGAAGCAGCAGTACTGTTTTTACGGGCTTTACTATACGGCCCAGGGGCTGTTCCAGTTGGGCGGTAACGAGTGGCAGGTGTTCTCGCGCTGGATGTACGACACGTGGGTGCCGAAGCAGAAGGAGGAGGGGTACTGGGACCGTAACGAGCAGGACCGCTACTATCAGACGGCGATGGTCGTGCTCGCGTTCACCGTGCCCTACCGGCAGTTGCCGATCTATCAGCGCGACGAGACGGTCGACGAGAAATAGGCGGCGCGCGCGGCCTCGTACACCTCGCGTGTCGTCAGACCGTGGCGGCGGGCCAGCGCGGCGCAGGACTCGTGCTCCGGCGAGGCGGTCAGCGGCACGCCTTTGCGCGAGCCGACCTTCACCGCGACCTCGCCCCACGGGGTGGGCGTGCTGACGGTTTGCCGGTCGAGCGCCTCGCGGCGGACGGTGTGGGTGCGGACGCCGAAGGTCGTGGTGGCGCGAAAGATATGGGCGCGCAGCGCGGCGGCCTCTGACGGGCGGGCCAGCACGCCCAGGAGCGTGCCGGGGCGCCCCTTCTTCATCAGTGCGGGCGTCTGCCAGACGTCCAGCGCCCCGCGCTCCAGCAGCTCAGCGGTGAGCGCGCCGAGCCATTCGGGGTTGCAGTCGTCCAGGTTGGCCTCCAGGACCTCTAGCCGGTCCAGGCCGTCGGACTCCGTTTCGGTCGGGCAGGCGGAGGTGTAGAGCGTCACCCGCAGGACGTTCGGGCGGCCGGCGAGCGTGCGCGTGCCGAACCCGTAGGCGCTGCGGACGGGGCGGCCGGCGGCAGGGGGCTGCGGCGTGTCCAGCGTCCAGGTCCGCAGCAGGGCGGCGCCGGTGGGGGTCACCAGCTCGGCCGCCTCGTCGGTCTGGATCACGCACATGCCGGCCAGCAGCTCCAAAGTGGCCGGAGCCGGATTGGGCATCTCGCCGTGGGCGCAGCGGAGCGTGCCGACGCCTGAGGGCAGGGGGCCGCACGCGACCCCCTCGACGCCGAGCTGCTCAAGCGCGAGGCAGGCGCCCACCACATCCGCCACCGAGTCCCAGGCGCCCACCTCATGAAAATGGACGGATTCGGGAAGCTTGTTGTGGATCTTGGCCTCGGCCTCAGCCAGTCGCCGGAAGGTAGCCCGGGCCAGCGTCCGCGCACGCTCCGGGAGCGGGGCGGCGAGGAGGAGGCCGTCGATCTCATGCAGGCCGCGGTGGGCAGGGTGCGGGGGGTGTCCGACCTGCGCCTCAGGGCCGTCCGTCACAGGGGTGTGGCCATGGGTGTGGCCGTGGCCATGGGTGTGGGTGTGGTGGCCGTGGGTGTGGCCGTGGCCGTGGGTGTGGGTGTGCGCTCCGTGCGGTAAGGCGTCAGGCCACTCTTCAGTCGGGTGGGTATGCGGGGCATGATCGCCGCGCAGGCGCACGGTGACGCGAAGGCCGTGAAGGCCCGAGCCTGAGGCCGGTTCGGACGCGAGCCGTATAGTCTCGGGGAAGAAGGCGTTGATCGTGGTCTCGATCGCGGCAAGATCGGCGCCGAGCGCCACCAAGGCTGAAAGGATCATATCGCCGCTGGCGCCACCGACGCTGTCGAAACGGAGAAAGGTGCTCATGGACGGCTAGCTTACCGGTAACCGCGAACGGATTCAACGTGAAAGGCGGGTTCCGTCCGCGTGGGTGGCTAGAAGAACACCGGCAATATTGGGCGTTCCGCGCATGGCGCCCCTGGCAGGACTTGAACCTGCGACCCACGGATTAGAAATCCGTTGCTCTATCCGACTGAGCTACAGGGGCGTGGAAATGGGTATCAGCATAGCGAAGCCTGCGGGACGCATAAAGGGAAAAACGCGCAGGCGCGTCTGGGCGCGTTGCCTCACAATTCATGACACCGAAACAAAAATGGTTCGGGGAGCGCGACTTTCAGGTTGCCTCAAATGAAACGACACCGAAAATGGGGCGATGGAGATGACGAAGGATG
>JAKJGY010000237.1 GCA_022704145.1 Verrucomicrobiota bacterium
CCGGGCTTGTTCGTGACCACACCTAAGCGCCAGCCAGCGTCACACAGCACGGAAAGCGCGCGGGCGACACCCGGATAGAGCGTGGTACGATCCAGACAGTGCGTGCGGTAATGCTCGCGCTGACGCTCCAGCATCGCGTCCCATATCTCGGGGCGTTCCGGGGAGACCCGCTCGATCAGGGCACGCACACCCTCCCCCACACAGGCCACCACCTCCGCCTCCGTCTTGGGGGCCAACCCGAAATCCCGACGCGTCAGATTAACCGCACAGGCGATGTCCGCACGCGAATCGATCAGCGTCCCGTCCAAATCAAAAAGGATGGTGTTCGGCATAGGCGCAACAGTGTGCCAGAGCAGCGGCCGTTCAGCCAGAGGAAACCTCATCCGAACAACCAGCGGGCGGCACCGTCAGCAACACGGTCGTCCCCTCGCCTTCGGCGCTCACATACCGGACGCTGCCGCCCAGCCCCTCAAGCCGCTGCCGGATACCGAACAGCCCCGTGCCGGCCCCGTTCTTGAGGACATGGCGCAAATGTGTCGCCGAGAAACCGCAGCCGCGATCCGCGACCGTCACGCGGACAGCCCCCTCGGCCGTCCTCTCGACAGTGACAGACGCCGCACTCACCCCGGCATACTTGACCACATTGAACAGCAGTTCCTGGACCACCCGGTAGAGACACAGGTAAACGCTCTCGCTGACACGCGGAACACCCTCCGCCACCTTCAGGCTGACCTCCAGCCCAAAGCGTTCCCGCATCTGCTGGGCCAGCCAGGAGACGGCCGTCGCGACCGTCCCCTCTCGGACGGCCGGCACCGCGATCTCCTGCACCAACGAGCGCGTCACGTTCGCCGATTTCTGCAGGATCTCGTCCACCCGCGCCAACTGTTCTTTCATCACCGTGCCGCGCGCGCCCTGCCGCACCGCCGTCAGCGTGATTCGCGCGGCAAATAACGTCTGCTGCAGATCTTCATGCAGGATGTCGCTGAGCCGTCGGCGCTCGTCCTCCTCCGCCCGGATCAGACGCCCGGTCAACTCTTTCAGTTGGCGCGCATAGTTCTCCACCTCGACCGTGCGCTCCACAACCCGCCGCTCCAGCTCGGCATTCCATGACTCCAACAGGTACTGTGCCCGTTTGCGCGCGGTGATGTCATGGTAGATCGACTGGTACGAGCCATCGGGCATCATTTTCGTGTGCATCTCGACATCGACCTCGCTGCCGTCGACCCGCCGGATCGTCCGCTCGCTGATCACCGTCTCGCCCAGCAGCAGCAGGTCGAACCGGAACGGGCTGCGCCGCATGCTCTCCTCAGTGAAAGGCATCTCGCGAATGTGCTTGCCAAGCACCGCTTCACGCTCAAGACCCAGCAGTTGCAGCATTCGCAGATTGGCGTCGGTGATCACGCCGGCCGGATCGCCGATCAGGATCCCGTCGACCGCGAAATCGAGCAGTCCCCGATACCGCTGCTCGCTCATCTGGAGCGAGCCCTCGATCTGCCGCCTCTCGCAATCATAACGGTCAATCAGTTGCGACTGTGACGCGCGCATCGTACTGATCCGTCCTTGTAGCGCGCGGTTCATCTGGTTGAACGAGCGCGCCAGGACCGCCTGCTCATAACTGCCCCGCTCGTCAGCCTCCAGTCCTTCTTGCCCCTTCGCGACCGCCCGGACGGTCGCCGCCAGCTTGCTGAGCGGCTGGCTCACCCGGCGTGAGACCCACAGGCCAAGCCCCATACTCAGGACGAAACCGCCCACACCCACAAGGACTGACCGCGCGACACCGAGCCTCAACTGCCGCCTCACTTCAGCCAGGTTGACGCTCGCTCCGAACAGGTACTTGCGCCCTTTCGCATCGCGGAAGGGCACCAGCGCCATACGGATGTCCCCCCACTTGTCGCGGTTGGACGCATAGGTCGTACGCATCGTCTCAAAGGTGCTGGTGTAACGCTCAGGGTTGGTGTGCGGCTCGAAGAAGAGCGCGTGACCCGCCCCTGCGGACTTGTCAGGTGAGGTCGCACTCGTAAAGACGATCCGTCCGCCCTCCGTTTCCATCAAGCTCCAGATGTATTCGAGCCCGAGCTGCTCACAGATCCGGTTGTTCCGCTCCACCTGGGCGCGGAAAGCCTCGCCGCTGACCGACGAGGCGTCCGTGATCCGATCATGGTAATCCTCCGGGAGCTGCTGACGCGAAAGCATGGCCACAGCCGTGAGCTTCTGATCAATGCCGGACAGGAGCGCACGCTTTTGCCCTGAGTAGAACAGGACGCCCGCGCCCAACATGACCAGCACGTTGGCCACCACCAGCGCGGCGAGGAACTGCTGGTTGATCGTCAGCGCCGCAGGGAGGGCCCAGCCCTGTTTCGGGTCACCGGCCATCCGTTACCCTTCGTACGGGTGCCGCCAAGGCCCCCGGTATGCGCGTTTCAGCATAGCCTCCGCAGCCGCGTTACCCACCGTCCGCTGGGCCACCGGATCCCACACCACCTTCGACCCCGTCTCGTAGGCGATCATCGCCAGCTTGACCGCCACGGTCGACCGCGCGCCCTCCTCGATCAGGCAGCCCGGCTGCCGCCGCGTCCGCACCGCCTCCAGAAATTCGGCCATGTGTAGCTTGCCGGCGTCCGCCTTGGCCTGGTTCACCTGCCGCTCGGCACCCTTGCCTTTGGGAATCACCACCCAACGGTCATCGGTCACGAACACGGTCTCACGCTCGCCGAAGAACGTCAGCCCGTTCGAGACCTCAGGCGTATACTCCTCGGCCCCCCAGATCCGGTGACGCCAGGTCAGAGGGCAGGAGGGAAACTCAAAATGCGCGGTGAGCACATCGGGCGTCGTGATCTTGCCGCTCAGCCCGTAGAGCCCGCCCGACGCGCTCACGCCCACCGGCTCCCCCGCGCCCAGGATCATTCGCGCCGCGTCGATCAGGTGGATGCCCCAGTCCACCAGATGGCCGTGCCCCGTAGTCTGCTCCAGTCGCCAGTTCTTGTGCCCCACCTGTTCGCTATAGGGGATCAGCGGCGCAGGCCCGCACCAGAGGTCCCAGTCCAGACTCGCAGGCGGCGTCTGCGGCGCAGGATCCTTACACCCCGCCGTATAGTTGATCGTGGCCTCGGCACAGACGATCCGCCCGGCCTTGCCTTCCTGCAGATAGGAGCGGACCGCCTGAAAGGCAGGACTCTGCCGCCGCTGGAATCCGACCTGCACGATGCGCCCGCTGGCCTTTACCGCCGCCGCCATCGCCTGGCACTCACGGATATCGTAAGCAAGCGGCTTCTCACAATACACGTCGAGCTTGTTCCCCACCGCCGCGATGAGCTGCAGCGCGTGCCACTGCGGCGGCGTCGCGATGATCACCGCGTCGAGTCCCGCAACAGCCAGAAGCTCCTCATACCGTTTAAAGGCCTGCGGCCTGGTGCCCTGACGTTTTTCGATCTTGTCCGCCGCCTCACGCAGATGTTCCGTATCGACGTCGCAGACCGCCACGACCTCGACCCCGCCCACCTTGAAAGCCGCCTCGACGTTGACCAGCCCGTACCAGCCGCAGCCGATCAGACCGAGCTTGAGCGTACGGCCTGGCTCCTGGGCCCATACCCCCCTCGGCGACACGCCAACCGAACCCGCCGCAACAACGGCACCACGCACAAACTGACGACGATTCATCTCAGACCGCATGACTTATTCCTCCTGGTAGATGAGGCGCAAGCGATAGAAACGGGAGGGTGTCCCCGCCGCCTCCGGCTCGCGCAACGAAACCGACTCCCTCACAGCATCCAACGGCGCGGTCTCCAACACCGCCCCGCCGACCACCTGCCACACCCCGACCGCCAGATCGTCGGTCGCCAACAGCTCGTAGGTCACGTCGAGCGCATGCGCCGGACGCCGGAACAGCAGCTCCGCCTGCCGCCGCCCCGCGTCCGACCGCCAGCCCAGCCCCACCGGCACGGCGTCGCTCACCCACGGATCACTGCCCAGAGCGTACTCGACCCAGTTCACACGCCCGTCGCCGTCCGGATCGGCGAACGGCCCCGCCACCTGCGCGTCGTCGCGCTCGGCCCCCGTGAAATGGAAATTGTCCCACCCGAAGTACGCCTGCGCCAGCCAGCCGTCCGACGCGCCAGGCGAGCCTTCAGGCGCGCCGCTCAGGCCCCAGCTCGTGGCCGCCCCGAACGCCTGATGCGTCGTGTTCGTGTCGCGCAAGACGAGCGAGCGTCCCTTCCCGTCCGAAGCCGGATACCAGCCGTCCCCGTATGTGAAATCCAGGATGTTCTCGCCACAGGCGTCGGTCAGTTCGATCCGCTCGCCGCCATTATCCAGACTCCCCTCGTACGGGCCGTATGCCGAGACTGAGGCGTGCCTCAAGGCGAACGCCTCCGGCCGCTTGGCCAGCACCAGACGCGCCCCGCCCGCAAGGCTGACCTCGGGAAACGTATAACCGACCCCTTGCGAAAAATAGGCCCCCGTCAGCACCAGCGGGCCCGCCCCGATGTTGGCGATCTCGAGATACTCGAAGTCATCCGCCACCACCCCGACCAGCGCCGCCGCCTCCGCCGCCGTAGGCGCAGCCGGATGATACTGGATCTCCGTGACACGCGCCCCCTTCTGCGAGGCCACGGGCGCGCCCGCGTAATTGGTGGTCGCAATCAGCAGCCCCGTGTCATCATAGAGCCGCACCGTGCCCCCGCGGGCCGAGAGCTGGCCCGCGTAATTGCCCTGGACAAAACGCCTCTGCCCTCCGGTCGGCCCGCTCGGGCGCGCGCGAAACGCGGCGGCGTCCTTGACGACGTGCAGCAGCCCGACGTAGTTCGCCGAGGCCAGCCCCGAACCGGCCGGAATGACCGTGCCCCCTTGGAAGGTGTGCGCGACCTCCCCTTGAAGCCGCCAGCCGGAGATGTCCACCGCCAGCGCCGTCGTGTTACGCAAAATCACGTACTCGTGTGCCTGCGTGCCGCTCGCCGGGTTGAAATCGAGCGCTTCGATCACCACCATCCCAGCCACGTTGGTCTGCGGCGCAACCGGTATCTGAACCCCATAGAGCGACGGACGGTTTGCGCCGGTGTTGAACAGGAACGCGCGCCGCGGCCCGAAATATTGCGCCACCACACGCTCGACCTCCTCCCGCGGACGGTTCGCGATGAAATTCGCGCTGATCCCCCAGCGCGCGGCGTCAAGGTCGCCGTCCGTCCACGGCGAGGGGTCCGCAGGATCTGGATCAACGGTCGCGGCGAGCGCGCGCATCCGGGTCTCCAGTATCCCGTCCGTAGTGCCGGGCGGCTGCATCAGCGTGTCCATGAGCGTCCGCATGCGCCGGACCCACATCTGCAACATCTCGGGCGACGAATAGACCACACTGTAGAGCGCGTTCACGGCACCCGCGTTGAGAGGGTTGTTGAACGTCAGCGTGTCATCGAAATAGGACAGCACGTTGGTCCAGTTGTGGCCGTGCGAGAGATCCACATCCCAGATGATCGGCCGCCACTCGCACGTGCCGTTGCTGTCACGGTACAGATAAAAGTTCTTATGGCCGTGAT
>JAKJGY010000238.1 GCA_022704145.1 Verrucomicrobiota bacterium
CGCTTCAGCTCACTCCCGCGAATCTTCCTTATCGTCAACATCTTGTGCCGCCCCGTCTTGTAAGACCGCCCTCGGCCGCGCCCTTCGCGGCTCTTTCACGGCGCAGTCTATGTAAGCAAAAAAGGGGGCTTGCGTCTAGCTCAAAGTCATCGCCTAGAAAATACAGCGCAAGAACCGTTCACTTAGAAACGCCCTGGGATGCTGGCTATTTAGAATCGCCAACCGCAGCCCCGTTATGTCAAGATAACGTCAAATGACCGGGTTCCGGTCTCTACAAGCGGAGGAGGCAGGTGACGATGACGCAGAGCAAAATGTGGGTCGGGGCGGCGGCTGTGGGAGCGGCCGCGACTGCCGCGTTGGCGGGTTTGTACGGGGACACGCCGGACGCGCGGCACGCGTGGTCGGTGCACGACATGAACCGGCCGCGGCCGCCGGTGATCCAGGCGATGCCGAACAGGCCGCCGTCCGATGCGGTGGTGCTCTTTGACGGTTCGTCGCTGGACGCCTGGGTCTCGGGCAAGGACGAGCCGTGCAAATGGAAGATCGTCGAGGGCGGGGCGATGGAGGTCGTGCCCAAGACCGGCGAGATCCGCACCAAGGAGTCTTTCGGCGACTGCCAGCTCCACATCGAATTCGCGACGCCGGCCAAGGTCGAGGGCAGCAGCCAGGGCCGCGGCAACAGCGGCGTGTTCCTGATGGGCATGCACGAGGTGCAGGTCCTGGACTGCTTCGAGAACGACACCTACCCGGACGGCCAGTGCGCGTCGGTCTACGGCGAGAACCCGCCGCTCGTGAACGCCTGCCGCCGTCCCGGCGAGTGGCAGACCTATGACATCATCTTCCACCAGCCCCTGTGGGAGGGCGAGACGCTCAAGCGCCCCGGCTCGGTGACCGTGCTCCACAACGGCGTGCTGGTGCAGGACCACTGGGAGTTCGAAGGGCTGAGCACGCACTGCCAGCGCAGGCCCCTCAAACCCTACGCGAACAAGCTGCCGCTGCGCCTCCAGGATCACGGCAACCCGATGCGTTTCCGCAACATCTGGATCCGTGAGATCCCGTCGCGGTACGCCAACACCACCCACGGCGGTCCGGCGGCGAACGAGGCCGATGTGACCGCGCTGCGCCAGAAGACCGCCGCCCGCCTCTTTGAGTCGGCCAACCCCGGCGACGCCAACAAGGTCGCCGCGCTCCACCGCCTGCTGGAGGTCATCGCCTACGACAAGGCCGACACCTACCTGAAGCCGACCGTGGAGGTCGCGGAGGCCTACCTGAAGGAGCTGGGCGGCCTTGACGCGCAGAAGCTGCAGGACCGCAAGGGCGACATCATCGGCCTGCGCAACGCCTGCAACGTGCTGACGCGCAACAAGGTCGTCGCGGAGGACTTCGTCCTGAAGGCCGGACTCCAGCGCCTCATCAACGAGCACGGGCTGGAGAAGAAGCGGTAGGGCTTCGCCGCCAGACCTCTCACCTTGCGCGGGCCGCCATCCGAGAACCGGAAGGCGGCCCGCCGTGTGCCGCGCCCCGTCGCGCCTCGCGCCCTCCGACCGCTGGCCGGACGGGGCGCGCCCCGCTCACTGAACCCACACATGCCGGATGCGCGGGCCGTCGAACTCGCAGAGATAGAGGCCCTGCCACATGCCGAGCTGGATGTTGCCGTAGGCCACGATGAGCTGCACCGACGAGCCGACCAGCGTGGTCTTGATGTGCGCCGCCGAATTGCCGCCTGCGTGGGCGTAGAACGGCTGCCGCGCAGGCGCCAGAACGTCCAACTGCCGGAGCAGGTCGGCGACCACATCCGGATCCTCGTTCTCGTTGATCGTGAGTCCGCACGTGGTGTGCGGCGTGAAGACCGTGACCACCCCGTCGGTGAGGCCGAGGTCGGTCACCGCCTTCTGCACCTGGTCGGTGATGTTGACGAACTGATCGCGCGTATGGGTCTGTACATCAAACGTCCTCATACGACACCTCCTTCCGTGAACCGGTACCGCGCTTCCCAAGCGTGCTGTCAGTTTACGCCCCGTCGCGCCCAGCCGCAAGCCGAAAGATGGCCGCTTGACAGGCCCGTGCGACCGGCCTATGCTCATCACCATGATCAAGCATAAGCCTAGCGCGAAACGGCGGCCCGCATGGGCTGGCGTGCTCCTGGTGTCCGCCGGCGGCGTGGCGGCGGCGGTGGCCCTCTTCTGGCTCTGCGGCGGACGGGGCCCGGCGGGAGGCTCCCACAGCGCGCGGCCCAGCCGCGATGCGGCACGCCGCAGCCCGGCGCCAGCCCCACTCGCACGTGCCGGAACGGACGCGCCGGCCGCGCCTGAGGGCGAGGCGGAGCGCGCGGCGCTCCGGCACGTGATGGGCGCCTTTTCGAAGAACCGCAACGCAGAAGCCGCGCTCCTCGGCCAGAAGAGCGTCGCGGAGCTGTTCGCCGCGCTCCAGGATGAGGCCCTTCCCCAGAAGACCCTGCGCGCGCTGGCGCGCGAGCTGGCCCGGCGCTCGACAGACGAGGCCTGGGCCGCGATCGAGGCCCTGATGGCGCGCGGCTCCGTACGGCTCAGGGCCTGCCTGGCCGAGATGCTGGGGGGCAGCCCCCGGCCCGAAGCCCAGTCGCTCCTGCGCGCGCTGCTGGCGGCCGACGAGCTGACGGTCGTGCAGGGGGCGCTGCGCGGCCTGGGCGCCTCCGGAAACGAGGAGGCGGTCGGCCTCCTCGCGGCCGTGCTCGCCGAAAACGACAGCAACCCCACCGCGCGCGCCGAGGCCGCGCTCGCGCTCGGCTCGATGAAGCTTCCGGCCGCGACCACCGCGTTGGCCGCGGCCCTGCAAAGCCTGGAGGACCCCGAGCTGCGCGAGGCCGCGCTGATGGGCCTCGGACGCCAGCCGTTCTCCAGCACCGAGTCCTTCTTCCGCTCCTACCTGGCCGCCTCGGGCACCGCGCCCGCACAGCGCGCGGCCGCCCTGGAGTGCGTGGCTAACGCCGAAGGCGAGGTGGCGCCGCTCCTGCTCGAGTACACGGGCGACGCCGACCCCTCGGTGCGCGCGGCGGCGGCCTGGGGCCTGACCATGACCGAGAGCCAGCCCGGCGCGGGCACGGCGCTGGCCGGCCGCCTGTCCGGCGAGGGCGACGCCGAGGTGCGCACCCGGCTGTACCAGGCGCTGATCGTGCAGGAGGACTTCGACCTCAAGACCGTCCTGCCGGCCATCGAGCAGGAGACCGCCCCAGCCGCGCGGCTGGCCGGTTATGACCTGTGGGCCAGCCAGTGCGGCGGCGCCTCGACCGCAACGTCCGCACGCTTCGACCAGGTCGCCGTGCCCTACCTGCAGCAGGTCGCGCTGACCGGCGCCGACCGCCACGAGAGCCTTTCGGCCGTCATCGCCCTCAGCCGCGCCGGCACCGGACAGGCCCAGGGCGCGCTGCGCCAGATCGCCACCCAGACCCTCGACCCCCAGGTGGCCAAGGCCGCCGACGCCACGTTGAAACGGCTGGGCACGGGAAAGGCCGCCCGATAACGGCCTCCGCGAAACGAAAAAATGTAAACAGATGTTTGCTCTTGACGCGTCACACCTGCGAGGCGTATCCTTAGACTCACAAAAAGGAGGTTCATATCATGCGTGTTTTATCTCAAGGTTTGGCCGCACTGGCGGCGCTCTGTCTGACGTTGACCGTTTCGGCCGGCATGCCCGGCTCCGGGTCTTACACCTATTCGGCCGAGGGTGACTCTTCGCTCGGCGTCTGGGACGTCTCCGGGACGTTCACCGACGATGCGTTCGCCGCTAACCTGGGCGGCGATTACACGATCAGCGTCGACGCGGCCGGCAAGATCACCGGCGGCGGCACGGTGAGCCTCAGCGAGTCCGGCATCAACATGGACATGAATTTCGCATTCAGCGGAACAATCAAGACCGTCAAGGGCATCACCACCGTCCAGATGAACATGAAGATCAGCGCCAAGGGCAAGGTGTACTATGGCGGGGAGTCCTATTCCTACAGCGTGAGCGGCCTGTTCAAGTATGGCCTGTCGATCGATCCGGCCAACTGCACCATGGACGGCACGATCAGCGGCAAGGTGTCGGTCAGCGTCATGGGCTATAAGGAGACCGTCGATCTCGGCGTGATCGACTTCAGCGTCAGCCTCGTCGAGAACGGGATGGACGGGAGCTGGGACGTGACCGTCACGCTGGGCAACGATGCGAAGGGCAAGCTGGCGGTGTTGCAGGCGCGCGTGACGCTCTCGAACGCGCGCACGGTGGACCTGGGCGGCAAGTTCTCCTACAGAGCCAAGGTCGACGTGACCTCGCTGACGCTCAAGGGCGTCAAGGATTTCGGCAGCGCGGGCGCCTCGCTCAAGCTGACCGGAGTAGGCTCCGGCATCGACGTCCAGGCCTGCTCCGGCAAGCTGTTCGGACAGCCGATCGCCAGCGAATGACGGCCGAGAGTCGCACTTTTCAACTGAACCGGTCTTATCAGTGACGGCGGGGTGAGCCTTTGGCGGCGCAGCCCCGCCGTTCTGATGACCGCCGGTCAGAACACGAAGGAGGAGAGTCATGAGGAGTCTGCTGAGTCTGGCCGTCGCGGCGGCCGTGTGCGGATGGACCGGTCAGGCCGGCGCGGTCGGCGCGATCATATACGGCAACAACGGCGCCAACCAGATCTGGGACGTCTCGGGGACATACGACGACCCGGTGGTCTTTGACGATGAGGGTGAAGGAGACGAGGTCGAGTATTTTCAGTACACGAGCCACTTCACGATCACGGTGGACGCCAAAGGCAAGGTCACCGGCACAGGTTCGATGAACTATATCTACGTTGAAGAAGCAGATACCCTTATCAACGACACTGTACCTACGGTGCTCAGCGGCTCCTTTAAGGTGATCAAAGGCGTACCCCTTCTGCTGTTGAAGTCGAAGTTCAGTGGCAGCGGAAATGCAAGAATCTATGGGGAATGGACCAGCTACCAGATTACGGGTGCGTACATCTATAAGCTGGGTATCGACACCGACGGGCTCGAGCTTACCGGATCGTTGGACGGGAGCCTCAAGGGGTCGGCCAAAGGCGTCGGGACGCATAAGACGACGCTGGCCTACCTGAATGAAGGAACCCCGTTCGCGTTCGACAAGCCGCTGCCCGCGGATATGGACGGTTCGTGGCGGCTGCTGGATATCGGCGTGACGCGCGACGCCAAGGATAAGCCCGTGGTGCTGCCCGCGGCCGTGGTCCGGCTCTCGAACGGACGCAACGTGCAGATGGGCGGCAAGTTCGTCTACACGGCCAAGAAGGACATGAGCACGGTCACGCTGGCCGGCGTTGACGCGGACAAGGGCTCCAAGCTGTCCCTTTGGTATGTCGGCAACGCCGAGGCGGGCGACTTTGAGCCGGTCGCGGTGGTGGCCACGATCCTGGGTCAGAAGCTCGACTTCGTGCAGCCCCCGCGGTGATGTGCGGGCGCGACCGCCCGCCCCAGCGTGGCGGCGGCCGAGAGTAGCACTTTTCAACTGAACCGGTCTTATCAGTGACGGCGGGG
>JAKJGY010000239.1 GCA_022704145.1 Verrucomicrobiota bacterium
GGAGGGGGGGCGGGCGGTGACCTCCGAGGTCGGGCGCGTGTCGGGGACGCGTGCGGTGGTGTTGGACGGCGACTGTTTTGAGGCGCCCGCGCTGACGCAGGTGAGCAACGCGTTTACGGTGGCGCTCTGGGTGCGGCCGCTCGCGCTGGGCTCTAAGCGGGGGAACGCGGAGGCGGCCAACGGCATGCTCGTGTGCAGCGGCAGCGGCTATACCGACGGCTGGCGGCTGGCGGTCTACGACTGGAAGACGCGGCGGCCGACATTGGACATCGGGCGCGAGAAGGGGTCGCTCGGCATCCGGGCGGCGGACGGCCTGAGCGCGGGTTTCTGGACTCATCTTGCGGCGACCTGGGACGGTGCGACGGTGCGGCTCTATGTGAATGGGACGCTTTCGGTGGAGCAGGCGTATGCGGGGGCGGCGGTCGCGCCCCAGTCGGGCTTGCGTGTGGGTTATGCGGGTTATGGGGTGGGGTCGTTGCGGCTGGCGGCTGATGAGCTGGCGGTGTTCGGCCGTGCGCTGTCGGCGCGGGAGGTCGAGCGCCTGTCGCTGGCGGGCTCGCCTGATCCGGCGGCGGCGGCTCGGGCGCGGGCCGCGCTGGAGGCGGCGCGCGGGGTTGGCACGGCCCAGGCGGCGGTGCAGGTTGCGGCGGTGTTCGAGGATCCGGGCACGCCCGCGCATCTGCGGGGCCAGGCGGCGGAGGTTCTGCTGGGGGTCTGTCGCCGCGGGGCGGGAGGGGGGCTGTCGAGCCGTGTGCTGGCGCGGCTGCCCGAGCGGCTGGAGCTGGAGGCGGAGGAGCAGCGGCTGTTCGGCCTGGCGTTGGGCGAGGCGCTGGCGCGCGAGGGCGACGGCGAGGGCGCGGCACGGGTGTTTGAGCAGGTGCTGACGGCGGCGGACGCGGCGCCGTCGGATGTGGCCGAGGTGCGGCAGCGGTTCGCCCAGGTGCTGCGCCGGGCGGGGCGTTGGGCGGAGGCGCGCGCGCAGTACGAGGCGGTCGCGGAGGACGTTCGGCTGCCAGCGTATGTGCAGGGGCTTGCGGCGTTGGCCGTGGCGCAGACCTGGCGTCAGGAGGGGCGGCTGGCGGAGGCGGTCGGGGCGTATGCGGCGGCGGCGGCCCGGACGAACCAGTTGCCGCATCTGCGGAGCGAGGCGGTCGAGTCCGGCACGGAGTGCGGGCGGCTGGCGGCCGGGCGGCCGGCGCATGATCCGGAGGCGCACCGCGGGCGGCTGCGGCCGCTGCCGGAGCCTGCGCTGACGTTCGTGGTGGCTCCTGCGGGAGACGACGCCAACCCGGGCACGCGGCAGCGGCCGTTCGCGACACTGGAACGCGCGCGCGACGCGGTGCGGGCGGCCAAGGGCGGGCGCGTGCTGCCTGCGGGAGGGGCCACGGTGTGGCTGCGGGGCGGGCGCTATGCGGTGACCAACACCTTCATGCTGGATGAGGCGGACTCGGGGAGCTTCGGTGCGCCGGTGGTGTACCGGGCGTGGCCGGGCGAGAGCCCGGTGCTGGACGGCGGGCATCGCGTGCGCGGGCTTGTCAAAGTGAGCGACCCGGCGGTGCTGGCGCGGCTGCCGCCGGAGGCGCGCGGCAAGGTGCGTGTGGCCGATCTCCGTGCGCAGGGGTACGGGGCGTTGGCGCCGCAGCTCGGGTACGGGTACGGTCTGGGGAACAAGACCGTGCGCGAGGTGTACCAGGACGGCGAGCCGCTGCCGGTCTCGCGCTGGCCCAACGAGGGCCGGCTGACGATCGGGCGTGTGCTCGATGTGACGAACCGCGTGTTCGCCTGTGACGTGGCGGAGCGGGCGGCGCGCTGGGCGCAGGCGCGCGACCCGATGGCCAACGGCTACTGGTATCACCTGTGGGCGGGGGCGACGGTGCCGCTGGCTGTGGAGCGCGCCGAGGGCGTCCAGTTGCGGCTGCTGGAGCGGAACAATTACGGGCTGCGCGAGGGTAACCCCTTCTACGTGTTGAACCTGCTGGAGGAGATCGACCGCCCGGGCGAGTGGTATGTGGATGTCGAGGCGGGCCGGCTCTATGTCTGGCCGGTGCGGCACCCGTGGTTCGGCGAGGTCGTGATGTCACGCTGGAACCGGCCGTTCGTCGAGGCCCGCGGCGTGCGCGAGGTCGTGTTCCAGGGGCTGACCTTCGAGTACGGGCAGCAGCACGGGCTGGTGCTGGAGGGGTGCGTCAACGCGGCGGTGATCGGCTGTGTCGCGCGGCGTCTGGGAGGGACGGCGGTACAGGCGCTCCAGTGCGCCAACGTCAAGCTGTACGGCAACCTGCTCCATACGCTCGGACATACCGGCATGCACGTGAGCGGGGGTAACCGCAAGAGCCTGACCTCGGGGCAGGTCGTGATCGAGAACAACGAGGTGCGCGAGTTCGGTCGGCTGTCGCGCACGTATAATCCCGCGCTGCTGCTGGAGGGGTGCGGCACGCGGGTGGCGCACAACTGGTTCCACCGGGCGCCGTCGAGCGCGATGCGCATCGAGGGCAACGACCATCTGATCGAGTACAACCGGATCGAGCAGGTGGTGCGGGAGTCCGACGATCAGGGCGGGATAGACATGTGGGGCAACCCCTCGTACCGGGGCGTGGTGATCCGCTTCAACCGCTGGCAGGATATCGGCGGCGGGGATATCCCGTGCGGGCAGGCGGGCGTCCGTTTTGATGACGCGATCAGCGGCATGCTGGTTTACGGCAACTGGTTCGAGCGCTGCTCCAACGGGCATTTCGGCGGTGTGCAGATCCATGGCGGCCATCTCAATATCGTGGACAACAACGTCTTCGTCGGCTGCCGATACGGGGTGAGCTTCTCCGCGTGGGGCCAGAAGCGGTGGGAGGAGTATCTCGGGCGCGAGCATGTGAAGCGGCATCTCACGGCGGAGGTGAACACGCTGGCGCCGCCTTACAGCACGCGCTATCCGGAGCTGGCCGAGCTGCGGCGCCGGCCGGACGTGAACCATGTCTGGCGGAACGTGTTCGTCGGCGGCGAGGAGCTGCTGCACCGTGCGCCGAAGGGCACGGACGCCTGGGCGAACCTCGTGGTGACGGAGCGGCCCGAGCCGGGCGTGCTGTCGGCTGAGACGCTCTTCCGGCCCTTGCCTGTCGGCGAGGCGGGCCCGTACGCGGATCCGCTGCGGGTGAGCGAGTGAGCGGTGTGGTTTTCTAAGCGGAGTGCCGTCGCGGGGGCGACAGGCTAGGGAGGGGGGGGTATGCTGTATCAGCCGACCCAGGAGACGGTCGGGATCGTGCGGAAGCTCAGGCGGGGCTTGAACGGCTTGGGCCGGCGTCACCACTGTTGCGTGTGCGGTCGGACGTTTTTCCGTTTCTCCAAGTTCCGCGGCGGATGGGCGGCGGTCTCCGCCTATCTGCACAACGTGCGCTGGACCGGCAGCGACTTCGACCATTTCTGGTGTCCGTTCTGCCGCAGCCATGACCGTGAGCGGCATCTGATCCTGTTCTTCGAGCGGCTCGGGTTCTGGCCGCGGCTGGAGGGCGCGGCGATCCTGCATGTGGCGCCGGAGCGGCGGTTTGCGGCCCGTGTGGAGGCCTGCCGTCCTGCCCGGTATGTCAAGGGCGACCTTGTGCCTGCGCGAGAGGGCGTGGAGCGGCTGGACGTGACGGCGATCGCCTATCCGGACGCCTCTTTCGACTGGGTGTTCTGCAACCATGTGCTGGAGCATGTGCCGGATGACGCGCGCGCGCTGAGCGAGCTGGCGCGCGTGCTTCGGCCCGGGGGCGTGGCGGTGCTGCAGACGCCCTACGCGGCGGGTCTCGAGACCACGCTGGAGGATCCGTCCGCCGTGGACACGGAGGAGAAGCGGCTGGCGTTTTACGGCCAGGAGGACCATGTGCGGCTCTATGGGCGCGACCTGTTCGACCGTATCCGTGCGGCGGGGTTCGGGCTTGAGCTTAAGACGCACGGGGAGTGTCTGGCGGAGATCGACGCGGCGCGCTACGGGGTCAACGCCGACGAGCCGCTGTTTCTCTGCCGGAAGCCGGGATAGCCGGCGCACGCTGCGGCGCGCCGACCGCGTATGGGGGGCGGGCGGTGCGGGCCTAGGGCGCCGCCTGCGGCTTGGCGATCTTGAAGGTCCAGGCGTGCTGGCAGGGCATGTTGCCGGGGTTGACGGCTGGGGGCTGGAGGGTGAGACGGCCGTCGGCGCAGGTGAAGGTCACGGGGAGTTCGCTGCCGAGGAGGGTCACGCCGTCGGCCTGGGCGACGTGATCGATCACGAGTGGCTTTTGGGGCCAGCGGGTGCAGATGGCGTAGAGCGCGTCAGGCTTGCGGGTGAAGAACACGCGGGTCTCGCGCATGTTCTTGGGGCGGTGCTCCCAGGCGGTGGTGGCGTAGATGGCTTCGCCGTTGACCTCGAGCCAGCGGCCCATCTCGAGGAGTCGCTCCTGCATGACCACGGGGATGAGGCCGTCGGCCTGCGGGCCGATATTGAGCAGCAGGTTGCCGCCGCGGCTGGCCTTTTCGATGAGGGTTTCGACGCACTGGGCCGAGGACATGTAGTCGGCGGTGGTCTCGAAGCGGTTGAAGCCGAAGGAGCCGCCGATGCCGCGGCACTCCTCCCACGGGTGGACGAACTGGGTGTCGAGGGCGCTGCCGCTGTGCACGAGGTCGTACTCGGTGGTGTAGTGGCCGCCGTGTTTGCCGCGGGTCTGCTTGCCCCAGCGGTCATTCACGACGACGGTGTCTTTGACGGGAGACTCGTTATAGAGCCAGGCGAGGAAGTCGGCGCTGCGCAGCTCCTCGTCGGAGAAATCCCACTCGCCGTCCGTCCAGACGATGTCGGGGCTGTAGCGGGTGACGAGTTCCTTCATCTGCGGGAGGTTCATCTCCTCGACCCAGCGGCCGATGGTCGGCTTGGCGTAGAGCGGGTTGCCCCATTCGAGCAGGGAGTAGTAGAAGCCCATGTGCAGGCCGGCCTGTTTGACGGCTTCGGAGAGGTCGCCGGCGAGGTCGCGGTGCGGCCCGAGGAACTGGCTGTTCCAGCGTGGGCTGTAGGCGCTGGGGAAGAGGGCGAACCCGTCATGGTGCTTCGAGGTCAGGACGACATAGCGCGCGCCGGCCCGCTTGAAGAGGTCCGCCCACTGGGCGGGGTTGAAGTGCTCGGCGCGGAACTGGTGGGCGAAGTCGGCATAGGTCACGCGGTCGCCGTACGTGCGGGAGTGGAAGTTGGTGAAGGCGGGTGTCTTGGAGCGGAGGCGGTTGTCGTAGTGCTCGGAGTATTTGGCGTAGACGTTGGCGGCGTCGGTGGGCGCGTAGGCCGGCACGGCGTAGACGCCCCAATGGATGAAGATGCCGAATTTGGCCTCGCGCCACCATTGCGGCGTGGGGCGCTTGTCGAGCGACTCCCAGTCGGCGCGGTAACGGTCCTGGGCGTTCACGGCGCAGGCGCATGCCAGCAGCGCGAGGGTGAGCATACGTTTCATGGTGTCCTCCTTTATGCGGGATGTCAGCGTGGTTGGGCGTGCGCCAGCGCATCTTTCAGGATG
>JAKJGY010000240.1 GCA_022704145.1 Verrucomicrobiota bacterium
GTGCGGGGGAATATCCAATATCCAACACGGAATTTCCAAGCAGGAAGGGGCGGGAACCTCTTTGTCGCGGGCTTTGTCGTGAGCGGGAGAGCGGCAGGCTCGTAGCGCCTGCCGTACTGAGCTGACCTCGTGCTCGAGAACGCGGCCGGATCGAGTACGAAAACGAGGAGGAGCGCAGGAGTCGCAGAGACTTTGTCGTGACTTCTGTCGGTCTGGCGGGCGCGGGGACCGGGCATGGGCCGACGACGCAAGCCCCTTGAGCGGCTCCTCGCGCACATCTGCCACAACCCCGGCCTCCAACCGATTTCATACGGTTCCGAATTTTAACTTTCAATCGGTATAGCGGTGGGGGTATACTTCCGCCACTATGAAACGTGCTGGGCAAGGGTTGATCCGGCGGGAGATCGAGGCGCAGGTCCTGAAGCTGGCGAAGATGTATCCGGTCGTCACGGTCACGGGTCCGCGCCAGTCGGGTAAGACGACGCTGGTGCGGCTGCTGTTCCCGTCGTTCGATTATGTGAATCTGGAGATCCCGGATGTGCGGGCGGAGGCGCTGGGCGATCCGCGCGGCTTTCTGCTGCGGCATGCCGCGCCGGCCATTCTGGACGAGATCCAGAACGCGCCCGCGCTGCTGAGCTACCTGCAGGCCGAGGTGGACGAGGCTGGCCGCAAGGGCATGTATGTGCTGACGGGCAGCCATCAGCCGGAACTTCAGGCCGCGGTCTCGCAGTCGCTCGCCGGACGTACGGGGTTGGCCGAGCTGCTGCCGCTCTCCATCGCGGAGTGGAAGGCGGCCGGGGCCGCGAAAGGGCGCGACCTGTGGATGCTGGAGGGGTTCATGCCGCGGCTGGCCGGGGGCGACGTGGAGGCGGTGCAGCTCTACCGGGACTATTTCCGCACCTACGTGGAGCGGGACGCGCGGCAGTTGATCAACCTGCGCAACCTCCGCGCGTTCGAGACGTTTGTCCGCCTGCTGGCAGGACGGGTGGGGCAGGCCGTCAGCCTCTCGTCGCTGGCCGGGGACGTGGGCGTCTCGGCTGTCACGTTGCGGGAGTGGCTGAGCGTGCTGGAGGCCTCCTATGTCGTGCGGACCGTCGCGCCCTATTTCAGAAATTTCGGCAAGCGGCTGATCAAGGCGCCGAAAATCTACTTCACGGAGACGGGCCTGGCCGCGTATCTGCTGGGCTTGCGCACGGAAGAGCAGGTCGCGCGCGACCCGCTGCTCGGGAGCCTGTTCGAGAATATGGTGGTCATGGAGGTCCTGAAGGCGCGGCTGAACGCGGGAAAAGAGCCGGACCTGTACTATTTCAGGGACAGCCAAGGGTTTGAGGTGGATCTGCTGCTGGCGTCGGGACGCGCGCTGATCCCGATCGAAATCAAGGCCGCGTACACGCCTGGCGAGGAGCTGTGCAAGGGCGTGCGGCGCTTCGCCGCGCTGGCGGGGGAGGCGGCGCGGCCGACGGTGATCTATGCGGGGAGGGACATTCCTTCGAGCGTCGCCCCCTCTTTCCTGCACTTTGAAAAAGCGGCGGATTTCATCCGCGACTGCCCGTGAACGGGGTGCCTCCGGGATACGGGAATTACTCGGACGGCGCGAGCGCGTGGAGTTCGAAGATATCCGGCCACACGGACAGGTTTGAGGTGACGTGCCCGGTGGAGCGGAGCGGAGAGAACGAGTTGGGGCTGCACGGGATCGGCGGCAACGTTTGGGAGTGCTGCGCGTCGGACACGTCCGGCGGGTCTTTCGGCGCGGGGGCCGGGGGCACGGGCAGGATGGCCGTGCGACGGAATATCCAATATCCAACACGGAATTTCCAAGTAGGAAGGGGCGGGAACCTCTTTGTCGCGGGTTTTGTCGTGAGCGGGAGAGCGGCAGGCTCGTAGCGCCTGCCGTACTGGCATGGACCGGGAGCACGGGCAGGATGCCCGTGCGACGGAGAGCATGGACCGGGGGCACGGACGGGGCGCCCGCAGAAACGTCGCATGGGCATCCTGCCCATGCCAAGCCGGGCGGGCGGGGAAGCCCGTGGGGCGCGCGGGGGCGGGGGAATATCCAATATCCAACACGGAATTTCCAAGTAGGAAGGGGCGGGAACCTCTTTGTCGCGGGCTTTGTCGTGAGCGGGAGAGCGGCAGGCTCGTAGCGCCTGCCGTACTGGCATGAACCGGGAGCACGGGCAGGATGCCCGTGCGACGCGATACCGGGCCGGCGCACGGACCATTGGGCCACGGAACGGGCGGTTGCCGTTACGGACTTGAGCTGGTACGATAGGCGGCAAAACGGGGGGTGAGCATGGGCGTGCGACGTGCGGCGGTGATGGCGATAGTGGCGGCGGTGGCGGCGGCGGCGTGGGCGGGGCCGCAGGCATTGGGGCTTGATCCGGCGAGCGGGGAGTGGGTGGTGGCGGCGGCGGTGTTCGGCCCGGCGCGCGGCGGGGGTGAGGATGACGCGCCCGCGCTGCAGCAGGCGGTGGACGCGCTGTCGCGGGCGGGCGGCGGCACGCTGGTGCTGCGGGGCGGCGAGTATGCCATCGCGTCGCGCGTGACGGTCCGCGAGGGGGTGACGCTGCGGGGCGAGCCCGCGCGTCTGACGCGGCTGCGGATCACGGCGGACAGGGGGCAGGAGGAGGCGCCCGCGGCCTTTACGGTCGAGCGCGGCAGCGGCCTGATCGGCCTCTCGTTCTGGTATCCGGAGCAGCGGCTGTCTGAGCCGGTGCCGTACCCGTGGACGGTGAAGACGGCGGCGATGCCCGCCAACGACAACCAGACGATCATCGGCTGTGAGTTCGTCAACTCATGGAAGGCGGTCTGCGTGGGGCCGGAGGGAAGCGAGCTGCACACGTTCCGGCGTCTGAAGATATGCGCGCTGAAGACGGGGCTCTCGATCGACAGTGTGACGGACATCGGGCGGCTCAGCGAGGTGACGGTCGCGCCGTCGGTGTGGACGGGGAGCGGGGTGCCGGGCGCGCCGGAGGCGCAGGCGCTGGCGGCGTATCTGCTGGCGCAGGACACGGTGGCGGTGGATATCGGGCGCAGCGACTGGGAGTATATCTGGCGGCTGGAGGTGCGCGGTTACCGGCGCGGACTGGTCTTCCGCAAGGGCGTGCGCGGCACGACCAACGCGGTGATGGCCGATTCGCGGATCACCGGCTGCGGCCGCGCGTGCGAGGTCTCGGCGTTGAACCAGGTGGGCTTCTCGGCGTACCGCAGCGAGTTCGAGGGGGCGGAGCGGGCGTGGGTCGGGACGGCCGCTTTCGACGCGGTGGTGCAGTTCCACTCGTGCCGGTTCGCGGGCGTGGTGGCCAACGAGGGCGCCGGGGTGGTGACGCTGCAGGGCTGCGACCTGTCGGGCGCGGAGCTGGCGGCCGCTCAGGGGCAGGTCTCGGCGGTGGACTGCGACCTGGGCGCGGTGGCGCTCGGGGAGGTGGCGCGCGCGCGGGTGCTGGGGTTTGACGCGGCGCGCGCGCGGATCGGGTACGGCGGGGCGCACGGCGACGTGATGGTGTGCGCGGCCGCGCGCGGCGGGACGTCGGCGGCGGCGCCGGGCGAGGGGCGGCCGCGCGGCCCGCGGCCGCGGGCCGAGGCGCTGTTCGTGGTGACGGGCTACGGCGCGTCGGTGACGAACGCGGATAACGCGGCGGCGTTCCAGGCGGCGCTGGATGCGGCGGGCGCGAACGCGGGCGGCGGCACGGTCTACGTGCCTGCGGGCCTGTACCGTTTCCGCGGGGACCTGACGGTGCCTGCGGGCGTGGAGCTGCGCGGCTGTTTCGACGTGCCGCATCACACGGTGTCGGCCGGTTCGGTGCTGCTGGTGACGCACGGGCGGGGTCAGGAGGAGGGGGCGCCGTTCGTGAGTCTGGCGGCCGGCTCGGGCTTGCGCGGGCTGACGTTCTGGTATCCCGAGCAGCCGCTTAAGGCGCCGGTGCCGTATCCGTGGACGGTTCGTTCCTTGGGGGCGGCGTGCTGGCTCAAGGACGTGACGATCGGCAACGCCTGGCAGGGCGTGGATTTCGCGACGCACCGGAGCGACGGGCACTACATCTCGTATCTGGCGGGGTCGATGTACCGGCGCGGGCTTGTGGTGGGCAAGAGCCGGGGCGGGGGGTTCGTCGAGGACGTGCAGTTCAACCCGCACTACGCGGCGCGGCTGCCGCAGGGGCTGCCGCGCGTGAACGGCGAGGGGCCGGGCGACGTGGGCGGGGCGGTCATCCAGTTCCAGCGGGAGCGGCTCGACGGGCTGGTCTTCACGGACTGCCGCGACCAGCTTCTGGCGGGCACCTTCCTGTATGCGGCGTACGACGGGCTGGCGTTCCGGGGCTCCTGCACGGCGCAGGTCCTGATGCATGGCACGGACACCGGCAGCCGCGGGGTGTCGTTCGAGACCACGGCAGGCTCGCGGGTCGAGTTCGCTCTGGCGCAGCTCGTCTCGCTGGGCGACTGGGCCAAGGCCGCGATCGTGACGCTGCCGAAGGACCGCGGGGAGGCGCGCTTCGTCAATTCGCAGATCTGGGCCGGCCCCGCGACGGCCGTGCTGGAGGGGCGCGGCACGGTGCGGCTGGAGCAGTTCAACACGCTCAGCGGGCCGGTCGAGGTGCGGGCCGGCCGGCTGGAGGCGGTGAACGGCGTGTTCGAGCGTGAGCTGGAGGCGCATGTGGCGGTCTCGGCCTCGGCCGAGGCCGATGTGGCCGGCACGATTTACGAGCGCGGGCCGCTGCGTGTGGAGGGCGACCCGAAGCAGGTGCGCCTGGCGTTCAACGCGGCGTCGGCGCGTCCGGCGGTGACGGCGCCTGCGGGCGTGGCGGCGGCGTTCGCGACCTCTTTTGAGCCGGGCGAGCCTGAGGCGGCGGCGGATACCGTGGTGCGGCGCGGGGGCGGGCTGCGTCAGGTGCGTGACGCCCGGTGCGGGGCGGTCGAGCGGCGAGACGCGCGCAGCGGCGCGCGGGCGTTGCGGCTGGAGGGGGTTTCGGAAGACCCGGCGTACTCGTTCGCCTATCTGGTGGTGCATGGCGGGGCGGTGGCGCTGATGCCCGACACGACGCTCACCTACTGGCACAAGCCGCTGACGGCTCAGGGGCGTATGACGGGGCTCGACCTGCTCTTTTCCGACGGCCGGGTGTTGCGCGAGTCGGGCCTGAGCGACCAGGAGGGGCGCGGGGTCAGTCCGGGGACGCGCAAGGGCGAGGTGGGGCGGTGGACGCGCATCGAGGTGCCGCTCGGCAAGTACGCCGGGCTGAAGGTCGAGACGGTGATGGCGGCCTACGACACGCGCAGCGGGGGCGGGCGCTTTGAGGCGCTGTTCGACGATGTGCGGATCGAGGCCCGGCTGCCGCCTGCCGCGTGGGGGGTACGGGCACGGCCTGCGGGCGGACGGGTGGCGCCGCGGAGCGCGGTGCGGATCGAGGCGGGCGAGGGGGCCCGGGTGCGCTACACGCTGGACGGGCGTAATCCGGCCGCGCATGATCCGCTCTACACCGGGCCGCTCACGTTGCCGCGGAAGGGGCGGGT
>JAKJGY010000241.1 GCA_022704145.1 Verrucomicrobiota bacterium
GCGCGTTGACGTGCGGGAGCGGCGGGACGGGGACATGCGGCGCTGGCTGGCGGTCGTGGCTGCCGTTCTTCTGAGCGGCGCCCTGGCGGCGGGGTTTCATTGGGCCGGGGTGCCGGTGTGCGCGTTCCACCGGTTCACGGGGCTGCCGTGCCTGACCTGCGGCTCGACGCGTGCGGTGTGCGCGCTGCTGGCATGGCGACCGTGGGAGGCGCTGCGCCTGCAGCCGCTCGTCGTCGGGCTGTTGCTCCTGGCGGTTGCGGCAGGCGCGGCCGAGACGTTCAACCTCGTGGTGCGGCGCCGCGTGGTGCGCCTGCGGCTGACGCGCGGCGAGTGGCGCTGGGCTGCGGTCGTGGGGGCCGCCCTGGCGCTGCTCAACTGGGCGTATCTGATGCGGGCGGGTGTGTGAGGGACGTGCGGGGCGGCAGCGGGCCGCCCCGCACGCACGGGGCCTCCGAGGGCTCAGTCCTCGTCGTCGGCCTTGCGGTGTTTCGCGGCCTCGGCGATGATCTTCTGCGCGACGTTCGACGGCACGATGTCGTAGCGGTCGAAGTCCATCGTGAACGAGCCCTGCCCGCCGGTGATGGAACGAAGCTCGGCCGCGTACTTGAAGAGTTCGGCGAGGGGGGCCTCGGCGGAGATCGTCTGCACGCCCTCCTCGGCCTCCATGCCCAGCACTCGGCCGCGCTTGTGCGGCATGTCGCCGCTGATCGCGCCCATGAAGGCCTCGGGGATGGTGATCTTGAGGCGCATGATCGGCTCCAGCAGCACGGGCTTGGCCTTGGCCATGCCCTCGCGCAAGGCGCGCGAGCCTGCGATCTTGAAGGCGATTTCCGAGGAGTCGACATCGTGGTAGGAGCCGTCATAGACCTCGACGTTGATGTTCTGCACCGGGTAGCCCGCGACCGAGCCGGCCAGCATGCCCTCGTTGACGCCCTTGAGCACGGCGGGCATGAAGTTTCCGGGGATCGAGCCGCCGACGGTCTTATCGACGAACCACTCGCCCGCCTCGCCCTCGCGGCGCGGGAAGACGCGCAGGTAGACCTCGCCGAACTGGCCGCGGCCGCCGGACTGCTTCTTGTGGCGGTAGTGGCCGTCGCCAAGGGCGGTGACGGTCTCGCGGTAGGGGACCTTGGGCACGGAGAGATCCACGTTCACGTTCGACTGCGAGCGCATCAGGCTCACCGCGACATCGATATGCACGTCGCCCAGGCCTTTGAGGATGACCTGCTTGGTCTCGACCTGCTTCTCGAAGTGGAGCGTGGGGTCGGCGTCGAGCAGGCGGTGGATCGCGGTGCTGAGCTTGTCCTCGTCGGCCTGGGTCTTGGCGGCGACGGCCATGTACATGACCGGCGGCGGCAGGGAGAGGTCCGGAAGGCGGGTGGCGGTGCCGGGCGCGGCCAGGGTGTGGCCGGTCTTGGTGGCCTTGAGCTTCGGCAGCGCGACGATGTCGCCGGGCCCGGCCAGCGTCACGGCGGTCTGCTTCTTGCCGACCACGTGGAACATCGCCGAGACCGTCTCCTTGCCGTCGGTGCTGTTGTTCTGGAGGGTCATGCCCGAGGACAGGGTGCCGCTGATGACGCGCACATAGCTGAGCTGACCCATGAAGGGGTCGATGGCCGTGCGCCAGACATGGGCCACAAGCGGGGCGCCCGTCTCGGAGGGGATCGTGTTGCCCTTGGTGTCCTTAAAGGCGCGGCAGCCGGGTCCGGACAGCAGGCGGCAGAGGCTGTCGAGCATCTCGGGGATGCCGACGCCCTTCAGCGGCAGCGTGGCGTAGATCGGGTGGACGCTGCCGGCCGCGATGCCGTCGTGGAGGCCCTTACGGATGTCCTCGGGCGAGAGCGTGCCGTCCGTGAAGTATTTGTCCATCAGGGCCTCGTCGGTCTCGGCGGCGGCTTCGGCCAGGCTGTTGCGGATCTCAGCCAGGTTGTCCGGAAGCTCGGCCGCGTCGAGCAGGTTGACGACGGCGCCGGGGCCGACCGGCGCGGTGACCGGGACGCAGTTGACGCCGAAGGCCTCGCGGATCGCGGCGAAGGTCTTGTCGAAATTGGCGTTTTCCTTGTCGAGCCCGGTGATGGCGAAGGCGACGGTGGAGAGGCCGCACGCCTTACAGAGCGCCCAGGCCTTGCGCGTGCCGACCTGCACGCCGGAGGTGGCGTCAACGGTGATGAGGGCGAAATCCGCGGCAGCGGCGGCGCCGACCATCTGGCCGTAGAAGTCCATGAAGCCCGGCGCGTCCGTGAAGACCAGCTTATAGGCCTGGCCGGCCAGGGTGTAGCTGCCGGTGAACGAGCTGGCGAAGATGGTGATCTTACGCGCCTTCTCCTCTTCGGTCGTGTCGGAGACGCTGGAGCCGTTCGCGACCAGCCCCAGGCGGTCGTTGATCCCCAGCTTGAACGCGACGGCATCGGTGAGGGTTGTCTTTCCGCTTCCGCTGTGTCCGAGAATGACGAAGTTCCGGACGTTGGCTACCGGTATCTCACTCATAGTAAAGGGTTCCAAAGGGTCGGCGGCGTCTTCAGTTGTGGTTGGGCCGCCGACGTGTTTACCGCCTACTCCTGGACGACACCCCAGTGTCGTTCCTAATCGGAGTGTAGGATTGAAGTATGGCAAATCGGGGAATGGTAACGCAAGCGCGGAATTTGGGGCGGCGTGTTCCGCCGTTTCCGGGATTGTGTGGCAGGGGCGTCTGCCGTATACTGTCCCCCGATTGGAGTTTGAGCGATGTTCACTTGGAAACCCGAGCTGTACGGCCGTTCGCTGCTGCGGATGGCGGATCTGACCGACGAGGAGATGCTGAGCCTGATTGATCTGGCGGTCGAGCTGAAGGCGCGCCGCCGCGCGGGCGTGCGGGGCGACCTGCTGGCGCGCAGGCAGATCGCGCTGATCTTCGAGAAGAGTTCGACCCGGACGCGCAACGCCGCCTCGGTGGCCGTGCGTGACGAGGGCGGGGCGGCCGAATACCTGACGAAGAACGATATCCACCTCGGCGCCAAGGAGTCTGTCAAGGACACGGCGCGGGTGCTCGGGCGCATGTTCGACGGCATCCTGTTCCGCGGCTTCGCGCAGAAGACGGTCGAGACGCTGGCCGCGCATGCGGGCGTGCCGGTCTGGAACGGCCTGACGGACGATTTCCATCCGACGCAGATCCTGGCGGACCTGATGACGATCCGGGAGTGCTTCGGCCGGCTCAGGGGCCTCAAGGTCGCGTATGTCGGCGACGGCCGCAACAATGTGGCCAACTCGCTGATGATGGGGTGCGTCAAGGCGGGCATGCGCTTCGTGAACTGCACGCCGGAGGCGCTCAGCCCCGATCCGATGCTGGTGCGCGAGGCGCGCGAGGTGGGGGCGCGGACAGGCGCGACCGTCGAGGTCGTCAGCGACCCTGTGGCGGGCGTGGCCGGCGCCCATGTGCTGTATACGGATGTCTGGGTCTCGATGGGCGAGGAGGCGCAGAAGGAGACGCGGCTGCGCCTGCTGCGGCCGTATCAGGTGAACATGGAGCTGGTGCGCGCCACCGGCAACGCGGGCGGCGAGCTGATCTTCCTGCACTGCCTGCCCGCCTTTCACGATCACGAGACGGCGGTGACGGCGGCCTCCGGCGCGCTGGAGGTGACGGACGAGGTGTTCGAGGCGCCGTTCTCCAAGGTCTTTGACGAGGCCGAGAACCGCATGCACACGATCAAGGCGCTCTACGTGTCGGCGCTGTGCGACCACGCGGCGCTGTGAACTGGCTGGCGAGAGGAGGGAGTATGGCGAAGCGGATCTACGACATCTCGTGGGATGAGTACCAGAAGCTTCAGCTTGAGGAGCGGCGGCCTTACCTGATGCAGCCCGACGGGGCGCCCTACCACACGCTCTTCGCGCAGCAGTTCGGGCTCGACCTGCTGGAGCGGCTGGCCCAGTCGGCGAACGAGATCCGGGCGATCGCCAAGACGCGCGAGGGGTCGGAGTTCCTCAAGGCGCTGCTCTCCCACCGGCGGGCGATGCTCTATTTCTCCCAGCCCAGCTCGCGCACCTTCCTCTCGTTCGTCTCGGCCTGCCAGATCCTGGGGATCTCGACGGGCGAGGTGCGCGACACCGCCATCTCGTCGGAGTTCAAGGGCGAGTCGCGCGAGGATTCGGTGCGGACGTTCAGCTCCTATTTCGACCTGATCATCATGCGTACGCCGGAGAAGGGCCTGGCCGAGCACATGGCCTGGGTGCTCTCCAACTCCGAGCGGCCGACGCCGATCATCAACGCGGGCTCGGGCCAGGACCAGCACCCGACCCAGGCGCTGCTCGACATCTATACGCTGCTGCGCAGCTTCGAGCGCTCCGGCGGGCTGCGCGACCGCACGGTGCTGTTCTGCGGCGACCTGCTGCGCGGACGTACGGTGCGCTCGCTCTCCTACCTGCTCACCCACTATCCGAACATCCGCCAGGTGTTTGTGGCCCCCCCGCAACTGCAGGTCGGGCAGGACGTGCAGGACGTGCTGAAGGCCAAGGGCGCGGATTTTGCGCTGACCGGCGACTTCCAGGGCGCGCTCCCCGCGGCCGATGCGGTCTACATGACCCGCATCCAGGACGAGTGGGACGAGAAGAAGGGCGAGAGCGCCCGCATCGACACCAGCCGCTTCAAGTTCGGGGCGGCGGAGCTGAAGCTCCTCGCGCCGCGCGCGATCCTCATGCACCCCCTGCCGCGGCGAGACGAGATCGCGACCGTGGTCGATAGCGACCCGCGCGCGATGTACTGGCGCCAGATGCGCAACGGCATGTGGGTGCGCGCCGCGCTGATCGCCATGACCTTCGGCTGCGACACCGCCATCCACGAGCATTTCCGCCGCAACTACTGAACGTCTAACCGAACCCTAACAGACGTCTGACGCGGCGCTAGCAAACATTTCTCACACTTCTCTCGCAAAGGGCCCCTCCGGTTAGCCGCGCATGTGCGTTCGGTGAGGAGGGCGAACAAGAGGGGAGTAAGATGAGGATCACGTTTGCTCACGTATTTCTGACCGGCGCCGTCCTGTCGGCGGGCGCGCTGCTGGCCGCTCCGGAGAAGGAAGAGGGGTTCGACTTCGACGCGGGCCTCGATTTCCGTTTCCGCTACGAGTACAAAGACAACTGGATGGACAAGGGGAAGACCACGGTCAACCCCGCGTACGAGGACTACTACCGGATGCGCACGCGCGTCTGGGGGCGCGCCTCGTACGGCGAGGACTTCGCCGCTTTCCTCCGGCTGGGCAACGAGTTCCGCGACTATCGCAACAGCACGGCCAACGCGCGCAGGAATGAGTTCCCGGACGAGCTGTATATCGACAACCTCTATCTCGATTTCAACGGCCTCGGCGACCGCGTGGACCTGCGGATCGGCCGGCAGGACATCAAGGAGGGCGCGGGCCGGGTGATCAGCGACGGCAC
Organism: Verrucomicrobiota bacterium; assembly: GCA_022704145.1. Taxonomy (GTDB): domain Bacteria; phylum Verrucomicrobiota; class Kiritimatiellia; order RFP12; family UBA1067; genus JAKJGY01. Next base: position 5,404 of record JAKJGY010000241.1, read on the forward strand.
GCCGGGCGACGGGTCCCGGTCAACCTACTTCGACGCGATCCTGGCCAAGGTTCGGCTCCTGGAGAAGAGCG
>JAKJGY010000242.1 GCA_022704145.1 Verrucomicrobiota bacterium
ACGGGGCAGACTGTAAATCTGCTGGCGAACGCCTTCCTTGGTTCGAATCCAAGCCCCACCACCATCTTCAGGAAGCCCTGCAGCCTAACCGCTGCAGGGCTTTTTTTTGTCGGGCCACCCAAGTAATAAGGCGGCCGCATCGCTGCAACCGCCTTCACCGGCCAGCGCCCGAACATCGCCGCAGCGTTTGAGGCGCCTACACCGCGATTGACGTCATAAGCGGGTTGAACACTCTGCGTAAGCATCTCGTCCAAGAACGTGCTGAAAGTGCGCCGCTCGGCCAAGGCCAAGCGCCTTTTCCTTTGGACGGCGGAAGCGGCCGGACACGACTGGTTCAGCCGCCTCGACCCCAAACGGGGCGACTGCTTACCGCAACCCCGAGCGAACTGGATAAGATCGAGGCCGTATTCAGCGGCAAAACAAACGCGCAACCCGAGACGGACGACCGCCGTTTGCTGACACTTATGGACGCGGCGAGGATGCTTAGCTACCGGCAGCCATAACGGTCTTGGAGTGCTTATATTTATTGGGGGGGGCGCACGATAAAGGGCAACGCTCCCGTAGCATCGAAAATAGCACTCCTTCACTCCCGGCAAGGTGAAAATGAGCCGCCCGAGCAACCGTGACCGGGTTTCTCACCCCGCCTCACGCGGTGTTTCGGCAAATTGAACGCCGAAACACGCCCTTTAACACACTTGAACTGGAGATAGCGCGATCACGCCGAAAAACAAAAACCCCGAAAACATTCGCGTTTTCGAGGTTCTTTCCTGTAAAAGACTGGTGGGAGATAGTGGACTCGAACCACCGACCCCTTGCATGTCAAGCAAGTGCTCTAACCAACTGAGCTAATCCCCCGGTGTTCAGAAAACGGCCGTCACTTTAATCGAACCCCCCGCCGTTGTCAACCGTCCATTTTATGATCCCGCTGTTGTTTCGCTCGCTTTCCGACGGAACGTGTGGTTGAATACGCTCAGCAAACATGCGAAAGCCCCGCAGTTGCTAGAAACTTGGTGACCTATGCCTGACCCGAAGCCCGAAACCCTGTGGTACTACGCTGAAAACGGCCAGTCGGTCGGCCCGCTGGAGGAGACCCTTTTTATGGAGCGGGTGCGCGGCGGCCAGGTGACGGCCGAGACGCTGGTCTGGCATCGCGGCCTCACCGGCTGGCAGGCCTACGGCGCGGTGGCCGGCCCCCACCCGGCGGCCGCCAGCCCCGAAGGACGCTGCCACTACTGCGGCCGGGGCTTCCCGCCGGACGCGCTGATCGCCTTCCAGGGCGTGCGCGTCTGCGCCGCCTGCAAGCCGGTGTTCGTCCAGCAGTTCAAGGAGCACGCCGAGCTGGCCCCGGCGCTCGGCAACCGTTTCGCCGGCTTCTGGATCCGCGTCGCCGCCAAGCTGCTCGACGGCGTGATCAGCTACATCCTCATCCAGATGGTCAACCTTCCGCTGACCCTCTCGATGGGGCTGGGCGGAAGAGACCCCTCCATGCCAAAAGTGTTCGCACTCCTGGGCCTCACCATGTTCCTCTCGTTCTCCATCCAGTTCGCCTACGAGGTCGGCTTCCTGACCAAGTTCGGCGCCACGCCGGGCAAGATGGCCTGCGGACTCAAGGTGATCCGCTCGGACGGCTCGCCGCTCACCTTCGGCCGCGCCGTGGGCCGCTATTTCGGCGACATGCTCTCGGGGATGACGTTCGGCATCGGCTACCTCCTGGCCGCCTTTGACGAGGCCGAGCACAAGACCCTCCATGACCATCTCTGCGACACCCGCGTGATCCACAAAAACCGCTAGCCCATGAACCCGCAACCGCTCACCTGCCCCGCCTGCGGCGCGGCGCTCGCCGGAGACCTTGAAGCCGCGGAGACCGCCTGCCCCGCCTGCGGCAAACGTGTCCGCGCGCTGCTCTTCCCCGCGTTCCGCCGACCGACGGACAAGGCTGCGGAGGCCGTGCGCGCCGGCGAGGGCGAGGCGGCCTGCTTCTACCATGAAGCCCGTCAGGCCGAAGCCGTCTGCGACGCCTGCGGGCGCTTCCTCTGCGACCTGTGCCGCATCCCGTTTGGCGCACGCACCCTCTGCCCTTCATGCCTGGCGCTGACGCGCGACCCGCAGGCCGAAGCGCACCTCCCGCGCCGCCTGCGTTATGACAAGCTCGCGCTCTTCGTGATCCTGATCTCGCCCCTGATCTACTGCGCCTCCTTCCTCAACGCGATCCTGGCGCTCTTCCTCTGCCTGCGCTACTGCCGCGCGCCCCTGAGCGTCGTGCCGCGAAACCGCTGGCGCTTCGGGGTCGCGGGCGCGCTGGCCCTGCTGCTGCTGGTGGCCTGGCTCGCGCTCGCCGCCTTCTTCGTCAGCACCCTCATCCGTTTCTCCGACCCGGTCGACGCGCGGCTCAGCCCGCGCCCAGCAAGGAGCGCACATGCCTGCTGATCTCCGTCTGCCAGGACGCGCCCACGGCCTCTTCTTCGGCTTTCCCGAAGAGCTTTGGCTGCGCCAGGATCACCTGCTGTGCGTCTCGCTCGCGCTCTTCTTCGAGAATTACCAGCGCCTCTACTATCGCGACATCGAAAGCCTCACGATCGTGCGCACCCCGCGCTTCTGGGCGCTTAACCTGCTGTTCGCGCTCCCTTTGCTGGCCGGCCTCGCGCTGTTGCCCCTCGCTTCGCCAGCCCCTTCCCTCGTCCTCTTCGCCCTGTGGCTCGCGCTCACCCTCGCCAACCTCCTGCGCGGGCCGACCTGCAAGACCGTCATCCGGACGCGAATCACCACACGCACGCTCACCAGCCTGCGCCGCCTGCGCAACGCCGAGCGCGCCGCCGCCCTGCTTGAGGCCCGTGTCCGCGAGGCCCAGTCCGGCGAGCCCGGCGCCGAGACGTCCGCCGCGCCCGAAAGCCGGCCGCCCACGCCTCCCGCGGTGCCCGCCAGTCCCGCCGTACCCGCCGCCGCCCTGCCCCCCCCGCCGCCGCTGCCCCGGAGCCCCGTCTCCCCGCGCTGGCATCAGGCCCTCGCCGCCCTCATGCTCCTTCAGGGCGGCGTCGCCACCGCCGCCTTCCTGCAGCCCACCTGGCCGTTCGCGGCCGCCCTGGTCGCGCTGATCCTCATCACCGTCTTCGCGTGTGTCGGCGCGCTCATCGCGCAGCGCCGGCTGCCCCTGCCTTCCGGCGTGCGCCGCGCCTGCGTCGGACTCACCATCTTCCAGCTCCTCAGCGCCTACCTGTTCGTCTTCGCCACCTCGCTGCTGAACAGCGCCAGCCTGGAGGGCGACCGGATCATCGCGGAGCTGGCGGCGACCTATCAGCGCGTGCTCTCCACCCATGTCTGGGCGCGCACGCCCTACCTGCTGTATGCGGGTATAGCCTTCCTGACCGTCCTGCTTCTGTCCCGCGCGCTGAGGAGCCTGCAACGCCCATGACCCTCCACCGTCAGCGGTGCGTCCGACACCCCGACCGCGAGGCCGCCGCCCGCTGCCCCGCCTGCGGCCGCTTCTTCTGCCGGGAGTGCGTGACCGAACATGAGGGCCGCCTGCTCTGCGCCGCCTGCCTCCGGCCGCCTGACGCCCCCGCCGACGCCCAACGCCGCGCCTCCGTCCTGAAGCGCCTCCAGGCCGCCGCCCGCGCTGTCGCGCTGGCGGCCAGCCTCCTGCTCCTTTGGGGTTTCTACACCCTCTTCGGCATCCTCCTCAACGCCGTCCCGCACCGCTTCCACGACAGCACCGCCTTCGAGACCCTCTGGGCCGACGGTGCGGAATAACCGCCATGCCGACACCGCGCACAACTTCCTCACATGAGCTGCGCCAGTCCCTCCCGCTGGTCGAGGAGGCCGCCAACCTGCTGCGCCAGGCGCCGCCCCTGGCCTGGGCCTGCCATCTGCTCGGGGTCTGCCCCTTCGTGTTCACCCTGATCCTGTTCTGGTCGGAGCTGGGCGGCCGCGCGACCGCCTCCGAGAAGGCGCTCGCCTGGGGCCTCCCGCTGGCGCTCCTCCACCTCTGGATGCGCGTCTGCCAGAGCCGTTTCTGCGCGCTCCTCACCGCCGTCCGCAACGGCCGTGAGCCGGACCCCTGGCCCGCCGCCCTCTGGCTCCGCGTGGCCTCGGTGCAGGCCCGCTTCGGCGTCGCCACCTTTTTCGCCCTCCTGCCCTCGCTGCTGATCTCCATCCCCTACGGCTGGACCTACGCCTTCTACCAGAGCCTGGCCGTCACGGCACCTGACCCGCAGCCCGCGCAGCGCGGCTGGAAGGCCGCCCGCAGCGCCCCCTACCAGAATCACGCCGTCATGGCCTGGCTCCTGCTCTTCCGCTTCGTCGCGTTCGCCAACATCCTGTCCTCGGCCCTCGTCCTGCCCAACCTCATCAAACTCTTCGTGCCGCTCGAATGGGCGTTCACACGCTACCCGCTCTGGTTCCTGAACTCCACCGCCCTCTGCGTGATGGCCGCCCTGACCTACCTCGCCACCGACCCCCTGGTCAAGGCCGTCTATGTGCTGCGCGCCTTCTACGGCCTCGCACGGACCACCGGCGAAGACCTGCGCACCGACTGGCGCCGCACCTCGGCCCGCACCGCCCGCGCGGCCCTGGCCCGCAGCACCCTCGCCCTGCTGCTGCTCCTGGCCGTCCCCGCCACCGCCTCCGACCCCTCCGACACCATACCCCGCGCCAGACCCGCCGCCGGCTTCACGCCCCCTGTGGCCGACACCGGCGAGGTCGACCGCCAGCTCGACCTCGCCCTGCAGCACCCGCGCTACGACTGGCGCACGCCCGCCGACTTCTCGCGCCCGGACACCTGGGTCGGCCGCCAGCTCCAGCACATCGTCGAGGCCCTCGGCCGGGGCTTCCGCTGGCTCCGCGACTCCCTGGGCAGCCTCACGGACTGGCTGCGACGCTTCTTCCGCCGCAGCGACCCCCATAACCCTCACGACAGCAGCGGCCTCTCGCCCTCGTCGCTCATGGCCCTGCTGTCCGCCCTGCTGCTCGCCACCGCCGCCCTGCTGCTCGTCCAGCTCTGGCGCGCGCGCCGCCCCAAGCCCAGCGCCGAAGCCCAGCCCGCCGCCCCCGCACCGGCCCAGCCCGTGCCGGACCTCGCCGACGAGTCGGTCACCGCCGACGTCCTCCCGGACGACGAGTGGCTGGCCCTCGCCGGGCGCCTGCGCGACGCGCACGACTACCGCAAGGCCGCGCGCGCCTTCTTCCTAGCCCTGCTGGCCTGCCTCGCCCGACGCCACCTGCTGATCCTGCGCGCCTCCAAGACCAACTCCGACTACCTGCGCGAGCTGCGCCGCCGCACGGCCGGCCAGTCCTTCGACGACACCCCGCTGCGCCATGCGACACACCTCTTCGAAGCCGGCTGGTACGGCGACCACCTCGTGACCGACACCACCCTCGACGACCTGCGCGCCGACGTGGAGGCCTGCCGCCATGCGTGACCGCCCCCCC
>JAKJGY010000047.1 GCA_022704145.1 Verrucomicrobiota bacterium
GCCGTACTATGACGCGACGCTCCACGGTTCGCCCGCCTACACGAACGGGCTCATCGGGCAGGGTCTCCGTCTGGACGGCGTGGATGACTTCGTGAGCGCCCCCTGCCGCCTCTCTGACCAGGGGACGATCGCGCTGTGGTACAAGCCTGAGACCTTTTTCAACTACAACACCGTCTTCGATAACTCGGCGGACGCGAACAAGTGGGAGATGTGGCTCTACAGCGACGGCCGGCTGCGTTTTCGTGTCAACACCGACGGTTCCGGCGATATCGAGTACAACGGGTTCAACAGCCTCAACGGCTCGAACCACTGGTACCATATCGCGCTGGTGTGGGATCATGTCAGCGAGAATGTCGTACGGCTGTATGTGAACGGTGTCGAACGGGGGGCGGACGCGCTCACGACGTGGGTCACGCCGGGGGCGTCGTTCTATCTCGGAGGCGGCAACTCGGGCAACACCAAGGGCCGGGGCGTGGCGGACGAGGTGCGGGTCTACGGCGCCGCGCTTTCGGCCGCCGAGATCCGGACGCTGTTCGACACACAGAGCCAGGCGGTCTACCTGCCGTTCGAGGGCTCCGGAGCGGACGGTGCCGGCGGCGGCCACGGCGCGGCCCTTTCGGGTGTGCCGACCTTCGCCAAAGGGGCGATCGGGCAGGCGCTCGCCGCGCTGGCGCCGGACGGAGCCACCAACAACGCCGCGATTCCGTACGCCCTGGCCGAGGAGGGCACGCTGGCGCTCTGGTACTACGCGCGCGGGCCGTGGTACAATTACCAGACCGTCTTCGACAACTCGGCCCATCCGGACTGGTGGGAGATGTGGCTCTACAATACGGGCGTGCTCGCCTTCCGCGTGAAGAACGACGGTTCGGGCGATGTCCGTTACGACTTGGATAATCTGCGCGGGCCGAACAGTTGGTATCATCTCGCCATCACGTGGAGCCGCGCCGCTAACAGTGTCCGCCTGTATGTCGACGGCATCGTGCGGGCGGGTGACACGATCGGCGCGGGCTGGACGGTTCCGGGCGGCACGGTCTATCTGGGAGGGCATGCCGGAAACACGCCCGGCAGCGGCCTGTGGGACGAAGTCCGCATCTTCAACCGCGCGCTATCGGGCGAGGAGGTCATGGCCTTGGCCGAGTTGCCCGACAGGGGGACTGTGCTGAAGCTCCGGTAGGGCGCCTGGACTGCCAAGAACTTGCGGCAAGCCTCGCGACAGTGCCTCCGCGCTGCCGCGTATGAGGCGCAGCCGCACCTGGGGAGCAGCGCGTCGCTCAGGAGATCAGGATTCCGGCCGCAATCGGCGGTTGACAAGACCCTGCCTGCGGGAGTACGGTAACCCCATCCTCAATACAGGATGGTGACATCATGCGCAGCCCTATCCTTTCCGCACTGGCCCTGTCGGCCCTGTCCGCGGTCGCGGCGACGCTCGACGTGGCGCGTCTGCCCGCCCCGTGCTATGCGGACCGCGAGGCTTCGGGCGACGCCGCGCTGCCGCCCACAAACCGGATGGACAGCCTGCGCACGTTCCGGCTGGAGATGGCCTTCGCGTCCACGCCCTCCAATAACGTTCAGGTCGCGTTCGGGCGCGACGCCCTCCCCGCCGACGGCGCGCTGGCCGCCGAGGAGACCGACTTCATCATCGGCTGGGACTGCGGCGAGTGGTTCATCCGCCCCCGGGGGCTGAGGGAGCGTTACGCTTTCCCCCCCGCCGTGTCGAGCGGCACGCGCACGCTGACCGTCTCCATCCGCGTGACGTCGCAGGGCGTCCCCCAGACGCCCGCGTTCAGGGACGGCGGTACGGCGTTCACGTTCGCCGGCCTCCCGACTGACCCGTTCCCCGACTGGCTGAGGCCTGACCTGTGGACGCACCTGCGCGTGACGGTGCGGGGCGCCGGCACGCCGGGCGAAAACATCAGGGCCGTGTTCGCCCCCGACGGGGCCAGGATACTCATCCGGTAGAAGGCCGCGCCATGTGTGAGAAAGCGCAGATCCTCCTCGTCCTGTCCCTGTGCGGCCTGACCCTCGCCGTCTGGACACTGCCGTTCCTGGCCGGCGCCCTACGGGAGCTGTGGCGCCGGTACGCCGCCCGCGGCAGGGCCGAGGCCGCCTTCATCGCCGTTTTCGTCCTGTTCGCCGTCTACGTCGGCGGCACCAAGCCGACGAACACCCCGTCACAGGCGCAGTCCGGCGGCGTCACGGGCGCGGCCAGGGCCGCCGTCACCGGCGGCGGGGCGCGGATGTCCTTACCGGAAGGCGGTGCCCGGATGACTCTTCCGGGGAGCGGGGGGGCGGCGCGCCTCACCACCAACCAGTGTCTCGCGGGGTTCGCGCGGGTGAGCGTGTCCACCCATACGGCCCCTTGGCTGGCGGTTCCGTCAAACGCGGTGGCCCACGCCCCGTGGGAGCGCTACGGCGTGGCCGAGGACACCTTCTGGTTGCCCACGAACGGCTGGGCCTTCGTCCTCGGCACGAACCCGGTCGACGGCGTGCATGTCTCCAGCAGCGGCACGCTGTCCTTCGGCCTGCCCAAGGGCTCGCCCCGCGCGGCCGGGATGCCGGACGGCACGGACATCAGCTTCCTTGCGCCGCTGCAGGCCAGTCTCGGAACCGTGCCGCCTCAAGGCCGGTTCTGGCACGCGCCCACGCCCTCCAACAGCGTGCTCATGACCTGGCAGGACCTGTTCGCGGGACGCGACTCAAATTCGGTGGCCAGCTTTCAGGCCGAGCTGTTCTGGAACGGTGATTTCGCCTACCGCTACGCGCTTACGAACGCGCCCGCGCTGACCAGCTTCGCGGTCGGCGCGCAGCACAACGGCGGCGGCGAGACCTACGCCCTCGACGCCACGAACCTGCTCGTGAACGGCCTTGAGCTGCGCTGGCGGGCCTTCGGCGTGCTCGACCCCGGCGTCGACGACCATGACGGCGACGGGCTCTCCACCTACGACGAGGTGATGACCTGGGGCGCCGACCCCTCGCTGAAGGACTCCGACCGCGACGGGCTGGAGGACGCGGCCGAGATCGCGTCAGGCACGGACCCGCTCGACCCCGACACCGACGGCGACGGTCTGGCGGACGGCTCCGACCCGCAGGCGACGGTCTGGAACGACCCGGCAGGCGACGCGGACAACGACGGCCTCGGCTACCTTTACGAGGTCACGCACGGGCTTGACCCCGCCGTAAGCGACGCCGCCGATTCCGACGGCGACGGCTGGCCGGACTGGAAGGAGTCCTTGGCCGGGACCTCGCCGACGGACCCTTACGACACGCCGGTGAACGCCGACGGCTCGTGCAGGCTGTTCGACGCGACGGTCACGCTGGCCGCCGACCTGCCGTGCCCGGCCGTCCTGAACGCCGGCGGCTACACCCTCGTCCTGCGGAAGGCGGGGTCGCGGACGCTGACCCTGAAGGAGGGCGTCGCTTACGGGATCACCCTGACCGCGTCGCAGCCCTGCGCGGTGAGCCTGTCCGTCACGCTCGGCTCGCCGTACGCCGCGTTCCAGGGCCCCGGCGCCGCGTTCACGGGCGGCGCCCAGCTTCCCGGCCGCGTGCCGGTGGCGAGCGGCGTGATCGCCCAGCCGGCCCCCGACATCGGGCCTGACCGCGTCTGCTTCCACTCGGAGGCTCCCAAGACCGTCGCCGCCAAAGTGAGCCCCGAGATGGCTGGCTCATGCCAGTGGGTCTGGAACGGCGGCGACATCTCGTCAGTTTCGGGCAGGTCGGCGAACATCTCATGGGACGGCGGGGACAGTTATGTCCGCCTGGGCTTCACCGCCTCGGGTGCGGCCCGGGCGCGTTTCGCGTACCGCGAGGTCACCCAATGCTCGAAAGTCGAAGAGGGCACCTGGTGCGACGGCCACGGCTGCGAGCACTGGTACTGCGTGTGCGACGAAGCCGGTGCGGAAGACGATGACGACTGCGGGTTCCACGGCACGGAGGTCCGCGAATGCCGGGAGGAGGTCTGCCCCACGCACGGATGCCCGTATGACCAATGCCCGGCCGGCTGGTGCCACCGGCACGGCACCTGGTACTCCGCCTGCGGCGGGTGGTGGTGCCACTGGCACGACCGTCCCCTTTCAGAATGCGCCCACGAATGGTACGATCCGGACGAAGGCCCGGAGGGCGGCGGAAGTTCGACTGTGGTGCCCGACCCCGCTCCCGGCGAGCCGGCCTTCGGCTCATGCGACGAAGCCCTCGCCGCCGTGAACAACGACGATGACGACGCCAGCGGCGCGGGCGACGCACTGGAGTGTCAGCTTGCGCGCGAGAACGACCTCGCCGCCGTCTGGCCGCTCGGGCGCTTCGACGGCCGGTGCTGCCCCTGCCCGGAGCACCGCGTCCCGCCAGACGGCGCGCAGTCCGCGGAACTCGAGTCGTGCTCCGCGCGGCTGGCGCTCTACAGGGACGCCGCGAAAACCAACGCGTTCGGCGACACCGTCTACGCGGGGCAGGCAGTATGGGTCGAAGGCATCTCAGCCAGCACGGCGGTCGGGGCTGACCGGATCGTGTGGAAGTGGACGGACGAGGACAATCACGTCCGCCGCGTGACCAACGCGTTCACGGTCCTGAGCGTGCGCCTCTTCGGCGACGTGAATCTCGACGGGCAGGTCGGCGCGGCCGACAGGGCGCTGCAGCCCGGCCTGTCCCGCGAGCACGGCTGGTGCATGCCCGCCGCCACCAACGTCCTCCGGCCGCTGCGGCTGCGCACGGACGTCAGCCTTTCCGGCGGCGCGTACACCCTCACGCTCGCCGGGACGCCCGGCGCGTTCCGCGTCTGGCCCGACGCCTCCGGCACCAACGTGCCGCTGCTGGCCTGCGGGCAGACGGTGACCAACGGTGTGAACGGCGTCTATTTCCTGTCGGGGGCGGACAGCGCGCTCTATATCGAGGCGGTGGACGGCGGCACGGCTACGCTGATGTACCGATATGCCGGAACGGACGATGCTGCTGACATCAGTTGTTTCGCGTCAATGAAACTGACGGGGTATAAGATCGGCTGGGTTGAGGATGGGACTACCGACTACAATTTTTCACCTTCGCTGGGTGAGACGGCGCAGATGAAGGCTACAGTCACTCCGGAACCGCCGACAGCAGGCCTACAGGGTCATCATTTCAAGATCGAGATCGTCAGAGAGACGACCGGCGGCGACCAACATATTGACTGGCTGGATGTGTCCGATGAACCGGGTTACGGTTGGGCACGGTCTGTTGACTTTGCGTCGAAGGGGTTTACATGGGACGGCATACCCGATGCGTTCGGCTCATCCGCCGGTCAGGCGACGGGGCTGGATGTCTTTACGGGGATCGTCGCCAATGTCAACCGCGTGTTTCCACCTGTGACGCTTGATCAGTGCGTGCCGCCCCCGTTCTATACGGCAGTCGCCTCGATCCGCAGAAACAGTGACCAAACAGTTGTGGCGGAGGCGCGCAGACGGATTTTCGTCCCCCAGGTCGTCAAGCTGACGTATGAGAGCGACGCAATAACAATGATAAAGGCCGGGAATATAATCTCCATAACGAATGTTCCCACATATTTGATAGCCCCTATGTCGGACAGTGAATGGGAAACACAACGCAATAGAATTTGTTCCTTGGCACAATTCTACTATGACGCTGTAAATGCAAACATCAGGTTTGTCGATTCAGTAGCCGTCCTCACACCCTATTCGATAATGAACATGGAATACTCGTGGGGGGTGTTAGGCTTCGCCCCCGCAGATTTTCTTAATGTTAATCCCGCAGATGGCGGAACGCTTGTCAGTGCTACAGTTTTCGATATGATGTTAGGCGACTATCTGAGCAAGACTAATACTGTCAACGGTATGATGTTGCCGGTAACTTCTCGTGAAATAGGCTTTCTTTGGGGGCAGGTGGTTACACACGAGTGCGGCCACTTGTTAGGGTTGGTTGCGCCTAGCCCTGTTTTGGAGGGCACACCAGAAGACACTCCCGGAGATGAGAATGGCTGGCATAATAACCCGCGAATCGGCAAACGTTTCATGAATGCTGGGGGCGGAACGAATCAGGTAGATCAATTGACAAATCGGGACAATGCGAATTGGGGGTGGAAGTCCGAAAACGCCGCCTATCTCCGGTTCTTATTGCCAAAGGGGGTAGAATGAAAAGACCATTCTTGACTCTATTATTCACTGTCGCTTGGGCCTTGAACGGCCAGAGTGATGACACTGGCGAACATGACGTCAAAATTGTCATTCCGCGGGAATTGGATCCTCCGCCCTCCGAAGAGGACAAAATGCGTGAAAAAACGTATAGCGAACTTCACCTTCGCGCTAGTGCTGGGCTGCCCTACTCGAGTATGGAAGACGAATTGAGCCGCAAATCGTACTTCACATTGGGCAACTCTGTAAAGCAATGTACCAATATCGCCATCGTTTCCGCCTTGTCTTGTGAGCCTGTGTCGGAGACGAATAAGTTGAAAGTGATTAACTTGCGATATAATGTAGAGTCCAATCTTTTCGGAATATTGCCGCCTTCAGGCTCAATAGATGTCCCGTGGGTAACCAGCCTGTTGTCACAGGAGCAGGTGCAGAGCCTCAACCGGCGCGGAATTAATGCTACATGGCGACCTTCCCCGGAGATCCCGGAAACAGGGCAACGGTTTCTTGTTTTTCTGTCTCCCCGGAACCAAAGTAAGCATCACGAATTCTGGCATTGGAAACGCTCAAAGCAGAATCAACAGTCTCCATCATCAGAAGTGCCGCTGTTTTCCTTTGGTGATGCGTACAACGTCATTAGACTTGATGATGAGAAGCGGTCGGCGGCTTACGTAACGGCGGTTACTGGTTATCTTCGACATTTGCAAGATCAGCGCCATAACGTAGACGTGTATTATGTGTTTCTCAAAGAACTGATGCATTCACCCATCTCGCGTATCAAGGACGATGCGCGAAGTGATTTAGTGAACTTCCTCCGGACGTGTCCCTCTTTTGATCTGAACCGCGTGCTTGAGGATAAGAATGTGGACGACGGGATTAAAGAGTACGTCAGGCTAATTCTGCTTCCATCCCGGCAACCGCCGAAAGGGCCGTGACGGCAAGAAGAGTTTCTACATGTGCAGCGTGCATGCGTCTATTTCAGGTTCAGCAGCTCTTGCTTGATCATCGCATAGAGCTCTGTGGTCCACTCAGGTAAATTGGTTCTTTTGGCGGGAAGTTCGCGGACTCGAAAATCGACGGGGCCGAGAATGACGGAAACGTTTGCGAGGCCCGTTTCCGCAACCATGACAAACAAATCCTCTGAGGCCGGATCGCCCATGGCGAAACACCCGTCCGACCACGCGCTCCCATGGATCATGATGTCGCCGCCCAGCTTGGTGCGCCCGTCCACCTTGGCCTTTTCGCGGTCGTAGGCGTTGGGGTAATCGACGCGCAGGGACAAATGGTAACGGCTGCTCGGGTTCAAGAAATCGATGCGGTAGATTCCTTCCGGCATTTGGCTGTCGCCCTCTGCGAGCTTCGGCCCGAGCCCATGCGCCGAAGGCTGCGCACCAGCAACATGGCGGAGAACCTCAACCGCCAGATCCGGCGCAGGACCAGGGTCGCGGGCCTCTTCCCGAACGAGGCCTCGCTGCTCAGACTTGTCTCGGCCGTCCTCTCCGAGATCGGCGAGGAGTGGGAGACCGGTAAAATCTATCTCAGCACGGAGGGTATGCCCGCATGACCCGCCTTCACGAATATACAGACAAATCCCTTGCACTGCCGCAAGACACGGTCACACGTTCGGGTCTAGCGTCCACGCGTTATGAAGCGGGGCGAGGCGGAGGCCCTCGGCCGCGTCTGCGCCGGAGCCGACAAAGGCTTCGGCAGCCGGATTCCAGCGGAGCTGTTTGAGACCGAGGCGCAGGCCGGCGTTGGCGAGGTGCGCGATCGTGATCGAGCGATGGCCGACCGCGCAGGGCGTGATCGTCTCGCGGCCGCTGAACACGCACTCGACGAAGTTCTTCTCGTGCTGTCCGCTGACGTAGAGGTGCGTCTCTCCGGGCTGCAGCTTCTCGCGGACCAGGGACTCGGGCTTGGTCACGAGCTTGCCGCGCGTGACGAAAATCTCCTTGCCGCCCTCGCCGACGAAGCGGATGCCGTTGTCGAAAGTGTCCGACACAAAGCAGCGCGTGCCGTCCGCGTAGACGACCTCGAAGCTGTAGTGCGCGGCCGTGTTGTAGACCTTGTCGGGGGAGGGCAGGTCGCTGGACAGGTTCTCCACGGCGACGGGTCCGGAGGCGTCCATACCGAGCGCCCACTGCATGATGTCGAAGTGGTGCGCCCCCCAGTCGGTGATCTGACCGCCGGAGTAGTCGAGGTTCCAGCGCCAGGCGAGCGGCCGGTGCAGCGCGGGCGTGAAGGGCCGCTGGCGGGCGGGGCCGAGCCAGAGGTCGAAGCCCGACGCGCCGAAGTACTCGGGCGGTTGCGCGAGCGGGGTCTCGGTGAGGTCTTCGGGCTTCTTGCCCCAGGGCGTGTAGCCGCCGGGCATGCCGATCTCGATACGCTGCAGCTTGCCGAGCCGGCCGTTCCGCACGAACTCGCAGGCCATGCGGAAGTAGTTGTCCGAGCGCTGCTGCGAGCCGACCTGGAAGGTCACGCCCGCCTTCGCGACCTCGCGCACCATCGCCTGGCCCTGGCCGATCGAGAGGGACATTGGCTTCTGGCAGTAGATGTGCTTGCCTTTGCGGGCCGCCCAGATCGTCTGCACCGCATGCCAATGGTCGGGCGTGGCGATCACGACCGCGTCGAGCCCGGGCATATCCAGCAGTTCACGGAAGTCGGAATAGGCCTTGCAGCCTTTGAAGGCGGGCCGCGCCGCCTGCTGGGCGTAGTGCTCGTTGACGCGGCGGACGCCGGGCTCGCGGCCGCCGAGGCGCTCGGCGCTGTAACCGTAGAGCGGGCACTCGCGGTTGGGGTCGCAGACCGCGACGACCTGGACCTGGTCGTTGTTCAGGAAGTTCCCCATGTTGTCATGGCCCATCGTGCCATAACCGATGAAGCCCACGGCCAGGCGCTGCGATGGCAGCGGGCGTCGCGCGTGCCGGGCGCTGGCGCACCCTGAGGGAAGCAGGGAGGGGAAGGCGGCGAGCGCGCTCGCTCCCGACAGGAAACGGCGGCGCGACAGAGACGTGGTCATGGTACGAAACTCCTCTCTGAGTCAGTTTGGGCCGAACCGGCGGTTGACCGCCGACGTTGTTCAGAATAGCACAACGGCTGCGCGGCGGCAAATTGCGCGTGTCATCCCGACTAAATCCGGGCGCTGGCGGCGTCGGACCACTGGCCGCGTATGAACGGGACGCCCAGCCGCGCGACATTCAGCGCGTCGTCGAACAGGTCGCGCCAGATCTTGGTTGCGGCGGCCAGGCCGGGCAGCGCCCGCCCGAAGGCCTCGAGCACCAGCCAGCCGTCGTAGCCGGTCTCCCGCAGGGCGCGGAAGGTCGCGGGCCAGTCGATATGATCCTGCCCCGGAATGCCGCGGTCGTTGGCGCTGCAGTGAAAGTGCCGGATGACCCGCCCGTGCGCGCGGATCGCGCCGACCGGATCTTTCTCCTCGATGTTGGCGTGGAAGGTGTCGAAGAGCACGCCGACGTTCGGGTGGCCGACGCGGTCGGTCAGCGCCGCGGCGTCCGCCAGCGTGTTGAGCATGTAGGCCTCGAAACGGTTGAGCGGCTCCATCGCCAGCGTCACGCCCGCCTGCCGCGCCTCCTCCGCCACGCCGCGCAGGACGTCCGCTGCCCGCGCCTTTTCGGTCTCGGTCGGGCCGTCGCCCGTGAACGCGCCGATGGTCTGGTACATCGGCCCGCAGAGGACGGGCGCGCCCAGCTCATGCGCGCACGCGATCAGCCAGCGCAGGCTGTCGGCCGCCGCCTGGCGGCAGGCCGGGTCAGGGCTCACGGGGTTGACGTCGGGCGTCACGAACGCCATCGAGGCGGTCCGCTTGAGCCCGAGGCCGTCCAGCAGCCGTCCCAACTCGCGATAGGCGGCCGGCGCGCCCTCCATGATCGGGATCTCCACGCCGTCCGCGCCCGCCGCCTGGATCGCCTGCAGCGCCGTGCGATGTTCCTTCGTCACACTCGTCGCCCAGAGCAGCATGTTCACGCCGATGTTCATGAAACCTCCTTTTTCCTCGCTCACGCCTCTTCGGGAATGCCCAATTCTTTCAGCGTCGCGCGCAGCCACGCCAGCGAGCGCTCGATCAGCGGCCCGCCCGCGCCCTCGCACTCCATGCTGAGCGTGCCGGCGTAGCCTGCGTCGCGCAGGATCGTCAGGCACGCCCGGATGTTGTCCGCGTTGACGCCGTCGCCGATGGCGCAGTGGCTGAGCGCGATGCCGGTGGCGTTGCCGCGCACCTGCGCCGCGAGCGACTCGGAGACGTCCTTGACGTGCACGTGGCGGATCTTCGCCGCGAATCGCCGCGCGAACGCGACGGGGTCCTGCCCCGCGATGAAGCTGTTGCCGGTGTCGAGGTTCAGCCCCAGCCAGGGCGAGTCGCAGAACGCCAGCATGCGCTCCAGGAGGTCGGGCTTGGTGGTGAAGTAGCCGTGGACCTCGATGTTGATGAAGATCTCGTAGGCCTCCGCGACCTCGAGGATCTGCCCGTAGGACCGCTTCATGAGGTCGAGCGCCTCCTCGTCCGTCAGCCCCGCCGGCCGGTGCAGGCCGTCGGTCGTGGCGATGCAGGGGCACCCCGCGTGCTTGGCCCACGGCAGGGTCTTGAGCACGTACGGCACGCCGTAGAGCGGGCCGTCCTTTCCGGAAAGCGGAAAGGCGGCGTCCACCTGCGAGAAGCGCACGCCATAGCGCGCCATCTTGCGCCTGAGCAGCAGGGGGTCCTCATAGAGCGCCACATGCGGCTGGTACCCGAGCCCGTGTATCCAGCTCACGCCGTCGATCAGCCCGCACTCGATGTGATGCACGCCGTTCGCCTGCGCCCATTCCAGGCAGGCGTCAAAGCTTCTGAAGCTCGTGTTGAACGCATCCGTGTGAAATCCGATCTTCATATTAGCCCTTTCATTTCACCCCATTACGCTGTTGACATTGGTGTTGAAGTCGCAATGAAATCTGAAGGTAGGTCATGCAATGCCCGATATATCCAATCCCGATCATGGCTAGCCCGCCAAGCGCGGCACAACTGCCGACAATAAGTCCCGCAATCCGATTCCCGGTACTTCCGGGCTCAACATTCCCATAAATAAAGAAAAAGAAGAGAGTCCAAAAGAAGGCCAGCCAGAATATGATGGTTCCTGTAGTGATCCAAAAGGTGCCATAGGACGACACCATAGGTGTGTGTGGCGGCATTACAGAACATACATTATGTTTAAGCTGTGGATCTTTCGGCGGGGTCACCGCATTTGCTTCCTCGCTGCTTGATGACGGCCTCACGGTTTTGCCGCAGGCAGAACAGTAAACAGTTTTTGCTTCATTAGCATCCGTGGCAGTGACAGGTTGCCCGCAATGTGAACAAATGATTGTCATCGTTATGCCTCCTAGCGCGCATTTATGGAGTAGGCGCTTACTGTGTTACAACTAGAAATGGGCCAGAACCCTTTCTACCGTTGTGGTGCTTCCTGATGTCGTTATGAAAGTGAAACAGGTTGTGAGATAGTTCCGCCCACAGGTGTGATCAGCGGGCGAGCTTGACCGTTGCTAAGCGGTTGAGGCTGACGCCAGCTTCGGCCGCCTCGACAGCCAGGCACCGATGAACTTCAGGCGGAACGCGCACCATGAACTTACCGCTGAAGGCACGGCGAGCCAGAGGCTCGGGAACGGCCTCACGATTCTGCCGCATGTCTGCAACCGCGTCGGCGACGACGGAGCGGATTCCGCGGAGCGCCGCCTCCGGCGCGGATGCCAGCCAGCTCAGGCTCGGGAACTCTAGGCACAGGCCGACGTACTCCTTGTCGTCCTCCGACCACGTCACACGATAGGTGTAACGGTCATCAGGAATGGCTTTCATACTCCCACCTCTCAATCGCTTTCAAGACCTGTTTGACCTGATACGCCTTGGCCCGCCCTCGATCATTTTGGATATTCACTCTCGGATCGCCCAGCCACGGTGTCTTGTAGACCCGATGACTGCCGCCTGACTGCCTAGGGCTACCGAAGTACCGCTCGCAGACACGGCACAGGTCGGCGAACCGGATAGCCGTATCCCCGGACCGCATCAGAGCGACGATATCCTCAACCCGTGACATAGGCAAATAGTATCACTATTGATTTCATACGCAAAGCCTCAAATGCACATGCTGTATCGGCGCAACCGGACAGCGACACGTCAGAGAGCAGGGGTTCCTCTATTGATTGTCCAGCCCTGCCGCCCACAGGGTGCCGCGCCGGTAGAGGTTTAGGACAGGCTCGCCGAAGGCCCGGGGGTCGTGCCCGAGCGCGCAATGGAAGGTGCGGCCCTTGCCCGGGGTCAGCGTAAAGACCAGCGGATAGGTCTTCTGGTCGACTTTGGAGACCGCGTCGGCCAGCACCTGGATGGGGGCGTCGCCCTCGAGGCAGGTGTACAGCTCGTCGAGGGTCTGGAAGTCCTGCAGGCCGCGCGTGATCGGGTGGTGCGGGTCGGCGATCCGCACCGTGAAGGTGCCGTGCGGGTCATGGCCGCGGAGCTGCGGGTTCCAGACGCGTCCGGCGATCGTGCCGAAGGCCGGGTCGACCTGCTTCTTAGTCCAGTCGAAGAACGCGCCGCTGGCGAAGTGTACCAGCACCAGGCCCCGGCCGCCCTCGACCGCGGCCTTCAGGTTCGTCAGCGCGCCTTCCGGCGCGGGCTGCTTGTCGCTATTGTTGTAGAGCAACACGAAGCACTGGTAGCGTGACAGGGTCTCGGCCTGCGTCATGAGGCGCGGCTCCTCGCTGACGCTGACCTCGAGGCGCGGGTCTTGCTGTAACGCGCCGACCAGCAGCGGCGTGAGCTGCCGCCAGTTGTTGTGATGCTCCATCCCCGTCAGGATCAGCACCTTCTTGGGCGCGCCCGCGTTCGCCCGGACTTCGGGCTGGCCGAGGGGGCGGGGAGCCTCCTGCGCCGCAGGCGCGGGCGCGACAGAGATCGCGGCGCCGGCGGTGGCGGCGTCGGACAGCCACACCTCGCCTACAACCGCATTGCTGGCGGCCTCGCGGCGGAAGCGGAGCCGCACCTTGCCGTCCTTGACCTCCGCCGCGGGCACCTCGACGGTCAGGGCGGCGGCCTGCTCCTGCCGGCCCTTCCACGCGGGCAGGGCGGTGCGGGCGAGCGCCTGCCGCCCGCCGACCCAGACCGACTGCGCGCGTCCGTTGGCGTCATAGTCCCACCAGGTGAAGCCGAGCTGGTAGGCGCGGTCGGGCTTCAGACCCGCCGCTTCGATGACCACTTCGGCGCCGTCAAACGCGACTGTGGCGGCGGGCTGCTCGGCGAACGTCCACGCCTTTCCGGCGGCCACGCGCAGCGTGACGCCCTCCTTGCCCGACACCTGCATCTGCGGGCCGCAGTCCAGGTACGCGAGCGCCGCATGCCGCGTTCCCTGCGAGGACAGCCGGTCGAGGGCGCGGGCGGCGAGCGTCTTATGAACCGTGCTGGCGGCGGGGGCGTCCGCGAGCCTTCGCAGTTCCGGCACCGCCGCCGGATCGGGCCAGGCCGCCAGGGCGCGCACGGCCGCGTCGCGCACGGCCGGGTCGGCGCAGGCGAGGCCGTCCCTGACGGGCGCCAGCGCGTCCTCGCCGCCCAGCGGCGGGAGCACGCGCAGCGCGGCGGCCCTGGCTGCGGCCTGGCCCTCGCGCGCCCGCGCCACGAGCGGCGCGAGCCGTGCCGGACGGTCGGTCATACGTCTGCCCAGCAGCCGTACGGCCTCTTCGGCCGCCTCGCCGTCCGGCCCGCCCAGCAGGGCGACAAGCTGCGGGTAGGCCGCGGTTTCGCCGTGGCGGCCCAGCAGCTTCAGCGCGGCCGCGCGCACGGCGGGGTCGGCGTCTGCGGCCGCGCGCAGCAGGACGGGCGTCAGCTCGGAGAGGCCGCGCGCGGCGGCGGCGTTCAGGAGGGCGAGGCGGGCCGGGGCGGCAGCGGGGCGGGCGAGCGCCTGGACGATCGCGGCGTCGGCGCCTTCGGCCTGGAGCAGGGCGAGCGCGTCCGACGCCTCGAGTTCGGCGAGGAGGGTTACGCTGCTGGCGTCGCCGACCGCGCCCAGCGCGCGCAGGGCGGCCGCGCGCACGTCCTCGTGTTCGCACCGGGCGAGGCGGGCGGCCGCGTCGCGGGCTGCCGTGATCCGGTTCTCGGCCACGACCGTCAGCGCCAGCGCCTGGCGGTCGGGGGCCAGTGCGGGCAGCGCGCGGGCCAGGGCGGCGCCATCCAGGGCGCCGAGGCGCTGGAGCGCCGTGGCCGCGACGGTCGGGTCAGGATCGCGCAGGGCGTCCACGCAGGCGGGCGCGGCGGCCTTGGGGTAGTAGGCCGCCAGCGCGGCCAGTCCGGCGACGCGTGTGGCGGCTTTCTGCGACGCGGCTTGGGCGAGGCAGGCCGCTTCGGCCTCGGGAGGGGTCGGCCGCACCTCGTGCTCGCCCAGCGCGATACGCGCGTCGGCTGCGGAAGCCGGCTCGGCCAGCAGCTTACGCAGCGTCGGCGCCTCCGCCGCGGCGCCGAGTTTGGCGAGGTGCTGGCAGAGGAGCGTGCGTGCGGGGGGGGTGGTGTCGGGCGCGGCGGCCGCCCCGGCCAGCAGGGTGGTCAGCTCGCGCCGCTGCTGCGGGTCGCCCGCCGCTTTCGGGACGGTCTGCTCCAGCAGGTAGTGGGGCGGTCGGGGCTGCACGCCGTCGCCGGTGCGGATCTGCTGGACGGCGTCGCGTACGTCCGCGGGAAGGGGGGCGGGCCAACCCGTCTGGGCGAGGCTCAGCGCGCTGACGAGGACAGAGGCTCGAAGGATGGATTTCATCGACAGTCGTCTCCTCACACGTGCCACGGGTGGCGCAGCGTTCTTGACAGCAGGCGGTTGGCCGCCTCGTCGTGGGTGAAGCGTTCCTTATTCCAGTCCCACACCAGCTTGCGGCCGGCGCGCGACGCGATGTCCGCCACGAGCGAGAGCGTGGTGGCGGCGTGGCAGACGCGGGCGGGCGCCACGGGCTCGCGGCGGGAGCGCAGGCAGTGCAGAAAGTTCTCCATGTGGTTATCGGAGCGGTAGAGCCGCTCCTCGCCCGGCTTGAAGCGCACGTCGAGGAGTGTGGCGGGCTGGGCCTGGATGCCGCCGCGTGTGACATGCACCCAGCCTTGGTCGCCGATGAAGCGCACGCCGTGGCCGAGGGGGCCGCCGGCATCGTCGTGGAAGTCCATGCGCAGCCCCTGCGGCGTGGTGGCGGTGACTTTCCATCCGAACGAGACGTCGGCGTCGCCTTCGGGGAGGAAGTCGGCCGTGCCCTCGACCGCCACGGTGGACGCCGCCAGCTCGGGCGCGCCCCACAGGGCGATGTCGAGGTGGTGTACGCCCCAGCTCTGGATCCACCCGGCGCAGTAGTCGGTCAGGAAGTACCAGTTGTAGTTGCACAGGTTTTCGCGGTAGGGCTTATAGGGCGCGGGGCCGAGCCAGAGGTCGTAGTTGACGTCGGCCGGCTGGGGCGCGGGCGGGATCTTGAGCAGGCGGCGGCCGCTCGGGACGGCCACATACACGCTCTGGAGTTTGCCGAGGTAGCCGTTGCGGGCCAGCTCGCAGGCGAGGCGGAAGCGCGGGTCGGAGCGTTGCTGTGTGCCGGCCTGCAGGATACGGCCCGTACGCAGGACCGAGTCGCAGATCGCGCGGCCCTCGGCCACGGTCAGGGAGAGCGCCTTTTCGCAGTAGACGTCCTTGCCGGCCTTCATCGCCTCGATCGCCATCACCGCGTGCCAGTTCTCGGGCGCGGCGACCGTGATCGCGTCGATGTCTGGCCGGGCCAGGAGCTCGCGGAAGTCCTGGGCGGCGGCGCAGTCGCGCGAGCCGACGCGCTCGTGGAACTTGGCGCAGACCCGCTGCAGGGCGTCGCCGCGCACGTCGCACATGGCGAGCACCTGCACCTCCTTGAAGGCGGAGAGCGCGCTCAGGTGGTAGTTGCCGCGGTCGCCCAGGCCGATGACGGCGAGGCCGAGGCGGTTGCTGGGCGCGACCGCGCCGTCGCGGCCGAGGGCGCGGGCCGGGATGAGGGTCGGCAGGGCCAGCGACGAGGCCGCCGTCGAGAGAAACCGTCTTCGCGTCAGGGCTTTTTTCTTGTCGGGGTTCACGTTTTCCTCCTACCTGTTCGTTCGATCGGGCACAGCACCCCCAGCAGGCCCGCCACGATGGCCTTGCGTTCGGCGGGGCGTGCGATGTGCGGCTCGAAGCCGGCGCGCAGCTTGAGGCCCTCCATGGCCTCCAGCATCAGGTCCACCTGGCGCCGCGCGTCACGGGGGGACGGGGTGCCTTCGCGCTGTGCGGCGGTCACGAGGCCGACGTAGAAGGCGCGCACGGCGCCGTAGAAGCGCGACCAGCTCACGCGCACGTCGGCGTCCTCCTGCATCAGCATAAAGACGCCGGTGGTGAAGAGGCGGTTACGCGTGTCGATGATGCAGGAGTCGACGCTGAACACCAGGGCGAGGCGCAGCCGCTCCAGCGGCGACGCGCCCTGTGCGATGGCGTGCTCGACGTCTGTCTGCCAGTGGCGGTAGTAGTGGTCGCAGGCCGCGAGGATCAGCTCCTTCTTATTCCGGTAATGCCAGTAGAGGCTGCCTTTGGTGACGCCTGCGCGGGCCGCGATCTGATCGAGGTTGACGTTGGCGAAGCCGCTGTCAGCGAACAGCTCGAAGGCGCTGCGCGCGAGGAGCGGCGGCATGTGCGGGGCGGAGGGATGGGTGACGGCCCGTTTCATCGTGCCCATACTGTACGGTATAGTATGGTACGGGCGCAAGGCCAAAAATGAGTGTGCGGCAGGTCGTGGGCCGGGGGGTGTGGCGGGGCTATTCGGGCCGGTAGCGTGTGGGGTAGAGGGTGGCGGCCACGTCGCGGGCGGCGGAGACGAGTTCGGGGTAGGGCTTGTCGGTGACGGTGAGGAAGCCGATCTGGTAGTTCTCGCCGTCGCCGCGGCCGGTCAGGGCCTGGTCGCGCCACTGGAACCAGTGGGTGCCGACATAGCGGGGGTGGCGCAGGCAGGCGCGGACGAAGGCCTGGTAGCAGGCGGCGCGTTCCTGCTGGTCGCGGGTGGCGACGAGGCCGGTGTGGAAGAGGCCGCGGTCGAGCGCGCCGAAGTGGAACTCGCCGTTGATCATGGGCTTGTCCTCGGCGTCGGCGGGCAGGTCTTTGGTTACGGTCCGGCTATAGATGTTGACGCTGACCACATCGCAGTACTTGGCGGAGGCGCGGTAGACCGAGGGTGCGCCCCAGGCGATGCGTGAGCCGAGGTAGAGCTTATCGGGGGCGGCGTCGCGGAGCGCGTCGCGGATGACGCGGAAGTACTGTTCGGCGAGCTGGGTATGGAAAGACTCCAGGTCGGCGCCGCAGCGTTTCTCGTCGGGCTTGTCGGTGCTGGCCAGGAAGGCGTCCCAGGAGGCGTACGCCGTTCCCCAGGCGGCGTTGAGCGCCTCGGGGGTGGTGTAGCGGGTGCGGAGCCAGCGTTGGAGGGCGAGCTTGGCCGGCTGGCTGGCGGGGGAGAGCAGGGTGGCGCGTGCCAGGTCGCGGTCGTCCTTGCCCCAGGAGAGTTCGTTGTCCACGAAGTAGCCGATGCACCAGGGGTCGCGGGCGGTGCCGGCCGTCTGCTGGTCACGCGCGCGCTTGAGGATACCCTCCGCAAAGGCGTCGGAATAGGGGTCGGGGAACTTGCCCCACCAGCCGTCCGAGCCCTCGATGCGCGGGCCGCTGGTGTGCAGGCAGACGGTATAGGGGGTGCGGCGCAGGAGGTAGACTTTGGCGTCGGACCAGTTGGCTACGGTGTTGAGGCCCCAGGCGCGGAGGCGGCGGTGGGCGAGTTCGGCAAAGTCGGTTTCCCAGGTCGGGCCGTACTTGCGCAGCAGGTTGGCGCGCGCGAAGTCGTAGGTGCGGAACCAGCCCTTGTCCTTGTAGAAGCCGTGAGGCGCCCAGGAGGTCCCGCTGTAGAAGGCGCCCAGGGGCGACTCCTTCTCGGGCAGCCAGGCGAAGTAATTCTCGCGGTGCTGCACGCCGGTTTCTGCGCCGGGGCGGATGCAGGTGACGCCGTGCGAGAAGAAGAGTCGGCCGTCCGGGTCGACCAGCCACCATTTGCCGTCGAGCTTTTCGGTGCGGAAGTGTCCGGAGGCCGCGCGTTGCGGTCCGGCGGCCCAGCCGCCCCAGCGGTTGCGGTCGGCGGGCTCGGCGTTGGCCGTGAGCCAGGCCTCCTCGGCCGCGCGGTCGCGGGCCAGGTCGGTCTCGGCCTGCACTTTTCCGGGCCAGGTGTCGTGGGCGAACTGGCCGAAGCGGTCGACAAAGGGGAGGAACGTGTCGGCGGGGAGGCGCAGCAGCGGCGCGGGGTCCGTCTCGATGCTCAGCAGCTCGAAAGAGGCGGGCGCGTCAGGCTTGCCGAGGAAGACGTGGAACTCGGCGGTTTTCCGGACGTTAAAGGGGCCGCCTTCCAGTGCGGCGGGGGCGCCGCGCATGCCGACCAGCTCGAGCGGGCGGTCGAGGACCCAGGGGGTGAGCCGCAGGCTGGTGCGGATCGTGCCGCTGGCGCCGGGCTCGAGGGTGACGCTGCCGCCGGGCGAGCCGTCCTTCTGGGAGCGGTTCTTGACGCTGAGGCTGACGGTCAGGGGGCGGCCGGAGGTGTTGCGCACGGTGACGCGGAGCGGCCCGTAGGCGGCGAGGTCGTGCTCGCCCGCCTTGAAGGCGACGCGGACGCCGGGCCAGTCATAGCGGGTGCCGGTGCGGACGGCGAGGGCGCGGTCTGGGGCTGGGGCGAGTTCCGACGAGGGCTGGGCGGTGGCCTCGCAGAGGTCGGAGGGCCAGAGGGTGAGGGTCTCGGCCGCGCAGGCGCAGGCGAGGAGCAGGGCGGTGAGGAAGGTGGGCAGGCGCATGGTCGTCGGTCTCCTAGGTTGGGTGCGCGTTAGCATAGCGGATTCGGCGCGGGGTAGCCAAGGTGTAAAAGCGGGCGGCCAGGCGCGGGGTTGCGGGGGCCTTGCGCCGCTGGGGCGATTCCGCTACACTGGACGCGGCATGAGAATATCGGGCGGAGAGTGGTGCGGGCGGAAGCTGAAGGTTCCGCCGGGAGATGCGGTCCGGCCGACGCAGGACCGGGTGCGCGAGGCGCTCTTCTCGATGCTGATGGCCGTGGTGCCGGGGGCGTCGTTTGTGGACCTGTACGCCGGGTCGGGGTCGGTCGGGCTGGAGGCGCTGAGCCGGGGGGCGCGGGCGGTGGCGTGGGTGGAGCGCGAGCCGCGGCACGCGGCGCTGCTGAAGGCCAACCTGGCGGCGCTGGGTGCGGCCGGCGAGGTGTTCTGTGCGGACGCGGGCCGTTGGGTGCGGGGTGCGGGGCGGGGCTGGGGGGCGGATATCGCCTTTGCGGACCCGCCCTACGAGGCGTCGCGCGCCAGCGGGTTCGCTGGGCTGATGGGTGACCTGGCCGGCTGCGGGGTGGTGCGGCCGGGCGGCTACTTTGTGGCCGAGATGGTGGAGGCGATTCCGGCCGAGGAGGTGGCCGGGTGGGCGTTGGTGCGCGACCGTGTGTACGGGCATACGCGCTTGGCGCTGTACAGACAGGAACTGGGAGTCACATGCAACGAACCGCAGTCTATCCGGGAACATTCGACCCGCTGACGCTGGGCCATTTCGACCTGCTGGAGCGTAGCGCGCGGCTGTTTGACCGCGTGATCGTGGTGGTGGCGGGGGTCTCGGCGAAAGCCACGGGGATGTTCGACCTGCACACGCGCATGGCGATGATCCGCGAGACGGTGGCGCAGGCGGGCATCGCGAATGTGGAGATCGACCGGCTCGACTGCCTGCTGGTCGACTACTGCCGGCGTCACCGGGTCGGGGTGGTGGTGCGGGGCCTGCGGGTCTATTCCGACTTCGAGTACGAGTTCCAGATGGCGCTGACGAACCGCAAGCTGGCGCCGGAGATCGAGACGCTGTTCATGATGCCGAACGAGAACTACAGCTATGTGACGGCGAGCACGATCCGCGAGATCGCGCGTTACGGCGGGGATACGGCTTCGTTTGTGCCGGGGCCGGTCCAGAAGTATCTGGAGGCGCATCTGAGGGGCAACCCGGAGCAGCACATCCGTGCGGGAGGCGGCGTTGGAAACACCGGGGCGTTTGATCGTTGATTTAGCCCGTCTGGACGAGGACGGCGAGTGGTACCGCGGCGAGACGTCGCCGGAGGTCCTGGAGCTGGGCGCGAGCGAGTGGCTGACGCCGCAGGGCGGCATCGTGTACGCGCTTTTCGTGCAGGCGCTGGGGACGGAGCTGCTGGTCAGGGGCGAGGTGCGGCAGCGTCTGGCGTGTGTCTGCGCGCGCTGCGCGGACTCCTTTGAGACCGAGGCGGTGGAGCCCGAGTTTGTGGCGTCTTTCGAAATTCCGGGCGAGGAGGCCTTCATGGACTTGACCGAAGCGGTCCGTGAGGCTATCATACTCACCCTTCCCAGCTATCCGGTTTGCCGTGACGCGTGCCGCGGGTTGTGTCAGGCTTGCGGCGCGAATCTGAACCGGACGGCCTGTACGTGTCGCCGTGAAGGGCGGGACAGTTGCTGGTCGGCGCTGGACGTGCTGGAATGAGGAGCGGGGGGGCCGCGTGTGGCGCGGCCCTTCCGGAGCGAGAAGGAAAGAGAGAGAGAAATGGCCGTACCTAAACGGGAAAAGTCGAAAATGCGGATCCGTCAGCGCAAGGCGCACATCAAGGCGGAGGTCGCTCAGGTTCAGGCGTGCCCGAGTTGCGGGGCGCCGCAGCAGAGTCATCGCGTGTGTACGGCTTGCGGCATGTACCGGGGCCGCAAGGTGCTGTCGGTCGAGGCGTGACGGGTTTTCGGCCGGAAGAGGCGTCGGCCCTGGGACGGGCCGGCGCGCGTAGGTCGCGCCTGTCAGGCCAGAGAGGGGTTCCCGCCGTTGGTGGGGACCTTTCGCTTGATAGCGGCGGGGCAACGGCTGGCCGGTGGGCTCGAACGAGAGGGAGTCGATGAGGATTGCGCTTGATGTGATGGGGGGCGACCATGCGCCGCACGAGATCGTGCATGGCGCGGTGGAGGCGGCCGCCCGTCTCAAGGACGTGAGCCAGATCCTGCTGGTCGGTGACGAGGCGGCCGTGCGGGCAGAGCTGGCCAAGTATCCGAAGGCCGACATGACGCGGCTGCGTGTGATCCACGCGCCGGAGTCGATCGCGATGGACGATTCGCCGGCGACCGCGGTGCGCAAGAAGAAGCTGTGCTCGATCAACATCTGCATGGATCTGCTGAAGCGCAAGGAGGCGGACGCCATGGTGTCGGCGGGCAACTCCGGCGCGGTGGCGGCGGCGGCCGTCTTCGGCCTCGGGCGTATCCCCGGCGTGCTGCGTCCGGCGATCGCCACGGTCCTGCCGACGCGGCAGCCGCAGCGCCCGCTGCTGCTCCTCGATGCGGGCGCCAACACCGACTGTGACGCCTCCTGGCTGGCGCAGTTCGCGGTGATGGGCAGCGCCTACTCCTCGGCGGTCCTCAAGCGTAGCGAGCCGGTCGTGGGCCTGCTCAGCATCGGCACGGAGGACTGCAAGGGCAACGAGATGACCAAGAAGGCGTTCCTGCTGATCCAGAAGGCGGACGTGAAGTTCCGGGGCAACGTCGAGGGGCATGACCTGTTCCTCGGCAAGACCGACGTGGTGGTCTGTGACGGCTTCGTGGGCAACGTCGTGCTGAAGACGACCGAGAGCGTGGCGCATGCGGTGGGGTATTGGATGAAGAAGGAGTTCTTCCGCCACCCCATCCGCATGTTCGGGGCGCTGTTGCTCAAGGGCGCGCTGGAGACGCTTAAGCACCGGATGGACCCCGAGATCTACGGGGGGGCTCCGCTGCTGGGGGTGCCGGGCGCGGTCATCATCACGCACGGGTCCTCGACCTATCGCGCGATCTATCATGCGATCATCGCCGGGGCGGCGGCGGCCTCGAACAATCTGGCCGACGAGATCACGCGGCGCATCGCCGCAATGGAGCCGGCCGGTGCGCAAGGGTGAGTGGGGGCGCTGGGGCGGTGGGCGTTTTTCGTATCGCCAGCCGCCAGCCCCCTTTGGTATAGTTTTGCCTGTTCCGGGGGACGTTTTTTGAGTTTGACATTATCCGGCGATGTGTCAAACTCCTCACCCTCATACGTCCCCAAAGAGGGCGTTGTTCAACGACGGTAAGGAAGACCGAAAGATGAGCGAGCAAGTTTGTGTTTTTACCGGACAGGGCGCGCAGGCGCCGGGCATGGGCAAGGATCTCGCGGCGGACGCCGAGATCGGCGCCCTGTTCCAGCGCGCGAACGCGGTGCTCGGGTTTGACCTGGCCAAGATCTGCTTTGAGGGGCCGGCCGAGGAGCTGACCCGTTCCAACATCTGCCAGCCGGCGATCTTCACGGTGAGCGTGGCGGCGTACCGCGCGTTCCAGAAGCGCTGCCCGCAGGCGAGCTTCAGGATGGCGGGCGGGCTGAGCCTGGGCGAATGGACGGCGTTGCATGTGGCGGGCGTGCTGGAGTTTGAGGCGGCGCTGACGGTCCTCGAGGCGCGTGGGCGCTTCATGCAGCAGGCGTGCGACGAGCAGC
Organism: Verrucomicrobiota bacterium; assembly: GCA_022704145.1. Taxonomy (GTDB): domain Bacteria; phylum Verrucomicrobiota; class Kiritimatiellia; order RFP12; family UBA1067; genus JAKJGY01. Next base: position 22,658 of record JAKJGY010000047.1, read on the forward strand.
CGGGCGGGATGGTCAGCATCATGGGCGCGACGGGCGAGCAGCTCCAGGCGCTGTGCGAGCGCTCCGGCCTGACGGTCGCGAACATCAACTCTGACGCGCAGGTGGTGCTCTCGGGCCGCAAGGACGGGGTGGCGGTGGCCGCTGCGGCGGCCGCTGAGCTGGGCGTCAAGGCGATCCCCCTGAACGTGGCCGGGGCCTTCCACTCCCCGCTGATGGCGTCGGCGCGCGAGCGGCTGGCGGCGGTTCTGGACGGCGTGGCGTTCGCCGCGCCGCAGATGCCCGTGCTGGCGAACGTCAGCGGCGCGCCGCACAGCAGCGACCCCGCGGTGATCAAGGATGCGATGCTGCGCCAGGTGACCGACTCGGTGCGCTGGTCCGACTGCGTCAAGTGCGCCATCGGCGCGGGCGCCAAGGATTTCGTGGAGTTCGGACCCGGCAAGGTGCTGTCCGGCCTGATCAAGCGAATAGACAAGAGCGTGAACACGGTGAACGTGGCGGACGTGCCGTCGCTGGATGCGACGGCGGCCGCGCTGGCCGGCTAACGGAACGGAAGTCGGGCGGGCCGCGACGGTCCGCCCCCCGGAAGAGGAGCGACAGATGGGCATTTTTGATGGCAAAGTGGCGGTGGTGACGGGTGCTGCCCGCGGTATCGGGCAGTCGATCGCCAAGCGGTTGGCGCACGAGGGTGCCGACGTCGTGATTTGTGATTTGCAGGCTGAGT
>JAKJGY010000048.1 GCA_022704145.1 Verrucomicrobiota bacterium
GGGACCGCCTGCAGCTTCTGAACTTTACGGCCGGGGGCCTGCCGGACGGCTACCCGATCGCGACCGCGGGCAATCGCTCGCCGGTGAACGGGATGGCCACCAACACGACACTGCTCTACACGGCCGTGCTCAGGAACGGCGTGGTCGGCGGCTCCTACGTCTACCTCGACGGACGCTCCGACGCGACGAGCGGCCTCCCCGGCTTCACCTCCTCCGAAGGCGCGGGTCTCGCCTCGTTCACGCTCGGCAACATCGCGCCCGGCTCCGGCTATCGCGGCAACGTCGAGATCGGCGAGGTGCTGGTCTTCGATGCCGCGTTGGAGGAGGACGGCCGACAGACGGCCGAGGCATATCTGCGGCGCAAATGGCTGGGCGTGGCGAGCGTCTGGGCGGACTGGCCGATCCTGCCTGCGGGCGCGGCCGTGCGCGTGGACACCGGTGCGACCCTCGACTTGGGCGGCACCGCGCAGACGGCGGCGACGGTCAGCGGCGGCGGCGCGGTCTCGAACGGCACGCTGACGGTGACCGGCACGCTCGCGCCCGGCGGCACGAACACGGTCGGCACGCTGACGCTTGCGTGCGCGCCGCTCCTGACGGGCGCGACGCTTGACGTCAAGGTGACCTTGGAAGGAGCGTGCGACGAGTTGGCGTGCGCGGCAGAGCTGTCGCTGGACGGCGTCACGCTGGCGGTGGCGCAGCCCGGCGCGTTGAACCTCCGGAAGCGGTATACGGTCGTCACCTGCTCCGCTACGCTCTTAGGCGCATTTATTGAAACGAACCTGCCCGAGGGCTGGCGTGTCCGTTACGACCGGACACCGGGTGCGGGTTCCGCAACGCTTTACTGGGCGTCGCAGGCGACGGTGCTCAGTGTGAGGTGAAGGAGAAGAAGGAGAAATGCCCGCAGATTGCGCAGATAAACGCAGAGGGAACTGAAAATCTGTGGAATCTGTGGGTAAACAAGAGGTGTCGGTTAGAGTCATGCAAAAGGAGTAGAGTCATGTACGGTATACAAAAGAGGATAAGCGGCCGGTGTGTGAGCCTGACGGCGTTGCGCATCGTCGCTGCTGCGATATCCGTTCTGTTGGCGGGCGGCCTTCAGGCGGACACCTACACGTGGAGCACGAACACGACAGGCGCCGCGCAGGACGGCGCGGGCGCGTGGAACACCTCAGCCGCCAACTGGGTTGGCGCGGGCGACGTTCACACCGCCTGGAACAACGCGGGCGGCGACACGGCCGCGTTCGGCGCCGGTGGCGCCGCCGGAACCGTGACCGTCGACGCAGGCGGCATCACGATCGGAGGGCTGCTCTTCAACGCCGTCTCCAGCGGCAGCTACACGCTTGCCGGCGGGCCGCTTACGCTCGCGGGCACGCCAGTCTTCACCGCGAACACCAACGCGGCCGTGAACGTCGCAGTCCTGGGATCCGCCGGGCTCGCGAAGTCCGGGGCGGCGACGCTGTCGCTCGGATCCAAGGAGAGCGCGTTCACGGGCGACGTGTCCGTCCAGCAGGGCACGCTGAACGTGACGGCCAACAACACGCAGTCGGCCGCGCCGACCAACAGCGCGCTCGGCTATCTGCTGTCGCCGCGGACCGTGACCGTCGAGCCGGGAGCGACCCTGCTGTTCAACGCGAACGACGTGCTGGGCAATGTCGGCGCGACGCCTCTGCTGGCCACCTCCGTCAAGGCGGGCGGCACGCTCCGTAACAACAACACCTTCTCCGTGCTCGGCCCCGTGAACCTGGAGGGTGGCGCGCTCACGACACTGGGCGGTGTCTATACAGGGTACCAAGCCTTCCAGCTCAAGGCGACGCTCACGTCGGGCGGAAACTCGGCCATCAACACGCTCGGCGGCAGCCTGAACGGCGTACACCTGGGCAACACCCTGTTTGCGGTGACCGGCGGCACACTCACCGTCAGCGCACCGCTGATCAACGGGTCCGCGACCGGCGCGGCGGCGGGCTTCGCCAAGTCGGGCTCCGGCGCGATGGTGCTGGCAGCGGACAACAGCTTCAGCGGTGCCGTCACAGTCTCCAACGGTCTGCTGCAGGTTGGCGCAGGCGGCGTGGCGGGCACGCTGGGCTCGGGCGTAAACGCGGTGAACCTGGTCAACTCCGACGTGACGCTGCTGTTCAACCGCTCGGGATTCCTCGGCCACTCGGGAGCAATCTCCGGCGGCGGCTCGCTGGTGAAGGACGGGGAGTCCGTGCTGACGCTTTCGGGCGCGAACAGCTACGCGGGCAACACGGCCATCAGCAACGGCGTGCTGGCGGTCACCACCGCGAATGCGCTGCCGGGTTACGCCTCGGCGGGCCGGGTCACGCTCGAGCCGGGCGCGGCGCTGTCGGTCGGCGTGGGCAGTTGGACGACGGACGCGATCAACGCGCTGCTCGCGACAGGGGTTTACGGGCCGGAGACCGGTTTCGGCTTCGACACCACGGCCGGCAACTACACATACAGCGGCCAGTTCGCGTTGCCGGCGGTCGCGGGGCTGGTCAAGACCGGGCCCAACATGCTGAAGATCGCCGGCGGGAACACCTGCCCCGGCGGCGTGCTCGCGCTCGGCGGCATCCTGCAAGGCGATTTCGGTGTCGGCCTGCCCGCTGCGACCAACGTGACGCTGGGTAACGCTACGCTCTCGTCCGCGAGCGGCAGCCTGACCGCCCCGCTCGGGACAGGTGCGGGTCAGGTGACAGTCATGGCGGGTCTCCCGGCCGGCTTCAGCGCGGTGGACGTGCCCTTGAGCGTGAACGTGGGCGGCGCGGGCGCGGCCCTGTCGTGGGGCGCGGCGGAGTTCAACCCCAGCGCGCTGGTGCTCAATGAACTCGGTGCGAACACGAACCTGACGCTGGTGAACGGGCTCAACCTCAACGGCGCGACGCGTACCGTGAACGTCAACGCCACGGCGCCCGGCGCGGCAGCGGAGATCGGCGGCGTGCTCGCCAACGGCAGCGGCGCGGCCGGACTCGTTAAGGGCGGCGCCGGCACGCTGCGACTGAGCGCGGCCAACACGTACTCCGGCGGCACCACCGTGAACGCGGGCACGCTGGCGCTTGCGGGCGGCGACAACCGGCTCAACACCGGCGCGAACCTCACGGTCAACGCGGCCACGCTCGACCTGGGCGGCAACATGCAGGCGCTGACGGCCGGAACCTTCGTGATGAATAACGGCGCTACGCTGCGCAACGGCACGCTCAGCCACTACAACGCGAGCTGGGGCCCGGGCAGCGGCGCCAGCGTGACCTTCGGCGCGGGCGGCGGCTTCACGAGTCCGCATCGGTTGCTGCTGAATAGCCCGCAGGCGCTGACCCTCGCGGCCGACGCGGGCGTGAGCGCGTTCGGCGGCGACGGCACGGGTTCCTGCAATTTCATCGGTGTGGACGCCGCCAACTCCAACACCGTGACAGTGGCGGGCGGCTCGCTGAACTTCACCAACATGGCGGCGGGCGCCGGTTACCTGCGCCTCGGCGCGAACGGCAACGCCTCCACCAAGCCCGTCGGCGTGCTGAACGTCAGCGGCGGCGCGGTGAACGTGGGGCACACGCTGGGCCTGGGCACGCGCTACGACAACGGCCTGGCTGCCGCATACGGCGAGGGTACGCTCAACCTCAGCGGCGGCGAGGTCAACATCGGCACCGGCTCGTCCACCGCGACCGGCAACGGCACCCTCGGCTGGCTCTACCTCGGGAACGGCCACGCCTCGACGGCCAGCAAGTCGACCGTCAACCTCAATGGCGGCACGCTCTCGCTCGTGCAGCTCGAAGCTGGCGCCAAAGGCGCCAACACGCTGAACCTGAACGGCGGCACGCTCAAGGCGCGCGCGAACAACGGCGCCTTCCTCGGCGGCGGAAACCTCACGGCAAACGTCTGCGCGGGCGGCGCGACCGTCGACACCGCCGGCTATGACGTGGGCGTCGGCGCTAACCTGTCCGGGCTCGGCTCGCTGACGAAGCGCGGCGCGGGCGCGCTCGTGCTCAGCGGCAGCAACACCTACAGCGGGGTCACCGCGGTCGAGGCGGGCACGCTGACGCTCTCGCCGCTGGGCGGCATCCGCCTGGCGCTCCACCTCGACGCCTCCGACGCGTCGACGCTGTTCCAGAAGGCGGACGGCTCGGTTGCGGTCACGGCTTCGGGTCAGCCGGTCGGTTACTGGGGCGACTTGAGCGGAAGCGTTAAGCCCGCGACTCAGGCGACCGACGGACGTCGGCCGACCTACGTCACAGGCGTCGCCGATTTCAACAACATGCCCGTGCTGGAGTTCGACGGCGCGGACGACAGCATCACCAGCCTGCTGAATATCAACCCGGCCAACCTGCCGAACATGACGATCATCGTGCTGTACAAGCAGTTGACGGAGAGCGGTAACGGCGGCCTGTGGGGACATGACAACGGCGGCTGGGACCGCCTGCAGCTCTTCTACAACAGCGGCACCTACTACCAGGTCGCGACGGCCGGCACGGCGGTGACGGTCAAAGGCATGGAGACCAACGTGGTCACCGTCTACTCGGCCGTGCTGAAGAACGGTGTGGCGAACGGCTCCTACGTGTACATCAACGGCGTCTCCGATGCGGCGAAGGGCCTGCCGGCTTTCACCTCGACCGATTCGGGCGGCACGGCCGACCTGACCTTGGGCAGCATCGGCGCCGGCAACACCGGCTACGCCGGCAAGTGCCAGATCGCCGAGGTGCTGGTCTTCGACACGGCGCTCAGCGATATGACGCGGCGCAACGTGGAGGCCTACCTGCGCAACAAGTGGCTGGGAGCCTCGGTGCCGCTCACGCCGGTGCTGCAGAGCGGGGTGGCCGCGCAGCTCACGGCCGAGTCGCAGCCTAACCTCAAGCTGCGTCTGGACGCCTCGGTGGGCTCCTCGCTCTTCACGAACGCCACGGGCGTGGGCGCGGTGAGCGTGTCGGGCCAGCCGGTCGGCTACTGGGGCGACCTGAGCGGCAACGCTAAGCCCGCCACGCAGGAGACGCTCGCGCGGCGGCCAACGTACGTGACGGCCGCAGAAGGGTTCGGCGGGCTGCCGGTGCTGGAGTTCGACGGCGCGGATGACGACATCACGAGCCTGCTCGACATCAATGCGAGCGCGATCCCGAACCTGACGGTCATGATGGTCTACCAGCAGGTGGCCAAGACCCCCAACGGCGGCCTGTGGGGCCACGACAACGGCGGCTGGGACCGGATCCAGCTCCTGAACTTCACGGCGGGAGGCCAGTATGACGGCTATCCGATCGCGACCTACAACGACCGCGCGCCGGTCAAGGGCATGGCCACCAACGCCGTGCTGCTCTACACGGCGGTGCTGAAGAACGGCGTAGCGAACGGCTCCTACGTCTACATCAACGGGCGTTCGGACAGCACCAACGGCCTGCCCGCCTTCACCTCGCAGGAGGGTTCGGGGCTGGCCTCGCTCACGCTGGGCAACATCGCGCCCGGCAGCGGCTACCGCGGCAACATCCGCATCGGCGAGGTGCTGGTCTTCGATGCGGCGCTGGAAGGCGCGGCGCGGCAGAACGTGGAGGCGTACCTGCGCGACAAGTGGCTCGGCGGCGTGGCGGGCGGCATCACGCTCGCGGCCGGCGCGGTGCTCAACCTGGACGGCGCGGCGCAGACTCTGACGCAGGTCAGCGGCTCCGGCACGGTCTCCAACGGGACGCTGGCCGTGACCGAAGGCCTGGCGCCAGCCGGCGCCGGTGTCGGCACGCTGTCGGTGGCGGGCGCGTCGCTGAGCGGCACGCTGCGCGTGGACGTCCGTGCGGACGGCACGTGCGACCGGCTCGCCGGCCTCGGCAACCTGTCGCTGACCGGGCTAACTTTGGCGATTGCTGATCTGGGGCTGTTGAACCAGAGGCAGACGTATACGGTCGCCACCAGCAGCGGCACGTTGGCCGGTCCGTTCGCGGGAACGAACTTGCCGCAAAACTGGAAGGTTCGCTACAATACGACGTCAGCAGCGGCGGTGCTCTACTACGCCGAGCCCGGCACGCTGATCAAAGTCAAGTAGGCGAAGGCGAGTGCCCGCAGCTTGCGCGGATCGGTGCAGATGGAAGTTTATCTGCGAGAATCTGCGTGATCTGCGGGCAACAAGGGGGTTCATGCCGAAGCGTGAAGAGGGGAGGTATAGCGCGCCGAGCCTGGCGCGCGGTCTGGCGATTCTCGAGTATCTGGCCCACCATCCGCAAGGCAAGGGCCAGCTTGAGATCGCGCATGCGCTCAAGTGCCCGATCTCCAGCGTGTTCCGGCTGACGCTCGCGCTGGAGAAGGCGGGGTATCTGGAACGCGACGCTGAGACCAAGGTGTTTAGGCACACGCAGAAGATGCTCATGCTGGGACAGCAGGCGCTGTCGGAGACGGACCTGATCGGCTCCTGCATGCCGGTCATGCGCGAGCTGCGCGACACGCTCGAGGACACGATCCTGCTGGGTGTGCTGAACGGCCCGGAGATCATCGTGCTGGAGCAGGCGCTGGGCTCGCATCTGTTCCGGTTCTCGGTGAACGCCGGGCACCGCATCCGAGCCTTCTGTTCTGCGCCGGGTAAGGCGATCAGCGCCTACCTGCCGGAGATCCAGCGCGAGCGGATGATCGCGCAGACCGAATTCGTGCGCTTCAACGCCAACACGATCGCCACGCCGGAGGCCTTCCGAAAAGAGCTTCAGCGGGTGGTCAGGCAGGGGTATGCGGTCGACAACGGCGAGGAGTACGCGGGGATCTACTGCGTGGGCGCGCCGATCTTCGACCGGGCCGGCTACCCGCTCGCCTCGGTGTGGGTGACCGGGCCGGGCAACCGCGTGAAGCCGGAGCGGATACCGGCCATCGGGCAGATCGTGAAAGAGGGTGTGGCGCGCATCTCGCGTCGCCTGGGATGGAAAGGGTGAAGAAGTGCGCGTGTGCGTATGTGTGCGTGTACGTGTGAGTGTGAGTGTGTAAAGGGGGCATAGATGAACGTTTTGGAACAATTCAGGTTGGACGGCAAGGTGGCGGTGGTGACGGGCGCGTCGTGCGGCATCGGCAAGCGCGTGGCGCTGGGGTACCTTCAGGCGGGCGCGAAAGTGGCGCTGGCGGCGCTGGACGACGACAAGCTGCCGGCGGCGCTGGCCGAGCTGCGGCAGACCTTCGGCGACAAGGTCATGGCGGTGCCGTGCGACGTCGGCTCGCAGGCGTCGGTCGAGGCCATGGCCGACCGCGTGATGGCCGCGTGGGGCCGTATCGATGTGGCGGTCTGCAACGCCGGCATCGTGACGCTGAAGGGGCTGGAGGAGATGTCGCTTGAGGAGTTCGAGCGCATCCAGAAGATCAACGTCAGCGGCGTCTTCCTGACGGCGCAGGCCTGCGCGCGGCGCATGATCGCGCGGGGCGAGGGCGGCAGCGTCATCGTGACGGCCTCGATGTCGGCGCGCGTGATCAACACGCCGCAGAAGATCGGCCACTACTGCGCCTCCAAGGCTGCGGCGATGCAGTTGGCCAAGGCCATGGCGGTCGAGTTCGCGCCGCACGGCATCCGTGTGAACAGCGTCAGCCCCGGCTACATCATGACCGAGCTGGTCGAGCCGCTGACCGAGTTCCACGCGCTGTGGAAGCCGCAGATCCCGATGCGCCGGCTGGGCACGCCCGAGGAGCTGATGGGCCTCTACGTCTACCTCGCCAGCGACGCCTCAAGCTACATGACAGGCTCCGACGTCGTGATCGACGGCGGCTTCACCTGCGTGTGAGCAAGATGGCGGATGGCTGAACGGGACCCACGTGACCCACGTGACCCACGCGACCGACGGGACCGCCCCGGACTCGTCGCCTACGTCCCGTCCGTCCCCTGTGTCCCGTTCCACCTCCCCGGTCGTCACCTACGACGCCTTCCGTCGCTTCGAAGACCGCCCCGCCGAGGTGCGGGCCAGCATCCGCGTCCCGCTGATTCACCAGGCCAACTATCTGCTGGACCAGCAGCTTCGTCAGCTGGAGCGGGATTTCCTGAAGCGCTATTTTCACTGGCATCCTCCCCCCGTGAAGTGGTAAGTTGCTTCTCCATGATGACCCTGTGTCGCCTCGTGTGGGGTGATGGCGGACCAATCACCATCAGGTGGTCAATCGTATGAGTGAACCCGGTTTCATTCCCGATCACGGCGGTTATCAGTCGCTGCTCTCCTATCAGCGGGCGGCGGTGGTCTATGACGCCACCGTGGCTTTCTGCCGCGATTTTCTCGATAAGCGTGACCGCACGGTCGACCAGATGGTGCAGGCGGCGCGGAGCGGTAAGCAGAACATCGTCGAAGGCAGCATGGCCTCCGGCACCTCCAAGGAGACCGAGCTGAAGCTGACCAACGTGGCGCGGGCAAGCCTAGAGGAACTACTGGAAGATTACCGCGATTTTCTGCGCACGCGTCGCGCGGCCGAGTGGGCCAAAGACAGCAAGGAAGCGCTCTACGTCAGGCGGCTCGCGAGCGGAAGGCTCAACGGGACCCACGTGACCCACGCGACCGGCGGGATCTCCCCGGACTCGTCGCCTTCGTCCCGTCCGTCCCCTGTGTCCCGTTCTCCGGTCGTCACCTACGACGCCTTTCGCCGCTTCGAAGACCGCCCCGCCGAGGTGCGGGCCAACATCTGCATCTCGCTCATTCACCAAACCAACTATCTGCTGGACCAGCAGCTTCGGCGGCTGGAGCGGGATTTTTTGAAGGAGGGCGGCCTGCGCGAGCGCATGACCCGCGCCCGCCTCGAAGCCCGCGAACAACAGCGGCGGAAACAGGGCGGATCGGGGTGAGAAAACAAAAGACCAAGAGACGCGGTGTAGCGTATACTCTCACCACGAAGAGCACGAAGGTCACGAAGAGGGCTTATGAGTAACGACGCACTCGTACCTGTAGAACGGATTGAACGGGCCATCTATCTCATCCGGGGACAGAAGGTCATGCTAGACCGTGACCTCGCCGTGCTGTACGGTGTCGAAACGCGGGTGCTCAATCAGGCTGTGACCCGGAACAGCCGACGCTTCCCGGCGGACTTCATGTTCGAACTGACGCGCGAGGAGATACGGAACATATCACAAATTGTGATCTGTCTGGAAACGATGAAACATGCCCGCGGCGTAAGGGCATTCACCGAGCAGGGTGTGGCGATGCTTTCTACTGTGCTTCGCAGCGACCGTGCCATCGGCGTCAACATCGCGATCATGCGGACGTTCGTGAAACTGCGGCAGATGCTGGACAGCCATGCCAAGCTGGCGGACAAGTTGGCCGAGTTGGAGGCCAAGTACGACGGACAGTTCCGCGTGGTGTTTGAGGCGCTGAATGAATTGATGGCCCCGCCGGAGCCCAAGCGCAAGACGATCGGCTTCAGTGTCAAGGAACGGCGGGCGAGGTACGCGGTAAAATGACCAAGAAACAGAAACTTGAACTGACGTGGATCGGCAAGGACGGGCAGCCGGTGCTGGAGCCGCGCATCCTGATCGAGGATCCGGCCAAGAGCTATGGCGGGGTGCTCAAGTGGCTGCGCCCGGCCCGTAACCAGTTCCACATCTACTACGACCGTAACACCAAGCGCTACGAGCCCGACTTCGTGGCCGAGACGGCAACGGCCATCTACATGGTCGAGACCAAAAAAGCGGGCGATCTCGACACCGACGCCGTGCAGAAGAAAAAGACCGCCGCGCTGAACTACTGTGCCGCCGCCTCCGCCTACACGGCCGCCTCCGGCGGCAAACCCTGGGTCTACCTGCTCATCCCCCACGACGCCGTCATGTTAAACATGTCGCTGGATGGGCTGGCGGCGAAGTACGCTTCATAGCACGTTGTTTCACCACGAAGGACACGAAGGGAAACAGGGATTGATGCCGATACACTTCGTGGTGAAAATTTTGAGTTGAGGGCTTCGCTCGCATAGGACGATCAACAAACGCATGAAGAACGTTTTCGAGTCTGGCGAACTGGCAGAGGCTTCAGTTATTTCCATCTTGGAAACAACTGCCGTGGATGGCTTAAGTGCCGGGCACGAGGGGCAACTGTTTCCAAACTGGAAATAGTTCGTATCGAGGGACGGAAGCCATGACATTCATCCACACGGCAGACTGGCAGATCGGGAAACCGTTCGCGGGCATCGGAGACGCGCACAAGCGGTCGCTGGTGCAGCAGGAACGGATCGAGGCGATCAAGCGCATCGGGGGTGTCGCCCTTGAGCACGGCGCGGCGTTTGTGCTGGTCGCGGGTGACCTCTTTGATTCACCCAGCGCGGACAAGGCGACCGTCTCGGCGGCGTGCAGTGCCATCGGGCAGATCGGCGTGCCGGTGCTCGCGATTCCCGGCAACCACGACCACGCCGGGCCGGGGAGCGTCTGGGAGCAGGCCTTCTTCCAGCGCGAGCGCGATGCCCTGGCCCCGAATCTGCGCGTGCTGCTGGAGGCCGCCCCGGTTGAACTGGACGCTGCGGCGCTGCTCGCGGGCTGCAGGTCATCGCCTAAGCTGCAACCCTTCCGATTATGCGGGCTTGGGCGCTTGCTCGGTCTTGCTTTAGTGGCAATCGCCAATTGACTTTAGACAGGCTCAGCGGATGTTATCCGAGTTTAGAACGCAGGCTAAGCGAAACGATGAAAACTCCCGACTCCACACGAATCGTGCTCAGTACTGTCACGGGCGAGCTGTTTCTTCCCACCCGGCTGGTTTACGAGGTCTATGACGCGAAGCGGCTGCGCGCGTGGCTCTCAAAGACTTCCTGCATGGCGTGGGATCCGAGGCAGCGGCGCTGGACGTGGAACCACTGCGGTTCCGCGCTCAAGATGAGTTTCCCGTCCGCCTACGACAAGGTGCCGGCGAAACAGCGGCCGGTCGTCCTGGCCTCGTGTTACCTGGTGGATGACCGGACATTCCACGTCTACACGCGGTGCGGACTGCGGGCGGCGAAGTTTCTGGCGTTCTTCGATCAGAAGGTGCCGCGCGAGATCGCGTTCGGCACGTTCATCGATCAGTACAACTTGGTTACCGATTTGGCGCAGGGCGATTCGCTGCCGATACCCGAAGACTACTTCAAGGATGAGACCAAGCTCTTCTTCTTTGACCTCGCCGGACTGCTGGATTCGCCGGAGTCGCCGGCCAAGCAGGCCGCGGTTGATGCGTATGCGGCTTCCCTCGATACGCGCCCGTGGCGTCCGCTTGAGCGCCACCGGCTGGAGCTGTTTTACGGCGACGGGCCGCAAGAGATGGAGCATGCGGCCGCGTTTCGCGAGTACATGGCGGGGCAACAGTATCGTTCGGCTGAACCGATCCGCCCCGCCGAAGAGTTCAAGCGTCTGCTTGCACAGCAGCGCGCCTAGGCGTATTCGGGTGTGTGTGCGGCGGCAAGCGGTATTCCGCGCGACGCCGCTTTCTGCACGGGCCGGAAAGCGGTGCCGCCCTTCGGTTGTCACCGCACTCCAAGCTGAGCATCCCGCCGCTTTCCTTCAGCAATGAAATGTCGCACACGCGCGCCTAGGGCTGCCTCGAATTTACTTGCGCCAAGGGGCCGGCTGGGTGCATCATTTCTACATACGGAAACGACATTCATTGGCGGAAAATGAGTTTCTGCCAGCGGAATGTCGGGCGCGTAACGAGAACGGGGCACACCTTGCGCAGATCACCCCAGAGGGGCTTCCCCTCTGCGGAATCTGCGTGATCTGTGGTGAAAGTGGCGGGGTGTCTGATGAGTTCGATACGGATGGGTCGGGAAGGCTGCGGGTCGGGCGACTGCGGCTGCGGCGGCGCGACGAGCCGCCGGGGCTTTCTCCGCGCGACGGCCGTCGGTTCGTTGGCGGCGGTGGCGGCGCCGTTGCCGGTGATGGCCGGGCCGTTCGAGGCGGCGGACTTCGACAAGCTCGTGCCGGCCGACAAGCGGCTGGACCCCGCCTGGGTGAAGTCGCTGACCGCGCGCGGCGAACCCACGGTCTACCGCGGCGAGGACTTGAAGTATATCGGCATGCCGGTCGGCGGGCTCTGTGCGGGCCAGCTCTACCTGGGCGGCGACGGCCGGCTGTGGTGCTGGGACATCTTCAACGCGCAGGTGCGCACCGGCGACGCGCACTACGCCAAGCCGCCCGAGGCGCGCTCGCCGGTCGAGCAGGGCTTCACGCTGACGGTGGCGGGGAAGGCGTTCCCGCTGGACGGTACGGGCTTCAAGGACGTCTCGTTCCTCGGCCAGTATCCTGTCGGCACGGTCGCCTACAAGGATCCGGGCGTGCCGGTGGAGGTGAGGCTGGAGGCCTTCTCGCCGTTCGTTCCGCTGGACACCGAGTCCTCGAGCCTGCCGGCCACGGTGCTGCGCTTCACGCTGACGAACACGTCGAAAGCGGCGGTCGAGGCGACGCTCACGGGGCGGCTGGAGAACGCGGTCTGCCTGGGGCACCGCGACGTGCCGGGGACGCGCCGGACGCGCGTCGTCGCCGGCAGCGGCCTCACCTTTCTCGAGTGCTCGGCCGAGGCGGCGGCTGCGGCCGCGGCGCGGCCCGAGCCGGATCTCCTCTTCGAGGACTGGCACGCGGCCGCTTACGAGGGATGGGCCGCAGAGGGCGCGGCGTTCGGCAGCGGCCCGCTGAAGAAGGCGGAGCTGCCGTCGTATCAGGGCGACGTGGGCGGCGACACCGAGCGCGTGGCCAACTCCCACGCGGCCGCGCCGGGGGGCGACGTCGCGGCGAAGGACAACGCCACGGGGCGGCTCACGAGCCGGGCTTTCACGGTCAGCCGCGACTACATCCGCTTCTGGATCGGTGGCGGCAGCCACAAGGGCAAGACCTGCCTGAACCTCCTCGTGGACGGCAAGGCCGTACGGTCGGCGACCGGTCAGGACAACAACCGCATGTCGCAGCAGAGCTTCGCCGTGGGCGAGTTCAAGGGCCGTGAGGCGCGGCTGGAGATCGTGGACGAGCAGGCCGGCGCCTGGGGCAACGTGGGCGTGGGGCGCATCGTCTTCACCGATCAGCCCACGGCCGAGGGCCCGCTGGAGGAGCTGTCGGACTACGGCACCATGGGCCTCGCGCTGCTGGGCGCGCCGGCCGAGGTGTCGTCGGGCGAGCAGACGGCGCCGCTGTCCGATAAACGGGTCGGCCAGCTCGGGCGCGCGCTGCGGCTGCAGGCGGGCGAGTCGGCGACGGTCACGTTCGTGCTCGCCTGGTTCTTCCCGAACCTGGGCAGCATCCCGGGCGTGCCGATCCAGGGGCGCCACTACGCGAGCCGGTTCGACTCGGCGCTGGCGGTCGCGCGGCATGTCGCGGCGAACCAGGAGCGGCTGATCACGCAGACGCTCCTGTGGCGCGACACCTGGTATGACGCCACGCTGCCGTACTGGCTCCTGGACCGCACGTTCCTCAACATCTCGATCCTGGCCAGCTCGACCTGTTACCGTTTCGAGGACGGCCGTTTCTGGGCGTGGGAGGGGGTGGGCTGCTGCGCGGGGACGTGCGCGCACGTCTGGCACTACGCGCAGGCGGCGGGGCGGCTCTTCCCCGAGCTGGAGCGGGTTCTGCGCGAGCGGGTCGACTTCGGCCTGGCGATGATGCCTGACGGCGCGATCCGCTTTAGGGGCGAGAACAACGGCGGCCCGGCGGTCGACGCGCAGGCCGGCGTGATCCTGCGGACGCTGCGCGAGCATCAGGTAAGTGCGGACGGCGCGTTCCTGCGGCGGGCCTGGCCCGGCGTCAAGCGTGCGGTGCGCTGGCTGATGGCGCAGGACGCGAACGGCGACGGGATCCTCGAAGGCCCGCAGCACAACACGCTGGACACCGACTGGTACGGGCCGGTGGCGTGGCTGAGCGGGCTGTATCTCGCGGCGCTGTGGGCTGCGGCGGAGCTGGCTGGCGAGGTGGGCGACGCGGCCTTCGCCAAGATGTGCCGTGAGATCGCGGAGCGCGGCCGGGCGAAGCTGGTCACCGAGCTGTTCAATGGCGAATACTTCATCAACAAGGTGGACCCGCGTCATCTGGATGCGGTCAATTCCGGCACCGGGTGCGCGATCGACCAGGTGCTGGGGCAGGGCTGGGCCTTTCAGGTCGGCCTGCCGCGCGTGCTGCCGGAAAAGGAGACGCGCGCGGCGCTGCGGTCGCTCTGGCGCTACAACTTCTCGCCGGACGTGGGCCCGTACCGCGAGGCCAACAAGCCGGGGCGCTGGTACGCGATGGCGGGCGAGGCGGGGCTGCTGATGTGCACGTTCCCGAAGAAGGACTGGGACTACGAGAAGGCCAAGGGCGGGGCGGGCAAGGGCGCCTGGGCCGCGATGTACTTCAACGAGTGCATGAACGGCTTCGAGCACCAGGTGGCCGGTCACATGCTCTGGGAGGGCCTGCTGCAGGAGGGGCTGGCCGTCGAGCGCGCGGTCCACGACCGCTACCACGCCTCCAAGCGCAACCCGTGGAACGAGGTCGAGTGCGGCGACCACTACGCGCGCTCGATGGCGAGCTACGGCGTGTTTCTCGCGGCGTGCGGGTTCACGTACCACGGGCCGAGCGGGCGCATCGGCTTCGCGCCGCGCCTGACGCCGGAAGGCTTCCGCGCGCCATTCACGGCGGCCGAGGGCTGGGGGACCTACAGCCAGAAGACGGAGGACGGAGGCCTGAAAGCGGCCCTCGCGGTCAAGTGGGGGCGGGTCAAGGTTCGGGCCGTGACTCTGGCTGCGGAGGGACAGTCGGCCGTGACGGTCTCCTGCGCGGGACGTGCCCTCGCGGCCTCTGCGGCATTGACGGACGGAAGAATTCGGGTCACACTAGCAGGCACGGTAGAGGTGCAGGCCGGACAGACGCTGGAGATCACGCTTAAGAAAGGGTGAGAGATGAAACGGACAATCGTCGCGCTTGCATTGCTGCTGACGGCAGGAGGGGTGTGGGCCGCTGAGGCGGAGGGCGGTCCGACGTGGCGGGACACGCTGCGCAGGGAGCTGCCGCTCCTAGGTCACCGCAACTGGCTCGTGGTCGCCGACGCCGCGTACCCGTGGCAGACGTCGCCGGGCATCCGGACCGTCGCCACGGGGGCGGGACAGCTCGAGGTGGTCAAGGAGGTGCTGGCCGCGCTCGGCAAGACGTCGCACGTCCGGCCGGTGATCTACCTGGACCAGGAGCTGGAGAGCGTGTCCGAGGCGGACGCGCCGGGGATCGCGCAGTACCGGAAGGGGCTGGACGAGGCCCTGGGCGGGCGTGCGGTGAAGAGTGAGCCGCACGAGGAGATCATCAAGAAGCTGGATGCTGCCGGGCAGACCTTCCATGTGCTGCTGCTCAAGACCGCGCACACACAGCCCTACACCTCGGTGTTTCTGGAGCTGGACTGCGGTTACTGGAGCGAGGCGGCCGAGAAGCGGCTGCGCGACACGATGCGGGCCAACGAAGCCAAAGCGAAAGCGCCCTAGGGCGTCGCACGGCAGGATATTTTGACCGCGAAGCACGCGAATGACCGCGAAGGAGAATGAGTGATGATTGGCGTGAATTCGCGTTCATTCGCGGACAAGGGGGAGCAGGTATGACGGCAAGCGAGATCGCCCAGATGATCGACGTCAGCGCGGTGCGGGCGGACAGCGCGCTGGAGGAGGTCGCGGCGGCGGCGGCGGTGGCGCGGCGCTACGGGTGCGCCGCGGTGTTCGCGCTGCCGGCGCACACGCCCTTTTTGCTCGAGCGGCTTGCGGGGAGCGGCGTGATCGTCGGCGGCGTGTCCGGCTTTCCGGGAGGGGGCGAGACGACCTCGGTGAAAGCGGCGGCGGCCGCCGAGCTGGTTGCGATGGGCTGCGGCGAGATCGACATGGTCAACAACCTCGCCTGGCTGAAGGCCGGGCGCAAGGACCTCTACGCGGCGGATGTGCGCGCGGTGATTGACGCGGCGGCGGGCCGTCCGGTGAAGGTGATCCTCGAGTGCCATTGGCTGTCTGCGGATGAGATCGTGCGGGCGTGCGGCTGGTGCGTCGAGGCGGGTGTGGCGTGGGTCAAGACGGGCACGGGCTGGGCGCCGACCGGCGCGACGGCGGAGAACGTGGCGCTGATGAAGCGGGCCGTCGGCGAGCGGTGCGGGGTCAAGGCGGCAGGCGGTGTGCGGGATCTGGCGACGCTGCTGGAGCTGTACGGAGCGGGCGCGCGGCGCTTCGGGATCGGCGTGCGCACGGCCGAGGCGATCCTGGAAGAGGCCAAGACTGCGAAACCGCGAATGACGCGAATGGACGCGGAGGGGAAGGGTTATTAGCGGTTGCGAAGGCGCTCGATTTGGAGTGCGGCGGCAAGCGGTACCCCGCGCGACGCCGCTTATTCGAGTGGAAGATAAGCGGTGCCGCGCCCGCGGTGCCGGGCTTGTCACCGCACTCCAAACGTGAAAAGGACGGGTTATGGCTTACATTCTGGCGTATGACTTTGGTACGGGCGGGATCAAGGCGTCACTCTACGATGAGGCGGGCGCGTGTGTGGCGGACGGGTTCGAGTCGTACCCGACGCTTTATCCGGCGCACGGGTTTCATGAGCAGCGGCCTGCGGATTGGTGGCGGGCGACGGTGGCCAGCACGCGCAAGCTGCTCGTGTCCGCGCCTGGGGGCGCGGCTCAGGGGGTCCGGGCGATCGGGATCTCGGGGCACAGCCTGGGCGTGGTGCCGGTGGATGCCGCGGGTCATCTGTTGCGCGAGACGGTGCCGATCTGGTCTGACGCGCGGCCGGACGCGCAGCCGGCGGCCTTCTTTGCGCGTGTTGCGGAAGCCGAGTGGTACGGGATGACCGGCAGCGGCTTTCCGCCGCCGCTCTACTCGGTCTTCAAGCTTATGTGGTTCCGCGACCGCGAGCCTGAGATGTTCGGCCGCGTGCATAAGATTCTCGGGACGAAAGACTATATCAACTTCCGGCTGACGGGCGTGCTGGCGACGGATCACTCCTACGCTTCAGGTTCCGGTGTGTACGACCTGAAGGCGCGCGGGTACGCGCCGCGCCTGGTTGAGGCGTCGGGTCTGGACGCGGCGCTTCTGGCGGAGATCGTGCCGTCGACGCAGGTGCTCGGCGGGCTGACCGAAGAGGCCGCGCGCGAGCTAGGGCTGCCGCGGGCGGTGCAGGTCGTGGCGGGCGGTGTGGACAACGCCTGCATGAGCCTGGGTGCGGGCGCGTTCCGCGAGGGGCGGGCGTACAACTCGCTCGGGTCGTCGAGCTGGATTGCGGTGTCGTCGCAGGAGCCGCTGCTCGACGTGCGGTCGCGGCCCTACGTGTTCGACCATGTGGTGCCGGGGCAGTACGTGTCGGCGCTGGCGATCTTTTCGGCGGGAACCTCGCTGTCGTGGGTGCGCGACCGGCTGTGCCAGGACTTGGTGACGCGCGCGGCGGCTGAGGGCCGGAGCGCGTACGCGCTGATGGACGAGGAGGCTGCGGGCTCGCCGTTGGGCGCGA
This sequence comes from Verrucomicrobiota bacterium, assembly GCA_022704145.1. GTDB lineage: Bacteria > Verrucomicrobiota > Kiritimatiellia > RFP12 > UBA1067 > JAKJGY01. Next base: position 17,342 of record JAKJGY010000048.1, read on the forward strand.
ACGGGGTCTTGTTCAATCCGACGCTGGCGGGCGGCAACGCGTTGGACGCGAGTCCGGCGGTGCGCGGCGCCTTTCTGGGGCTTGACCTGAGGCACACGCGCGCGGATCTGCTGCGGGCGACGTTGGAGGGCGTCGCGCTGGGTCTGCGCAACGTGCTGGACGAGTTGCGCCGGCTGACACCCGTTGCGGAACCGCTGACGCTGGTCGGCGGGGGCGCGAACAGTCCGTTCTGGCGTCAGATCTATGCGGACGTGTATCATGTGCCGGTGGTGAAGACCCGTGCGGGCCAGCAGGCGGCGGCTCTGGGGGCGGCGGCGGTGGCGGCGGTGGGGGTGGGGCTCTGGAAGGACTTCGGGGTGATCGACGCGGTGTCCGGCGTGACCGACCGCTGCGAGCCGGACGCGACGCGCGCGGCGGAGTACGGGCGGCTGCTGGCCCGCTACCGCCAGGCTGCCGCGCTGCTTGGGGAGTGGGCGCAGGGGTGAAAGGGGCGCTAGCATTTATGAATCGTGTGGCTGCGACTTTCTCATTCGGGGCGGTTGACCTGATGGTCTTCATCCTCTTTTATGCGGTCATTCTAGCGACAAGTCTATGGAAGAGCCGGAGCGAAAAGGGGAGTGCGGATTACTTCCTGGGAGGACGGCGTCTGCCGTGGTGGTTGATCGGTGTCTCGGTGGTTGCCGCCAACCTCTCGACCGAACAGTTTGTCGGTATGGCCGGCCAGGCGGCCGGCGATATCGGTCTGGCGGTGAGTTGCTGGCAGTTGACGGGGATCATCGGCCTGATTCTGGCCGGTTTCTTCTTCCTGCCTAAATTTCTCTCGGCGGGCATCTATACCATGCCCGAGTATCTGGAATATCGGTATAATAAGGCAGCGCGTGTCATTATGACCGTTGTGACGGTCGTCATCTATGTGACGGTTTCGACCTCGGCTGTCCTCTACTCAGGTGCCATTACCCTTGACCGGGTCTTTGGCATCCCCTTGATCTGGTCGGTCGTCGTGATCGCCGCGATCTCCCTGCTCTATGTGGTCTGGGGTGGGCTCCTGGCCGCAGTCTGGGCCGATCTCTTCCAAGGCAGCGCACTCTTGATCGGGGGCCTCATCGCGATCGGACTCGGAATTTATGCGATTGGCGGGGTGGAGTCCTTTTTCGAGCAGGGCGCGGATAAGCTGCACCTGCTCTTGCCCCGTGAACACAAAGAACTGCCGTGGACCGTTCTGATCGGGGGGATGTGGATTCCCATTATCTACTACTGCGGCCTGAATCAGTTTATTATGCAACGCACCCTCGCTGCGAAGAACCTCAAGGAGGGGCAACTGGGCGTCATCTTTGCCGGTGTCCTCTGGTTGCTGGTTCCTGTTGCGGTGGTCATGCCGGGGATTGCCGCCGCCATTCTGTATCCAGAGCAGATGCAGTCCGTTGATGCGGCGGGCAAGGTGGTGTTCAACTATGATGCAGCCTATCCGCTCCTGATTAAGAATCTGGTTCCGGTCGGGTTGCGCGGATTCATCCTGGCTGCGCTTGCCGGCGCGGTGATCAGTTCGCTCGCCTCGATTCTGAACTCCGCCGCCACGATCTTCACGATGGATATCTATAAGCAGTTCATTGCCAGGGAGGCGGATGAATTGCGGCAAGTACGTGTCGGACGGATCTCCACGGTTATTTTCATGACCAGCGCCTGTGTGATTGCCCTCTCTCCGTTGCTCAAGGGAGGTGTCTTTACCTTTATCCAGGAGTTCCAGGGGTACATTTCTCCGGGCATCGTGGCTGCCTTTCTCTTTGGGTTTGTAGTGAAACGCGCCCCCTGCAGTGCGGGTTTGAGCGCGTTGGTCTGCAGTCCGGTCATCTACGGGATCTTGCAGCTCTGCTATGGGGCCGTTCCCTACCTTCACCGCATGCTCTGGACCTTCGGTCTCTTGGTTCTGCTCATGGCGGCGCTGACAATCGCAGCGCCTCTCGACAAACCGAGGCTCATGCCGGTACGTCAGGAGATCGAGACACAGACATCACCCGTTGTTATCGTCCTCGGCTGTTCAGTGATTGCGGTTGTGCTCGCTTTCTTTATCTACTTCAAATAGGAAAATATTGATGACTTCACGCGCGCGCATTGAAGCAACGATCAACCACCGCGAACCCGATCAACTGGCGGTTGACTTTGGCGGTGGCTTCCAGACCGGCATGCATGCCAGTGTCATTTACCAGTTACGGCAGGCGCTGGGGCTGGACAAACCCGGGACGCCCGTGAAGGTGGTGGAACCCTATCAGATGCTTGGCGAAATGGCGGACGATTTGTCGCAAGCCCTGGGCGCCGATACGGTCGGATTGTATGGCACGGGCACCATGTTCGGCTTCCCTGCCAAGACTTTCAAGCCGTGGACGATGGGCGATGGGACGCCGGTCTTGGTCCCCGAGGGTTTTAATACCCGGCTTGAACCGAATGGCGAACTTCTCCAATATCCGTGCGATGACCGATCGGTTGGGCCTTGCGCCAAGATGCCGCAGGGCGGCGACTTCTTTGACGCGATCATCCGCCAGTATCCGGTTGATGACGACGCGCTGAACGTCTTCGACAATACCGAGGAGTTCGTTCCGGTTGCGTCCGAGGAGCTGGCGCGCTATGCGGAGCGTGGCCGTCAACTCTATGATACGACCACGCGTGCGCTCTTCTGCACCTTCGGCGGGTTGACCTTCGGTGATGTGGCGCTCGTCCCCGCGACCTTCTTAAAGGATCCGAAAGGGATCCGCGATATCGAGGAGTGGTATGTCTCCCTCGTTTTGCGCCCGGACTATATCAAGGGCATCTTTGATTATCAGGCCGAGGTGGCGGTCGAAAATCTGAAGCGACTGCACCTGGCGGTCGGGGACCGGATCTCGGTGATCCAGACCAATGGGACGGACTTCGGCACACAGAACGGCCCCTTCTGTTCGCCGGAGCAGTATCGTGAACTATTCCTTCCCTACCAGAAGCGTGTGAACGGCTGGATCCATGCGAATACGAGCTGGAAGACCTTCATGCACAGTTGCGGCAGCATCATGCCGCTGCTGGATCTGATCGTGGAGGCCGAGTTTGACATTTTGAATCCGGTCCAGTGTTCGGCCCAGGGCATGGATGCGCAGGAGTTGAAGAGACGGTATGGAACCGCGCTGACCTTCTGGGGCGGGGGTGTTGACACGCAAAAGACGCTCCCCTTCGGCACACCGCAAGAGGTCCGTGACGAAGTGAAGCGTCGCATTGATGTCTTTGCCCCCGGCGGCGGCTTCGTCTTTAACGCGATCCATAATGTGCAGGCGAAGACGCCGATCGAAAATCTCTGCGCACTCTTTGATGTCCTGAACGAGTGTCGGAGGTAGAGAGGTTCCGCTAACTGTTCAGCCAATAGAGAAGGGACTGTTGGTTTTACGGCGTGAACAGTCCGGAGAGATGGGCCTTGTTGATCGCGGCCGGGGCGTTGGTGACGTTGAGCTTGTAGTAAATGTGATTGATGTGGGTGACGACCGTCGTGCCGCTGATGTCGAGCTTGTGGGCGATCTCCTTCTGCACGAGCCCTTCGGCCAGGAGCGTCAGGATCTCCATTTCCCGTTTCGAGAGCAGGGGCTCGGGTGTCTTTCTGGGCAGGTGGGTCTGAAGCGTTTTGAGGATGAAGCGCGCGACACCGGCGTCCAGCGAGGCGCCGCCGGCCATGACATCCACGGAAGCAGGATTTTCTGACGTGCGTAACGTCGCTTCAGATCGTTCTCCACGGCCGCGCGCTCCTGCTGAAGATCATGCCGGCGGGCGAGTTCCTCGAGCCATTTTCTGACGGAAAGAATCGTTCCGTAGTAATTCGCGCCGTCGGTCAGGGCTGAGAGTGCGCGGGTCAGGTTGGGCCGCTCAAAACTGGTGGTGAAGGGTCTGTTCAGGGCGGCGTTCGTCCCCTTGGAAAAGATTTCGATCTCCGAGAAGCCGATGCTTCTGATGCTTTCGTTGTCCTCTGGCTTATCCAGTGAAGGGAGTGCGGTCAATCGTACAAACCGGCAGGAGGTTTCGGGGAACGGAATGATGATGAGCGGCCCGCGGTCATACGGGGAATGGCTCTGGAACACGGTCAGGCGGAGTCCGTCTGAAAAGTCGGCGCGGTTCGCCCCCTCGACGAGGAGGTGCCGGGGCAGACAGAAGTCGTACGGCACGGACTGGGGGAAAACATCGTCCACGTCAACGGCATGGAGGTTTATGCGGTTGACGGGGCGACTGGCTGCCAGGTCGATCAGGAGCCACGGGCTGCTTTTTGCAGTGGGCGGACTGATATAGGCGATGCTCTGCCTGCCTTGGGAGGCTTTCATGAGATAGGGCAGGAAGCCGTCCGTGAGATACGAGAGGTGCCGGGACTTGCTGTAGAAGCCTGTGCTATAAGAGGACGTTCGCACGGGCTTCCTTAACGCGAGGTTCTCTTCACCGGAAAAGAGCATCAGCTCCGCGAGCTCGAGGTTGTACTGCCCGTCAAAGGCACGGGGCGAGAGGAGGGTGGCTTCCAGGCGCACCCAGGAGGCGGTGGTGGCCGGGCAGGGGATGAGGACCGGCGCGATGGCACGCCGGAGTTGCTGGCCAAATACGGCTCGGTCAACCACCGCGATCCCGCCACCTCTCCGGCCCTCCATCCCAAACAGCCGCCGCTGCCGCCTAACTGGCTGCCCGGCCACCCCTTCGACACCACCCACACCGACCTGCGCGACGAAAACAAAGTTAGCGGCGTGTGGATGCGCCGCGATGAGGCCACCATCCGTAACGAGATCGGTCGCGAATACGCCTGCGCCGAAAACATCGACATCCAGATCGGCCGCGTGCTCGCCAAACTGGAAGCCATGGGCGAACTCGGCAACACCTACATCTTCTACACCGCCGACCACGGCATCGCCATTGGACGCCACGGTTTACAGGGGAAACAAAACCTCTACGAGCATTCCTGGCGCGTGCCCTTCATCGTCAAGGGGCCCGGCATCAAGCCCGGTTCGCGGGTTCCTGGCAACATCTACCTCGGAGACCTGCTTGCCACCTTCTGCGACCTGACGGGAGTGCCCGCCCCGGACACCAACGAGGGTGTCAGCTTCAAGCCCGTGCTGCTGGGTGAAAAGCCTGTTATCCGCGACACGCTCTATGGTGTTTACAGCGGCGGGGGGAAGCCCGGCATGCGAAGCGTGAAACGCGGCGACTGGAAACTCATCGAATACGAATCCGCCAAGTCCAAGGTCCGGGAAACCCAGCTCTTCAATCTCAAGAAGAATCCGTTCGAGTTCCTGGCCGAACACCACGATTCAAAGGTGGCGGCTCTCACCGGCATCAAACCCGCACCCCATCAAACCAACCTCGCCAAGGATCCGCAACACGCCGCCAAGCTCGCTGAAATGCGCGCCCTCCTCCTCGCCGAGATGCGCCGTCTTGATGACCCATACCGTTTCTCCGACCAGCCGGATGACGTTCTCACTGCACCACCCGAGGAAGAACGCAAGGGTCGGAAGAAACCCCGCCCGTGAGGCCACAGCATGCCAAAAGAAGGGGTTAGGGCTTTGCGGGCGGTGGCCTTAGGTTTAATTACCCTCATACGGTTATGAAACATATCGTGCTATCTGGCGTTTTCGCTCTGCTCCTGAGCGCCGTCGGTCGCACGACTGCGTCGTCGCCGGATTCCGGCCAGAGCACATGGACGTTTCCGCCGGTTGAAGAATTGCCCGTCCTCGACGGTCTCGCGGACCCCGTTTCACTGACTCGAGCGTTGGCAAAGAAGAAGCAGCCGGACAGAAGGAACCCGACCCCGAGAGATAACCATGACCGCCAACAGAGATCTTTTGGACGCCGATTCCCTGATTCGCTTAGAATTCGGGTCAAGCACCGAAACGGAGAGATAGGATGCG
>JAKJGY010000243.1 GCA_022704145.1 Verrucomicrobiota bacterium
GCACCCGGCGCGACGCGCACGGTATCGCCGTCCAGCGCGCGCGAGGCGGCGGCCTGCAGGGTCTTGAGCGGCAGTTCGGATTCCAGCCCGCTGTTGGCGTCGTCGCCGGCCGCGGCGTCCACGTAGAACCCGTCCTGGAAGACGGCGCGCACGATGACGGCACTGTTGCCGTACTCGGCGGCCACAATCTGAAGGTTGGTATCTCCGCCCGCAACCGGCACGCCGTTCAGCTCGAAGTAGCGGAAGGCGCGGCCGGGCCAAGGCGTGGCGGTGAAGGTGACGTCATTGGTCAGCAGGAATGCGCCGGCCGGGTCGATCGTGCCGCCGCTGGTGGCGGAGGCTATGATCGAGCCGACCGAGCCCTCGTACGCGCCGATGTTGACCTGGCCGCCCTGCACGCGCTGAACGCCCGTGAAATCGGTGCCGCCCGACCCGGTCCCGTAAGCCGCGTTGCCAGCGTTGACGCAGGGCGAATCGGCGCGCAGCCGGAAGTCGGCGTTGGCCGCATCGACAAAGCGCGGGTCTGCGGTGATATTGCCGGCGCCGGGGCGCAGCGTGCCGCCGGTGCAGCAGTTGGTGCAGGCGGCGTTGGCCGAGACATCCTGTCCGGCATTGCCTGAGAGAATACAGTTATAAGCGATCACGTCCTGACCGATGCCGCCCGAAGCGGATTGCCCGCTGACGGTGCAGCCGTAGAAGCGGACGCCGCCGAAGACACCGGCCCAGTTGCCGATATTGTTGACGATCAGTGAATCATACACCACTGCCGAGCGGAAAATGCCGTTGTTATGCACGCGGTTGTCAGTGACCAGACAGCGGTTGAAGACGCCGCCGAAGCCGGCAGCGCCACGGCTCGCCACATTGTTGGAGATCACGCAGTCCCACAGGATCCCCGACGACGTGCCGAACACGGCTCCGCCGCGCACGGATTCAACATCGCTGTCGTTGGGCGAGACATTGCCGGCCGCGCCGGTCAGCGTGAAGCCTTCGACCGCGCCGTTCGAGATGAAGACACAGCGCGCGGCGTTCGTGCCGCAGCCGTAGAGGGAGCTGTCGGGATCGACCGCGCCCTCGATCACGGTCTGTTCAGGGCCTGCCGCAGCTTTGAGCACGATGTCGCGCGTGATGGCGACGCGGTTGCTGTGGGAGGCGTAGAACGAGCGTCCCTCGTTATAGGTGCCGGGCGCGGCCAGGACCATGCTGCCGGCCGGCGCGGCGGTCGCGGCGTGCTGGAGCGTGCGCCAGGGCGCGGCGGGCGAGGTGCCGTCGTTCGCGTCGCTGCCGGCGGGGTCCACATAGCGGGCCGGACGGAATTCAGCCGTCACGACATAACCTCCGGGATCCATAATGCGCAGCGTGAAAGAAGTCCCGCACTCTTTCTGCTTGTAGCCGTTGACGCTGAAGTGCCGCAGCGCGAAACCGGCGTCAGCCGTGGCTGTGAAGACAAGCTGGGTGGGCAGCACAGGCAGAACGAAATGTCCGAGCGGCCCCAGCGTGCCGCTGCCGGCCGGCGCGGTGCAGGTGACGGCCGCCACGCCGGGCACGGCACCTTCCAGCGCGCCGAGGTCCGGCGCAGAGCCCTGCAGGCGGGCATTGCCGGCAAGATCGGTGCGCTCGGACGGTGTCGGCGCTGCGCCGGTCCAAGCCGGATTGCCGCGGTCGAGACAGGGGGAGTTGGCGAGCAGGCGGAAGTCGCCATTGGCGGAGTCGACGAAGCGCGCCTGGGTTGTGACCAGGTTGTTCGAGCCCGCTCCGGGGTTGGCCTGGATGCAACTGTCGACGACCGGGTAAGGCCCTGAGGTTGCGCCGCCGTTTTCAGTGACGATCAGGTTGTAGCCGCCGGAGCTGTCCAGAGCCGTGCCGGTGTTGCGGGCGATGGTGCAGTTGACGGGCATCAGGAGAGAGCTGTTGCAATACGCCACGGCGGTGCCGGTGTTAAAGGCGACCAGGCAGTCGTGCAGGCGCGATTCGCGTACGCCGGCGCCGTTGTTGGAGGCGAAGTTGCCGAGGAACCGCGTGCGGTGGAACGTGCCCTTGTACGCGCCGCCGCCGCGGCGTTGTTGCTGACGATGCAGTCGTAGACGACGGGGGTTCCGTTGGGGGCCTGAAAACCGCCGCCTTTGCAGTGGACGACATCGGCGGTTTCGCTGCTGGTGGCGCCGCCGGTGAGGGTGAAGCCTGTGAGCGTGCCCGCGCTCATGTAGACGCAGCGCACGGCGTTGGCGCCGGTTCCCTGGTAGCTGGTGTCGACGGGATCGCGTTCGCCCAGAATGATCGTGGCCTCGGCGCCGTCGGTCGATTCTATGGCGACCGCCTTTCCGCAGACCACGCGGCTGCGGATGGTGCTGCCGGGCGTGAGGGTGGTGCCCTCGCTGTACGTGCCGGGGCCGACGCGGATGGTGTCGCCGGGTGCGGCGGCGTCGACGGCCGCCTGGATCGTCCGTTTGGCCGTCGCCCAGCTTAATCCGTCGCCCGAGTTATCGGGTCGGTCACAGTCCACATGGTACGTCGCCGACTGGGCCGACAGGACGCCGAGCGCCCACACTGTCAGCACGATCCATTTTCCTGCCATAAGACACCTCCGTGATTGGGTGTGAGATTAACATAACGAGCTATGTCGGACAACAGGGTTGCCGCGTTGCCGCCCCAACCGATGCGCGGTCGTGGACGGCGTAAGGGGCTCAGCCAAAGTAACGGATGCGCCCGGGGCGCATCCGTCCGCGCTCACTGGACGAAAAACAGCGTGCCGCCGATGGCGGTCAGATGCAGCTCGCCACCCCGGATGAGCACCTTCCACTGGGACGGGAAGCCCGCCAACGCGGGCCGGTTACCGGTGAACGCCGGCGCCGTGGCGATGATGAAGTCACGGCTGCCCGGCGCGAGCGAAAGCGCGTCTGAAGGGATGATCGTGAGAGCCGAGAGGTCGGCCGGTTGCGTGAAGGCGAGGACGTCCGCCTCTGCGCCGCGAAGGGTCACGCGGTAGACCGCAGCACCGAGGGCCACACCGCTCAGCGTCAGCGTGCCGGTGGCATCGTCGCCGCCGGGCGAGAGCGCGCTGCCGGACGCGAGGGCGCCGTTGGTGACGGTGCCGCCGCCGGTGATGAGCTGCACCCGTTGGGCTAAACTGTTCAGATCGAGCGCTGCGCCCGGGGCGACATCGACGGGCACGTCCTGGAACGGGTCGCCCTCGACGGAGCCCGTTGTCAGGAACGAGCCGTCGCCGGGGTCGATCAGCGGTTCATAACAGGCCGTATCTTTCAGCCCGCGCCCGAGGCGGTCGACGCCGAAGCCCCAGTCGGTGGCGGTCCAGCCGTCCTGGGCCACAGGTCCGGCGCCGCCGGTGTTGTTGTAGACGCGCAGCTCGATGGCGTGGGGGCCGGGGGTGATGACGTTGGTGGAGACCGTGGTCGTGTTCCACGAGCCGTTGTTGATGACCGCCGTGCCGTCGAGCGACAGCCAGGCGTTGTCGTCGATCGACTCGGCGAAATTCCACGTCTCGTTGGTGGGCGAGCGGTTCCAGATGACACCGGTATAGATGCCCAGATGCTTGGCGGTCCACTGGCTCTTAGGGGAGTTGGCGAGCGTGGCGCCGAGTTCAACCGCGTTGCGGGGGTTGACGGGCGAGGTGGTGCTCCATTCGACGTTAGTGAACTGAGCGGCATACAGGCCGGGGCGGGCGCCGGTGGTGAGCCGCAGCGTGCCCTGGCGGACCTCGGCGCGGATGGCCGCGGCGTTGGTATTGACGGTGAGCAGTGAGCCGTCCCCGGGGTCGAGGAGCCGCTCGTAGCAGGCCGTGTCTTTCAGCCCGCGCCCGAGGCGGTCGACGCCGAAGCCCCAGTCGGAGGTGGTCCAGCCGTCCTGAGCCGCAGGTCCGCCCACCCCGCCGTGGTTGTAGACGCGCAGCTCGATGGCGTGAGGGCCGGGGGTGACCGTGCGTGTGGCGACCGTCGTGCTGCCCCACCGGGCGTCATTGAAGAGAACCTCGCCGTCCAGCACGAGCAGGGCGTTGTCGTCGATCGATTCGGCGAACGACCAGGTCTCGTTGGTGGGCGAGCGGTTCCAGATAAAGCCGGCGTAGAGGCCCGCGTGGTTGGGAGCCCAGCGGCTGGCCGGCGTGTTCGCGAGCGTGGCGCCGAGTTCGGCGGCGGCGTGCGGCAGGGGGAGCTGTTGCACGGCCGTCCAAGTCAGTCCGGTATCCACGATCTGCGCCGCGTAGAGGCCCGGCGTGAGGGCCGACGGCGCGGCGCACAGAACTTCGAGATCGGTGACGCCGGGAGAATCTTTGATGATCGACGGCGTGGCGACGATGCCGCCGATGACGAGTCCACCCTCGTCCAGCGCGAGGGAAGGCACGGTGACGGTGCGGTTGTTCAGCGACAGCGTGGCGGGGATGCCGCCGCCGCCGACCGTCACCGGCGAGGCGGGCAGCGCGCCGTCGGCCGCAATGCTGAGCGTGCCGCCGCGAACGGCCGTGGGGCCAGTGTAGGAGGAGGGGTGGGAGAGCGTGAGCGTGCCGGCGCCGGCCTTGGTGAAGCCGCCGCCCGTCTGCGGAGCGATACGGGTGACGGTGGCCGAAGCCCCGCTGCCGCCGCCGCCCGTGAGCGCCACGGACGGGCGCGAGGAGTAGCCCGCGCCCGGGTTCAGGATGCGGATGGCGGTGACCGCGCCGGCGGCGGGATCGATTTCCGCGAACGCGACCGCGCCGGTCCCGCCGCCGCCCGAAAGGGTGACCAGCGGCGGCGCGAGGTAGCCGGAGCCGGGGGTGCCGAGGGCGATGGCATCCACGCCCATGCCGGGCGCGCAAGCCAGCGAGGTGCCGGGTGTGGCGTTCTGGCCGGCGGTGTCGATCGTGCCGCCGCCGGGGTAGATGAGGCAGGACGCGCCGCCTTGGAAGAGCGTCGCGGGATTGTTCGGCACGCGGAAGGTGCCGCCATTGAAGTTGACGGCGGCGGCGCTGCCGGCCTGGGCCGAGCGCCAGATGTAGCGCAGAGAGAGGGTGCCGCCCAACAGGTTGATCAGGACGCGCGAGTCGGGATTGTTGGCGCAACAGTCGATCCGATCGGCGGAGACACTGGCGTCGCCGTCGACCGTCAGCACCGCCAGCCCGCCGTTGACGGTGTCGCGAGAACCCATGTGGATCTGGTTGTTGCCGTACTGCACGAAGGAACCGCCACTGACATAGGCGTGACCGGTCCCGCTGCGGCCGATGTAGGTGAGTCCTCCGTAGTACCCGCCCTGCGTCCCGGCGGGCGCGACCGTGCCGCCGGCCATGGCGAAAGCGCCGGCGGTCTGGCGGTAGATGCCGCAGGAGCCTGCGGCGAGGCCGAAGACGGCATCGCCGTT
>JAKJGY010000049.1 GCA_022704145.1 Verrucomicrobiota bacterium
CCCCGTCCCCGACCCGATCCGCCACGGCATCGCCTTCGAGAACGTCTCCTTCACCTACCCCGGCGCCCCGGCCCCCGCCCTCCGCAACCTCTCCCTCACCCTCCGCCCCGGCGAGCGCGTCGTGCTCGCCGGCCCCAACGGCGCGGGCAAATCCACCCTCTTCAAACTCCTCTGCCGCCTCTACGATCCCGACTCCGGCCGCATCACCGTCGACGGCACCGACCTCCGCGACCTTGACCCCGCCGCCTGGCGCGCCCGCATCGGCGCCCTCTTCCAGGACTTCAACCACTACCAGCTCTCCGTCGCCGACAATATCCGCATCGGCCACCCCGCCACCCCGCCGGACGCGCCCGAACTCGCCCGCGCCGCCGCCGACGCCGGCCTCACCCCGCTCCTCGCCGCCTGGCCCCAAGGCCTCCAGACCCCCCTCGGCCGCTGGCTCCACGACGGCGTCGAGCCCAGCGTCGGCCAGTGGCAGAAGATCGCCCTCGCGCGCGCCTTCCTCCGCCCCGCCAGCCTCTACCTCCTCGACGAGCCCACCAGCGCCCTCGACGGCCCCTCGCAGCGCGAGACCCTCGACACGCTCGCACGCCTCTCGCACGGCAAGATCGCCCTCTTCTCCAGCCACCGCCACCTCGCCCCCGCAATGGCCGACCGCGTCCTGCTCCTCGACAACGGCACGCTCGCCGCCGACGCCACCCCCGCCACCCTCGCCGCCGACCCGCGCCTCCAGGCCCTCTTCGAGCCGGGAGAGCGAAACCCTTAGAATAGGCCCTATGGGTCCTATAGGCCCTATTCTTCACCATGCCGAGCACCGCCCATAGCGCCGCCCTACGCGACAAGCTCTCCGCCCTGCCCGACAAGCCGGGCTGCTACCTGATGCGCGACCGCACCGGAACCATCATCTACGTCGGCAAGGCCGTCTCCCTGCGCCGCCGCGTCCAGAGCTACTTCCGCCCCGCCACCCTGCGCGACGCGCCCCCCAAGCTGCGCAGCCTGATCAACAGCGTCGCCGACCTCGATACCGTCACCGTGCGCAATGAGGCCGAGGCGCTCCTCACCGAGAGCAGCCTCATCAAGCAGTACCGCCCGCGCTTCAACGTCGTCCTGCGCGACGACAAGCGCTACCTCGCCCTGCGCGCCGACCCGCGCGACCCCGTCCCGCGCCTCGCCACCTGCCGCATCCTGCGCCACGACCACGCCCTCTACTTCGGCCCCTTCCCCTCCGCCGCCGTCGTGCGCGCCGTCCTCGATTTCACCGAGAAGCGCTACGGGCTGCGCAAGTGCACGCCCATCCACCCCGACGCCGAGACCTACAGGCACTGCATCAACGACATCGTGCGCTTCTGCTCCGCCCCCTGCGTCGGCCGCGTCACGCCCGAAGAATACCGCACCCGCTTCGACGAGGCCTGCGCCTTCCTGCGCGGCGAACGCCTCGCCGTCATCGAGGAGGTCAAAAGCCAGATGCAGGCCGCGGCCGACGCGCGCGACTACGAGAAGGCCGCCGCCCTGCGCGACACCTGGCTGGCCCTCAAGGAGATGGTCAAACAGCGCGTGCGCGTGGTCGCCACGCCCGAGATGCACGCCGCCGACGCGCGCGCCGGCCTGCGCGACCTCCAGCGCCTGCTCGGCCTGCCCGCGCCCCCCGACCTGATCGAGGGCTTCGATATCTCGAACCTCTTCGGCACCCACTCCGTCGCCAGCATGGTCGCCGCCGCGGACGGCCTGCCCGACCGGCGCCTCTACCGCCGCTTCCGCATCCGTACCGTCGAGGGCGCGGACGACCCGCGCTCCATGGCCGAGGTCATCGGCCGCCGCTACGCCCGCGTGCAGGCCGAAGGCAAGCCACTGCCCGGACTGGTGCTGATCGACGGCGGCCTCACCCAGCTCCGCGCCGCGCGCGAAGCCCTCGCCAGCCTCGGGCTCAGCCACGTCCCCGCTGTCGGACTCGCCAAACAACAGGAGGAGATCGTCCTCGACGACGGCCGGCCGCCGCTGCTCCTGCCGCGCGATTCCGACGCCCTGCGCGTGCTCACCCGCCTGCGCGACGAGGCCCACCGCTTCGCGCTCGACCACCACCGCCGCCTGCGCGGACGCCTGATCCGCGAGTCGGCCCTGGATGAGATCCCCGGCATCGGCCCGGCCAAAAAGGCCACGCTGCTCAAGCGCTTCGGCTCGGTCCGCCGCCTCGCCCGCGCCTCAGAGCAGGAGGTCGCGGCCGTGCCCGGCATCGACGCCGCCCTCGCCGCAGCCGTCCTCCGCGCCGTCCGGCCGTGAACGCCCGCGCGCTCAGCCCTCCGCTGGCGCGTCGGCTTCGGCCGCAGGCGCGTCGGCGTCCGGCGCGTCGACCGCCTCATCCTCGGCCTCTGCGATGCTGATGGAGACCAGCTTCGCGCCCTCGGCGAGGTTCACCAGGCGCACGCCCTTGGCGGCGCGGCCGATGACACGGATCTGGTTCACCGGCGAGCGCACCATCATCCCGTTCGAGGTGATGGAGATCATCGACTGGCCGTCGAGCACCGCATGCGCCGCCACAACCTTGCCGTTGCGGCCGTCCTCGTCATCCTTGATCGCGATCATGCCCCCGCCCCCGCGGTGGTGCGGCGTGAACTCGCTAAACTCCGTGCGCTTGCCGTAGCCGTTCTCCGTGGCGATCAGCAGCGTCTCATCCTCATGCACGAGGTCGAACGAGCGCACCGCGTCGCCCGGCGCCAGCCGGATGCCGCGCACCCCTGCCGAAGCGCGGCCCATGCGCCGCACGCTGGTCTCACGCTCGGCGCCGTCGGCGTCGGTCTTCTTCAGCGAGACCGGGAAACGGATCGCCTTGCCGTTGGCCGTCACCAGCAGGATATGGTCGGTCTCACGCACGAGGCGAACTTGTATCAGACGGTCGTTAGCGGCCTGCTCGGCCCCCTCGCCCGCCTCATCGGCCTCGGCCTTCTCCGCCGCCTCGCCCTCCTCGTCGTCGCCCGCGAACTCCTTGAACTTGATCGCGATGATGCCCTTGCGGTTGACGTTGCCGAACTCGGCGAGCGCCGTGCGCTTGATGACGCCGTTCTCCGTGGCGAAGAAGACGTCCTCGCCGGTCTCGAACGAGCGGATCGGCAGCAGGGCCACCACCGACTCGCCCTCGCGCAGCTCAAGCAGGTTGACGATCGGCCGGCCGAACGAGGTGCGCGGCGCCTCGGGAATCTCGTAAGCCTCCTTCTTAAAGACGCGCCCCTGGCTGGTGAACAGCAACAGCGTGTCGTGCGTGTCCGCCACAAACACGGTGTCGATGAAGTCCTCGTCCTTCACCACCGCGCCGGTGATCCCCCTGCCGCCGCGCTTCTGCTCGCGGTAGGTGGTCAGCGGCACGCGCTTGACGTAGCCGCGCTGGCTCAGGGTGATCACGCACGGCTCGTCGGCGATGAGGTCCTTGATGTTGACCTCGCCCTCCATCGGCACCAGCTCGGTGCGGCGCGTGTCGCCACGCTTGCCGGACGTCACATACTTCGCCTTGATGTCCGCCAGGTCCTGCTTGATCAGACCGTAGATCTTGAGCGGCTCCGCCAGCAGCCCCTGCAGGTAGACGATCCGCTCGCACAGCTCCCGGAACTCCGCCTCGACCTTCTCGCGCTCCAGACCGGTAAGCTGATAAAGCCGCATCTCCAAGATCGCGTCGACCTGCCGCTCGGAGAAGCCGAAGCGCTCAATCAGGCGCTGCTTGGCCTCCTCGCGGTTCTTGGAGGCGCGGATGATCGCGACCACGTCGTCGAGATGGTCGAGCGCAATCAGCAGCCCCTCCAGGATGTGCTTGCGCGCCTCGGCCTTGGCCAGCTCGAAACGCGTGCGCCGGGTGATCACCTCGAAGCGGTGGTCCACATAGCAGCGGAACAGCTCCTTGAGGTTCATCACCTTCGGCCGCCCGTGGTCGAGCGCCAGCATGATCGCGCCGAAGGTGGTCTGAAGCTGGGTGTGCTTGTACAGGTTGTTCAGCACGACCTGCCCGATCGCGCCGCGCTTCAGCTCGACCACCACGCGGATGCCGTCGCTCGAACTCTCGTCACGCAGATCGGAGATACCCTCAATCACTTTCTCGTTCACCAGGTCGGCCATCTTCTCGATCATGCTGGCCTTGTTCACCGTGAACGGGATCTCCGTGATGATGATCGCCTCACGGTTCTTGTAGTCCACAATCTCGGCCTTGCCGCGCACCACCATCTGACCCCGGCCCAGCTTGTACATCGCCTCGATCTGGCGCGTGCCGCAGATCGTCGCGCCGGTCGGGAAGTCCGGCCCCTTGACAAAGCGCATCAGGTCGTCGATCGTGCAGTCCGGGTTGTCGACATAGTGGGTGATGCCGTCCACCAGCTCGCCCAGGTTGTGCGGCGGGATGTTGGTCGCCATGCCGACCGCAATGCCGGTCGACCCGTTGAGCAGCAGGTTCGGAAGCCGCGCCGGCAGCACCGTCGGCTCCATGAACTCCTCGTTGTAGTTGGGCTTGAAGTCGACGGTCTCTTTCTCCAGATCGTCCAGCATCTCCTCGGCCAGCTTGTCCATGCGGACTTCGGTGTACCGCATCGCCGCGGGCGGGTCGCCGTCGATCGAGCCGAAGTTGCCCTGACCGTCCACCAGCGGATAGCGCATCGAGAAATCCTGCGCCATGCGCACGATCGTGTCGTACACCGCCTGGTCGCCGTGCGGATGGTACTTGCCGATCACGTCGCCGACCACACGGGCCGATTTCTTGTAGGCCTTGTTCCAGACGTTGCCCAGCTCGTTCATCGCGTAGAGCACACGGCGGTGGACCGGCTTCAGGCCGTCACGGGCGTCGGGCAAGGCTCGCCCGACGATCACGCTCATCGAGTAGTCGATGTAGGACGAGCTCATCTCGTCCTCGATGTTGATGTTCTGAAGGCCTTGCTCAACGCCTTCTGTCGGCTGGATCTCGTCGCTCATACACGCTCCGTCTTGCCTCGCCCGCCTGTCGGCGGGCGCGCTGTCATCAAAACTCTCTTACGCCGAAAGCGTCAGCTCGCGCGGGGTGCTGCTGAGCACCTCGCAGCCGTCGGCCGTCACCAGGATCACATCCTCGATGCGCACGCCCAGCTTGCCCGGCAGGTAGATGCCCGGCTCGACCGTCAGCAGCATGCCCGGCTTCAGCACCGTCTTGCAGGTCTCCGCGAAGCTCGGCGACTCATGAATCTCCAGACCCAGCGAGTGGCCGAGCCCGTGACCGAAGTAGTCGCCGTAACCCGCCTTGCGGATCACGCCGCGCGCCGCCGCGTCGATCTCGTCACCGCGACGTCCGGGGCGGATCGCCCGGACCGCCTTGCGGTTGGCCTCAAGCACGATGCGGTGAATCTCGCGCAAGAGCGGCGGCGGAGCACCGAAACAGACCGTGCGCGTCATGTCGGAACAGTAGTGGTCGACCGACACCCCGAGGTCGAGCAGCAGGGGCTGGCCGCGCCTGAGCACCGTACCGTCCGGCTCGTGGTGGCACTCGGCGGCATTGCGCCCGATGCACGGGATCGTCGCGAAGGCCTCACCCTGTCCGATCCGGTCGGCCTCGCGCCGTACGCGCTGGCGGATCTCCCACTCGCTCAACCCCGGCCCGACGGTCCGCATGACCGCTGCGAACAGCCGGTCGTTGGCCGCCACCGCAGCACGCATGACGCGCTGCTCGGCGGCCGACTTGATCGCGCGCAGCTCGGCGATGCGGGGCCCGATATCGACCCACTCGACCTTCGGCAACGCCTCCTTGAGCGCGCTGAACCGGCTGGACGCGATCGCCCCCTCATAGCCCACCCGGCGCCACCGGGCGCCCAGCGCGCCCAAGGCGGCAACCTCGTCGGACGCCCGCCAAAGCTTCTTGGTCGGCATGATCTCGAGCCGCCGCCGCGCCATCACCAGATACCGGAAGTCGGTGTAGAAGGCCGTCTCGCCGCGGCGCTCGCAGGCGAGCACTCCGTTGGACGCGGTAATTCCCGTGAAATAATAACGGTTGACCGGCGTGAGGATCAACACCGCGTCCAGCCGCTCCCGCGCCTGTACCGCCAAAAGCCGCTTCACACGGCGCCCGAACTCGGCCTGCGGCAGATCGCAGGCCGGGACTCCCACCTCACCGATGTCTTGACTCATGGCAGCGTCACCTTCAGCCGCATGAAGCGCGACGGCGCGCCGCCGACCGGCGTGTCGCACCGCGTCGTCACCTGCCACCAGGTGTTGCTGTCGGCGCGCAACACCTCGGAGACATCCGCCGTCGTCCAGACCGGCGCGGCGAGATCGTCACACACCTCGACCTCGAACACGACGTCCGTGGCCTGCTTGCTCTCCCTGTAGGAGTAGAGCAGGTAACCGCCGAGAATGCCGCCGATCGGACGTCCGTCGCTGTCCGGGATCCTGGGGTCCAGACCGAGCGCATACTCGACCCCGTTCGCGAGGCCGTCGCCGTCCGGGTCGTCGCCGTCACCTGTGATCAGCCCCTCGGTGCGCTCCTCAGAAGTGAACATCGTCGCCTTCCAGTTCTCATATGGCGAGAAGTCGCCGGTGATCACCACCTCGTCGAGGCAGAGCCCATAGCCGGAACCGTAGATCGACCGGCCCTCAAAGGCGAGGTAATAGGTCGTCGACGGATCGGGCAGGTTGATCGTACGCTGCGTCCAGGTCGGCGTGTTCACTAGGAACGTTTCCAGCAACGTCCACTCGGCGCCCGCCGAGGACTTGTAGTAGACGTACAGCGCGTCCTGCCCGAAGTCGGCAAACCGCATGCAGTGCCAGAAGGTCAGCCGCGTGTTGGGCGTGCCCGTGCCGAGGTTGAGCGCCGGGGTCACGAGCCGCGTGATGTTCGGCGTGGCCGTGAAGAAACAGGCGTTCTTCGTGCCGGCGTAGGCCGAAGCCGGCTGGCCCAGCGGGCTTCCGGCCCGGAACGTCCAGGCCGACTCGCCCATCAGGGTCTCCACCGTCCAGCCGAGCGGCAGCGAGCCACCCTCGAAGGACTCGGTGTACGGCGTCGGCCCGGGCACCATGACACGCAGTGCGAAGAGGTTGGTCGAGGCCTTGCCGTCGGCCCCCGCCACACGGACGCGGAAGTAGGCGAGCGCCGGAGACTCGGGCGTGCCGCTGAGCACGCCGTTGGTGCTCAACGCCAGTCCGGCCGGCAGCGCGTTCGAGACCACCGACCACGTGTACGGCTCGACACCGCCGACCGCCTGGAGCGTCTCGGAGTAGGCGAACCCGACCGTCGCGTTCGGCAGCGCCAGCGCCGTGGTGATGATCGGCGCATCCGCCGAGTCGTTGATCCGGACGTCGTCGATACAGACGCCATATCCGAAACGGGCGTTGCCCTCGAACGCCAGGTAGTAGGTGCTGGTCGGCTCAGGCAACAGGACTGACCGCTGAACCCAGACCGGCGTGTCCGAGGCGTACGTGGCCAGCAACGTCCACGGCGCGAACGCCGTCTTGCGGTAATAGACGCGCAGCTCATCCTGGCCGCCAGCCCAGTTCGCCATACAGTGCCAGAAGGTCAGGCGCGTGTGCGCGGGCGCCTGCCCGAGGTTGATCATCGGCGAGATCAGTCGCGTCTTCTGCTCCGGCGCACCGCCGTTAATCCACAGCCCGGACCAGAGACAGGCGTTGTAGTTTCCGCTGGCGGCGGCTGGCGGATTGCCGAACATGCCGCCCGGCTGGAACACCCAGTCCACCATGTACGTCACATACTCCTGGGTCCAGCCGTACGGCATCTGCCCGCTGCGCTCGAAATCCTCGGCGAAGAGGTCCGCGCGCGGCACGACCACATCGAGCGTGAACGCCTTGGTCAGCGCGTTTCCTCGGTCATCCGTGACCCGCACCGTGAACGCGGACGTCTGCGCCGCGTCCGTAAGCCCGCTGATGACGCCGTCCTCGGAGAGCGAGAAGTCGCCCGGCAAGCCGCCGTCCGCCAACGTGAAGACGTAAGGCTCAAAACCGCCCACCGCTGTCAGCGCCTGGCTGTACGGCTGGCCGGTCACCGCGTCCGGCAGCGCGCTCTCGGTCGCGATGGCGTACGGCGGCGTCGGATCCCACACGCGGACGCTGTCCACACACACACCAAACCCATACTTTGCCGTGCCTTCAAAGGCGATGTAATACTCGCGCGAGGGGTCGGGCAAAGCCACCGTACGCTGCGTCCATGAGGCCACCGACGCCGTGTACGACGCGAGTAAGGTCCACTCGCCCGCCCACGAGGTCTTGTAGTAGACGCGCAGCTCGTCCTGCGAGACCGCCCACTCCTCCATGTAGTGCCAGAAGGTCAGCCGCGCGTCGCGCACGTCCGCGCCGAAATCGAGCCGCGGCGAGACCAGGCGGGTGACGTGCTGCGTGGCGGTCGCCACGCCGAAGAAGGCGTTGTAGCTGCCGTTGTACGCCGTCGCGGGCCGACCCTGCGCGCCGCCGTTACGGAACGACCAGTGCAGGCCGCCGCTGACGACCTCCTGCATCCAGCCGTCCGGCGTGCCGCCGCCGCTCTCGAACGTCTCCTCGAACGGCGCGGTGAAGACCGGCCGGATCGTCAGGCTGAAATCATTGGTCGCCGCCATACCGTTGTCCGCCGTGACCGCGAACCGCAAGGGGACTGCCGTCACAGCCTCCTCCGGCATGCCGCTGAGCGTGCCGTTGGCGTCCAGCGCCAGCCCGGCGGGCAGGTCGCCCGCGACAAGGCTCCAGGAATAGGGGGTGAGACCGCCAGCCGCGCCCAGGCCGTAGCTGTAAAGCGTGCCCACACGGCCTTCCGGCAGCGCGCCGGTGGCCAGCATCACAGGCGGGCGAGGTGCGATCAGGAAGGTCATCACCGGACCGCTCGCGCTAAAGTTACTCGCCTCCATGTTCGACTTGGAGCCGTCCCACCAGCGGCACCCCGGAACCGTACCGTCGGTCAGCGTATTGCTGTAGCCCGGCGCCGGGTTGCCCTGATAATAGAGGTCTCGGGCGTCGCCGGAGTTGGCGTTCTTCTGGAAATGCCACTGCCCGTCAGCCTGCACCAGCGTACACTCGTAGTTCTGGTGGTTCGCGTTAAACGCCAGGCTCTGGTTGTCACGGTTGCCCAGCTCGTCGACATGCCAGACCGCCACGCCCGACGCGGGCAGGCGCGCGTCACGGCCGGCCTTCTGGCGGTTCTCGAACAGGTAGTACTCGGTATCGACACCCGGCTTCTGATACCGGTAGAGCTTGTTGTAGCCCTCGGAGCCGATCTGTGAGTAGACCTCGGCCAAAACGGACATCTGGGCGTTGACCTCGACCGTCGTGCACCAGCCGGAGGCGTACTTCAGGTACGCACAGACCTGTACCGGGTTTCCTCCGTCGCCGCCATGGTTCATCAGGCAGAACATGCCCGCCCCGCCGATCGAATCATACTGGTAGTCGTAAATATCGGGGTACCCGCACAGCATGTGACCGTTCTCGTGGCAGAACGTGCCGATCGTTAAGGTCTCGCCGATGTCGGTGATCTGGTAACGGAACACGCGCATGCCGCCGGGCGAGAGTTCCTGCGCACCGACCTCGTACAGCGACCATGAGTGCGGCCAGAGCCCGTTCGCCCACGAGCCCCCGTTGTCACCTGCATAGAACACGTTACAGGCAACCACGTTGTTACCGCCGTCGACAGTCAGCTCGTCAAACAGCGGCAGTACCTCGGTCGTGTATTCGGGCCACGCCTTCATGATCTCGATCGCGTCGCGGATCAGCAGGTTGGCCTGCGAGCCGGCGTCCTTCGAGGTGTCGTTGTACCAGCTTTTCGGATGCAGCGAGTTCGGTATGCGGATGTAGGCGGTGACCGTATTGGAATAGATCAGCAGCCCGTTGGAGTTGTCATAAAAATACTGCTTCACCGAACCGTTGTTGCCGCTCCCGGTATAGTTGTCGGCGTTACAGAAACGGTCGATCTCAGCACGCGGGACCGTGGCCTGGTCATTGTCGAAGTCGATCAACAGCGTCAGACCCATGCGGTGCCCGGTCGTCGTAAAGGCCGGCGGCGCCAGAAGCATCGGCCCGTCCGCCATCTGCCGCTCGATGGTGCGAACCAGCTTCTTCTGCTCTTCCCAGCGCTCGGCGACCTGCATACCGTCATTCCAGCGACGATACCGCTCCAGCGCCTTGGCCCGGGCCGCCTCGGGCGAGATGCGCAGATGCTTCTCCAGCTCCGGCGCCGGTGCGTCCCGACCCACCAGCAGGCGGGTGGAGAGCAAGTTCGAGCCGTCCGCCGCGAGCGCGGCGTAATAATAGGCCTTGTCGGCCGGATCGAAGGTCACCGTATAGCCGTCCAGCGTCTCAAAAACCGCATGGAACTCGTCGCCTTCGCCCCACAGCGCGATCTCCGTGCCGTCAGGCTGGCGAAACGTGATCTGCTTGGCGAACGGGGCCGCCGAGAGCCAGGTGGCGGCACAGCAGGCAACCCCGATCATAATCACGCGTCGGATCACTTTCGTCATACCACACCCCTTCGCAGAACACTCTGCCGTTCGGCCGTCCTTCTCAACGGCGCCTCACTCCGCCCGCCCTCAGGCTCCTCAAAACGGAAGGCCCTGGCGAGGAGGCTTGACCCTCGCTCCCCAGAGCCTTCCACCCGTACCGCGCTCCCGTCAGTTCGGGATCAGGCGGACGCGGAAGAAGCCCTTCGCCGGATCGGTCACCCGGGCATCGATGCGGCCCAGGATGGTCTTCGTCCCATCCAAGGCCACGTCGCCCGTCTCGACCGGAACCCACGCGCCGCTGGCGAGCGACGTCGTATACTCCAAACTGTAACGGACCGAGCCCGTCCCGTTGACGCCCGTGACCAGCGCCAGGAGGGAGCGGTTGACAGCCGCGGACTTGTTGACGCTCAGCGTCCAAGCCACATCCGTGGTGTCGACCGTCACCTGCAGGCCCGTCAGACTGAGGGCGAGCGCGTCCTGCGGCGCGAGACCGAGGGCGATCTTGTCCGCATCGCCGTAGCCGTCCGTCGCCGAGACGCCAGCCGAGACATCCGTGCCCAGGAGCAGCTCCGCGATGTCGTCGATCCCGTCGCCGTCACGATCCGTCGTGCCCAGCGCCAGCGCTGAGAAGATCGAGAAGTTCGCGAACGGCGCGCCGGTCAGCAGATCCGGGTTGACCTCCGTGTCACCCGTCAGCTCCGACCAGTTGGAGGAGGGCCCGAACTCGTTCAGGAAGTCCTCGGTCAGGGCGTTCTCATACTCCCATGAATCCGGGAACCAGTCCTGGTCGGTGTCGACATCCTCGATGACCAGCGAGGCCACCTGCGTGAGGTCCGTGATCTCAAAGGCGACCGCGAACGGCTTCACATCGAACGGCGTATCCGTGACACCGTAGTAATTGGCATAGCCCCATGACTCCCACGCGTCGCGCACGTCGTTACCGTTCTGATCGATGAATGCGCGCACATAGTAGGCGCCGACCGAGCTGCTCGGCGAGAGGCCACGCACCACGGCGTTGATGTTGGTCGTGCCGGGCGTCACCAGGTAACCGTTCTCCGTGTCCGTCAGCGTGTACCGGGCCGCAGGGACGCCGGTGAAGCCGCGGTTGCGGAAGACCTCAACCTTGACGTTGCCGCTCAGCAGCGCGACCGACGGGCCGTGGTACTTGACCACCGCCTTGATCTCGCCGTAACCCGAGGACTGCATCGGGGCGTTGACATCGAGGCGGAACATCTTCCAGCCCGACCACGCCGTGGCGGAGATGGTGCTGACGTCACCGATGACGAACTTCGGATTGAGCGGGATCACACGCCACGCGTAGACCGTGTTCGACGAGAGGATGTGGCCGCTCGGCAGGCGGTTGCCAGCATGCACCGGCGCCTCCCAGACATACTGCCCGTTGATCGTGTCACGCGGCGGCGCCTGCTGCACGCCGGACTCGTAAACCACCGGTCCGGTCGGCGAGCCCTTACGCAGCTCCAGCGCGAACGCGTTGTAGCCGGCCGGCATCGTCCAGCGGAAAGTCGGACGGGCCGAGTAGACATACGCGCCGTTGATCGGCGAGACCGCCTGGGCGGCGCCCTGTGCCGCGTCGAAGCGGTTGGTGAACGTCAGCACGTGCGTATTGTTAGTCAGGATCGTCCCGTCACCCACGTAAACATTATACCCGACCAGCCACCGGTTCATTGTCGTCGGGACATCGGTCAGGCCCCAGTCAAGGGCCATCTGGCCCTGCGCGAGGAAGTCACCCTCGTGCAGATAGGTGCGCCCGCGCAGCACCTTGTCCAGCACGACCTTATTGTAGTTGATGGCGCCGTCGACCATGGCGCGCTGCACGCGCACACGGGTCTCCAGGTTGGCCGTGCCACCACCGGTGCCACCACCGGCCTGGCCGCCGCCAGAGCCGAGATAGATGTCCTCCGAGCGCACGCCGGGCTGCAGGGTCATACGCAGGTAGTTCGGCGTATAGTCCGTCAGCTCGATGCGGATGCGGTTGACGTCCCAGTTGACATCCGTGACGAACGGCGCGGCCACGCCGCACGGCTCGCCGGCGTCCCACGTCCCACTGGCATTTACGTCGAGGAAGGCGAAGAAGCGGTTCTTACCCTCACGGACATAGCCCACGTCCGCATCCGTCAGATAGATCGTCTTCGGCCAGCCAGCCACCTGCGTGGCCTGGTAAGCTACCGTCACAAAGCTGGTCTCGGGATTGAGCTGCGCCCTAACCGTACCGGTGCCGACATAGAACACCACGCCCTGGAACCAGCTCAGGTCGATCTCGTAGTAGCCGGTGATGTAGTTGATCGTGCCGATCACACCTTCCCAACCGCTGCGGTCCGTGCCCATGATCGTCCCGGTCTTGCCGGTGGGGTCGGAGTAGACATCAAAGGCCACAACTCCTGTCACCTTATAGGCGTCGATCGAGACATCGGTGAAGCTGAGCAGGATCGAGCCCGGCACCACGCTTCCCGGCGAGAGATAACCCGTGATCTTTTTGGCTCCCCAGAAGCCGAGCATCTTGCTCATCGCCGTACCCGCGCCGTTCGCGGCAGGCGCAGCCAAGGTGAAGATGGCGTCCGGGTTACCGTTCATCTCCGGGTCGGAGAAGGCATGCACCACGATCGGCGCGGCCGCCTGGAGCCCGTCATACGAGAGGCGCGTCTCGATCACGGGGGTGGGGAAGTCCTTCGTTGTGACCCCGCCCAGATCCAGATGCATACCCAGTGACGGGTCGCTCTTGAGCGCGTTCCTCGCATACCGGCTCTCGGCCCAGTTCGACCAACCGTCCTCGTCGTAATCGAGCAGCGCGTCATAGACGAAACGGTTGACGAAGTAAGGGTCGTACTGATCCTCCCAACTGTCCTCCATGAAGTCGTGGTCGGAGAACATCGCGCCGAGGGTCAGCGCGCCCTGCTTCAGGTAGTAATCTGTCACCACCTGCTGCGGGCTGGTCTTGGGCTGCAACGGGTTGAGGTAATGGAAGCCATAGACCTCAGAGACCAGATACTCGGCCAGGTTCGAGAGGCCGTCGCGATCCGGATCGCCGCCCGCGCCATTCCGGCCGCCGTTGCCGCCGGGCAGGTTCGGGTTGAGGTTGTAGATCTTCTCCCACCAGTCCGGCAGGCCGTCGCCGTCGGAGTCGGCGGTCTGCTTGAGGCCGCCAGCTCCCGACGGGTTGCTCGGCGTGGCGCCCAAGGCCACATCGCGCTGATAGCGCTCGCCATAGGTCATCCCGCTGCCATCCGGGAAGAGGTCGTTCCAGTTCAGAGCGGTCTCACCCGGATTACCGGTGATGTAACTCTCCCACCAGTCGGGCAGGCCGTCGGAGTCGGTATCGGCACCGGTCTCCATCCACGCTTCGGCAGGCCCCTGCAGATCCCACATGAAGTCCGCCTGGCGCACCCAGGCGTCGCCCAACGGCAACAGGTCGCGCAGGTAGGTGACGTAAGGGCTCGTGCCCTGCGGCTTGTAGTAGACGCCGTACGGGTTACAGCGGTTGGGGAACGAGTTGTCCTGGATGATGCTGCCGTCAGCGGCGGCGGTCTGCGTCCAGTAGACCGAATCATGCACGCTGTTGGTCATCAGCAACGTGAACCCGCCAGTGCCGTTGGTGGAGGTGCCACCGAAGAGCGGCATGTGGTCGTAACCGTTCTCGATCCACGGCAGGTACTTGTAGTCGGTGTAGACCGTGCTGCGGATCTCGGTAGCAGCCCACCAAGGAACCTCCGCGCCGGGCGCGGCCAACGGACGGTTGACATCGACCGCCGGGTAGTTGAAGCCGCGCGGCGAGGTCGCGACGCTGGCTGTCGCATCGGCGCCGAACAGGTTGTCAAAGGTATAGTGGTGCAGCAGCAGCGGCGCAAGCTGACGTGAATTGGTCGCCACACGCGTGTAACCGCGGGCCACCTGCTGCGCGACCAGCGCGCGGTTGTCCCACAGGTCGTTCCACGTGAAGCGCTTCTTGTAGTCGGCGATGATGCTCGCGTTGTCGCGGGCGCCGTCCCAGATACGAACCTCGTCGATCCAGCCCTGGTAGAACTTATCGTAGTCGGCCCAGCCCTGATCCCAGCTCCAGTTGAGCGTGTCCAGCGGCAGCGGGGCGTTGTTGGCGGCGCCGAGCACCAGCGCGCCGGACTTGAGCACCACCTCATACGGCTGGCTGGTCGGATAGTCGCGGATGATGACGATGCCGTTGGCCGGTACCAGCGCGGTCTCGACGACCGACTGGACCTCGCCATTCAGGAACAGGGTGAACGCCTGGTTCAGCCCGTCCATGCGGACCGCGACGTGGATCCACTGGTTGGGCTCGAGCACGTGCCCGTACGCCATCACCGAGGCGGTGTGCTCGTCATGCACTCCCGCGTTGTCGAAGGTGCCGTAGATCCGGCCGTCGGCCGCGATGCCGACACGGAAGTTACGGCGCACGTACATCTCAGCCGTGCTGGCGTCGCTCGGGCCATAGTAGAACGAGCGCTCGATCAGGATCTGCTCGCGGTTGACGACCTCGGGCCGCGCCCACAGCTCGACCGTGAAACTGCGGAACCCAAGCTCGATATCACCCACAAGCTGCGCGTCCTGCGAGGTGAAGTAGTCGAAGAACGTCACCGTGCTGGCGGCGGAGTTGTTGCCGCTGAACCACAGCGCCTGACGCCGCATGGGGTCGTCATGATCCTGCGGACTCGACTGGTTGTTGCGCGAGTCGATCAGCTCAGCCTTATCGGAGAGCCCGTCGTTGTCCGTGTCATAGCCCTCGTTGGCCTCATAGTCGTACATGTACAGCGGCACCTGCGTGAACGGCCAGAAGTACATCGGCGGAATGAACGGGATGAAGCGCTGATAGAAGCGCATCGTGACCGCGTTCGGGCTTGAGGGTTCGGTCATCCAGAGCGGCGTCGGGTCGGTGTTGTAGTTCGACGGCGCGGAGCTGTTGACCAGCAGCATCTCCTCCAGGTTGAGCAGACCGTCCGCGTCGGGGTCGGCCTCGGGCATACCCGCGAGCCACGGGTAGTCCGCGAAGTTCATCGGCAGCCCGGCGCCCCAGTCATTACCCAGCAGCGGGGTGCCGTAGTCGATCACCGGCAGGCCGTTGTCGATATAGGCTCGGCAGATCCGGTCGTCCAGATAGTCCGGACGGATCGCGGCGCCCAAGATCGGGTTGAGACCGTGGAACATCTCGTAATAGTCGTCCATCCCGTCATGATCCGAATCGGGATTACGCGGGTCGGTCGAAACGTAGAGGTTCGCCGCGCCCACCGGCAGCATTACCCAGAGCTGCGGGTTGGTGTCGCCCCACGGGTACTTCGAGAGGTCCCAGTCGTTATCGACCAGCGTGAAGAGCATCAGCGACAGGTAGGAGGCGTCCATGGGCAGGCCTTCGTTGCCGGTGATCGGCCCGACCGTCCCGTCGGCGGGGATGTCGTAACGCAGGGAGCGCACACCCTGCACCCAGTATTCCTGATAGTTGCGAAGACCGTCGCGGTCCCAGTCCAGCAGGGAGTCGTTGTACGTGCCGTCCATGCCGTTGGTGATCGCGAGCCCATTAAAGATCGCGACCGGCGGCAGCGTTCCGGTGAACTCCAGCTCCCACTTGTCCGGCAGCGCGTCGAAGTCGGTGTCCATGGCGTTGGGGTTGAGACCGCCGCCCTGGATCAGGCGCGAGAAGTTGTCGGCCGCGTTGGGGGCCGCAGGCAGGTAGACGAACGTCTGCTCCGCCCCGTCGCTGAGGCCGTCGCCGTCGGTATCCGGGTTCCACGGGTCGGTGGGCCAGAACTTGTTGAGCCAGTTCAGGTCGCCGCCGGGCCGTGCGATCGAGACGTACCCCACCGCACCCACGAGATTGTACAGCAGGGTGTTGGTGTAGGCGCCCGACGACTCGGTGCCGGCGAACTCGCGGCGGTTGACCAGACCGTCACGCAGCGGGACGACGGGGTGGTCGACCGCGCCGTCGTACGGACTCCACGGCGAGATCGTCATGTTCCGGTTGGCCGCCACCGTGAGGTCGAGGCCCGGCCGGATCGAGACGTACAGCTCCCAGCCGTCGGGCATGCCGTCGTTGAGCTTGGTGATGACGTTGATGTCGCTGTCCGGCGTGGTCGGGTGCGTCGAGACCGCGAGCCAGCTCGCCACCGTCGGAGCGACCGTACCGCCGTTGCCGTTCAGGCGGTTCTCGGCGACAAACTTCATCAGCAGGTACTCGTCGAGCGACGTGAACGCGCGGGTGTTCGGCGCGTCGTCGATCCACGTCGGGAAGCGCGCGTAGGTCGGCGCGCGATAGTTCATGGTGAAGATCCACGCGGTGCGCGGCTCGAAGCCGAACTCGTGGTTCACCTGATAGTGCAGGATCAGGGCGTTGGTCTCGACCGCGTTAACCACCAGCGTGTTGGCGGGCAGGTTGACCGGACGGCCGACCGTGATCGGCGCGTTGGAGCTGCCGTAGTTGTACCAGGTGGTGAACTCACCTTCGGCGCTGGCGACTTCGGCCCCGATCGCGAGGTAGGTGTTGGTCACCGTGCCGCCCGTGACGGTGGTCACGAACTGGCGCGCGACCGTGGCGATCGCCATATAGTCGCCGTCCGGGTTGGACGAGCCGCCGTCGGTGGGGTCGTTCGGGTCGAGCGTCTGCATGACCTCCCAGCCGTCGCACATGCCGTCGCCGTCGGTGTCCCAGTGGATCGGGTTCGTGCCGAGCGTCAGCTCCTCGACGTCCAGCAGTCCGTCGTTATCAAGATCGCCTGCGTTACCGTAGACCGAAGGCTGGAAGTAGACCCAGACCGCCTGCGACGCGATGGTGAGGCCGTTGGCCACATCGGCGGGGTTGTAGGCCGAACCGGTCATACCCTGGAAACGGGCGTTGTAATAGAAGTAGTACTCCCAGCCGTCCGGGAAACCGTCACCGTCGGTGTCGATCATAGTGGGATTGGTGTTCGGCTCGTCGGCGATGCCGTCCGGATCGCTGATACCGGCGCGGTTCAGTCCCAGATGGTATCCGCGCACCTCGCGGATAGCGGTGAAGGCGTTGACCGCCACAGCGCCGTTCGGGGTGTTGGGGTCGGCGATCGGGCGGAAGTCGAAACGCCCGCCGATACCGGTCGGGTTAACCGGCAGGAAGTCCTGGTCGTCATTATAGGCGTTCAGGGCGACAAGCGCCGTGGCCCGCAGGTCGGCGGTGTCGCCACCGCCAGCCCCGTCGATCTGTGAGGAGATCCACGTGGCGACCTTGTCGGGAATGCCGTCCTGGTTGATGTCGCCCATGTTATCCGCCACACGCCACTCGCGGCTGAAGATCGCCTGGATCTCGCGGATCTCGACGGCCGCGGTTGTGCTCCCCGTGCCGGTGTCGGTCGAGGTCGGCAGCGTCACCGTCGCGACCTGCGTGGCCGTGGCCGGATCGAGCTGCGTCTCCGCCAG
Organism: Verrucomicrobiota bacterium; assembly: GCA_022704145.1. Classification (GTDB taxonomy): domain Bacteria; phylum Verrucomicrobiota; class Kiritimatiellia; order RFP12; family UBA1067; genus JAKJGY01. The sequence goes on from JAKJGY010000049.1 coordinate 17,835, forward strand.
GCCCTGGTCGGACCCCACCCACGCATAGAAGAAGCTGTCGTAGAGGATCGGCGTGGTGGTGTTCGGCACCGCGACGCCCGAGGCGTTGAAGTTCGTGACATAGTAGAAGCCGAGGAGCGGGTGCGTCTTGTAAGGCAGGGCCTCCAAGGTGGTCGCCACCACGTTCGGATTGTACTTGAAGAAGTAGGTGTTGTTGCGGTTGTCTGAACTGATCGCCTCTCGGGAGATCACCATGCCGTTGCCGATGCCGGGCAGGAGGGAGAGCCCCGCCTCCATATTCGGCCCGACCGGCGTCACGTTGATCGCCTTGGAGGGCTTGACGCGGATCTTGAACTGCACCTCGCTGAAGCCGCCATCCTTGTCCTGCGCGACCATCCGGACGATGATGTCGCCCAAGGCGGTGTAGGTGTGGTTAATGGAGCCGGTGGCGCCGTAACCCACGCCGGTGGTGCCGTCACCGAAGTACCAGGTGACGGTCATCGCGGTGGCGATCGGCGTGGAGGTCAGGTCGGCGGGCACATCGGAGACCACCCAGTTGAAGGTCCAGGGCGAGCCTTGCGCGACCTCGTAGACGTAGGTGGCGGCGGTGATGTCCGAGGCGACCGGCGTGGTGATCACCGGGTTGATGTTGTACAGCTCGATGGTGCCCGGCGTGACCTCCGTGAAGTAGGCGACCGCCGCCGCATTGCCGATCACCGTGGGGGTGATGGTGAAGCCGGTGGTCCAACTGATATCCGTGCCGTCGCGGGCGCTGAACTTGACCGTCTTCTCGGTCTCGCCGATCCCGAAGACGACGCGGTTGGTGGCGAGCTGGATCGTGCCGTTGGCCGCGTTGTTGACCGGCGAGGAGGCGAGCGAGACGGTGACCGCGTTGGTGAACGTCTGCGAGAGCTGGACGATGAACGAGCCGGTATTGGGCGAGGTCGTCTCAGGCAGCGCGCCCGGAGGCGGCAGGATGCGGACGGTCGGCGGCGGCGGCGGCGTCACGACCGTGACCTTGAACTGGACGGTGTCGGAAACGCCCCCGTCCTTATCCACGGCATAGACGGTGACGATCTTATCGCCGAGCGTGGTATAGGTGTTCGCGATCTGCCCCACGGCGCCCGTCACCGTGAACATCGCGCCGCCGCTCTCAAACCGCCAGTAGAGCCGCATCGAGGCCTGGTCGGCCGGCACATCGCTGACCACATAGTCGAACACATACGGAGATCCCATCGGGACCGTGTTGTAAGGCGCCACCGACGGCAGGAGCAGGTCGCCGGCGACCGGGGCCACGACCCGCGGACGGAGGTTGTTGACGTAAAGGGTTGTCGACCGAAGATCGGTGTAGTAGGCGGCCGCCACCGGATTGGTGACGGAGGGCGTGACCATGATCCCTGAGCCGGAGCTGAAGTCCGTGCCGTCAGGGATGCTGAAATACCGGACCGTCGTGTTGGTCGACCCCTGGGGAATCCTGACCGCATCCCCGCTGGAGAAGAGCACATTGCTCTGCACGGCGGGATCGGTATTCAGTCGCACCCACGTGTCGAAGCCGGCGGGCTCGGAGAGGTAGATGACCAGCGAACCGGTGTTGTTGGTCGAGGTCTCATCATAGACATCGGCGTTGGTCTTGACCCAGACGTGCGGCTTGGTGGTCGGAGGGACGATATTGACCGTGAACTGAACCTCGTCCGAGACGCCCCCGTCCTTATCGTACGCGGTGACCTTGACCTGACGCGAGCCGGTGGTCGTGTAAGTGTGGAAGATGCTGCCTGCGGCGCCATGGCCGAACTCGTTGGTCGAGCCGTCGCCATAGGTCCAGCGGATACGCATGCCGGTGGCCTGGTCGGCGACCACGTCGTTGATGCTCCAGTCAAATTTGAACGGCTCGTTCTGGGTGGCCGTCAGCACGTCGGTCGCCAGCGGCAGGAGGATGGTCGGCTTGACGTTGTTGACATAGACAGACGCATCGCGCCGACGGGTGTAAACCCCTGCTGAAATGGCATTTGTGATGACGGGGGTCAAGGTGACGCCCGCGCTGGCGCTCAATACGGTACCGTCCACGACACTGAACTTGGCGCTCGGCGAGACGAGGCTGCCGGCAGGGACAGTCACATAGAAGGGCGAGGTGGCGAAGGTCAGGTTGGACTGGCCGGCCGGGAGGGTGTCGAGGCGCACGGTCACATTGCTGCCATAGGCCTGGGATAGCTCGATACGGAACTCGCCCGTGTTGGGGGTGGACGTTTCGGAAAGCGTCGTGTTGTCCGAGGCGGTGTCAGTCAGGATCACCCGCACCGTCGGCTCAGGCGCGGCGGTCACGGTGATCGCCCGGCGGATGTAGTTGGTCATGCCGACGGCCGTGAAGTTGTTCGCGTAGTCGGCCGTGCGCTGGAGGTAGACGAAGGTCGTGCCGATCGCCAGGCCCTTGACCGGGAAGTCGATGTAAGTCGAACCGGTGGGCATACTTACGAGGAGCGCGGTCTGGTTCGGTACGGAGCCGAGCTGCAGGACGTTGGTGCCGGGCGTCCACACATAGAAGTCGACCACGGCCGACTCGATCGGGTTCACGGTCGAGACGCGCCAGGTGTTGTTTTCGGTCGCCGCGACCGAGACCGGCGAATGGGCGTCGGAGAAGGACAGGTTGCGGATGGTGATATTCTGCTTGGACAAGTCCAGATCATACGTCTCGCCCTCGGACGGTAACGAGAGCGTGTCGTTGAATTTCCAGACCGCATTGCTGGAGGTCGTCGAGTTACGGACCTCCCAGCCGTTCCAGTTGAACTGGTACGGGATGGGCGGGGTCTCCGAACCGTAAATCTTCAACGGCTGGGCCATGTCGCCCGGCTTGGTGGTGTACTTGAAGATCATGTCGGTACGGTCGATCGTGCCGCCCGCGATCGTATACTGGCTGTACGAATACAGCGTCGCATAGGCCACGGTGCCGTTGACGACCATCCGCAGTTCCGGGTTCAGCAGGATCGAGGCGCTCGTGTCGACCATCTCGAACTTGCCGGCCAGGGTGATGCGGAACTCGACCTCCGAACCGGAAGCGGTGAAAATCTGGCCGGCATGCGTCGACTTCATACTCACGATGTCGTCCGCCAGAACCTGGCCCGACCACAGCAAGCCGCAGGTCAGAAGCGGAAGCGCCACTCTCTTGGTCATCGTCATCATGCGTGTCATTTTCATTCGTTTCTCCGGTTCTTCAATTCACTTGGTGCCGCTCGGGGACGCCCTCTGGCGGCTCTCTTCCCTTACCGTTGGTTCTCCGGCAATGCCTCTGCGGGCGCCGCCCGCCCTTCTGTCACGGCCTTCACGTCCTGCGCCTCGTCCGACATCCGCTTGCGGATCCGTTCGCGCGCGTCATCTAAGGTCCGCCGGGCCTCGCTGCGCGCCTGCTCCTCGGCCGCAACCAGACGGACCCACTCCACATCCTTAGCAAGCGCCTCCTGTAGGGCCGCCCCCGCCGGCAACGCCGCCTGTACCCGCGTCACGCAATTGCTCATCTGGCTCACTACCGCAAGCAACGCCTCAGCCTTCTGCGCCTGCTCCTCCCGGTTGCGCTTCAGGTCGTCCAAATAGACTCGGTCGTTGGCCCGGTTGGTGTAGACACGATCCAAGGGCGGAGGCGCAGGCGGCTGGGACGGTTTGCCGCACCCCGACACCAGAAGCCCTAAAAAAGCGATTGACAGGGCCGCCCGACCGAGCGCCCTCGCCACTTTTATCTGTATGCAGCCCATGCGTTTCCAGCAGAAAAACACGTTCTTTTGCTCTCTTTCCGGCCCCTCTCGAAACAGCACGACACGTCCGCAACAGGGTGCGGGCATAGCATGCCTCGATTCTTTTATCTTACCACGCCCAAAATGAACCGGGCAAGGCGTTTTTAAAAAAAACGGGGCGGCGCATACGCCTGACAGCAGGAGGGGGTCGGCCCGACTTTCAGCCCAACTCCTCAAAGGCGACTTCCGAAGGCGCCTTGCCCGTGCGAGCGGCCGCGGCCGCAGCCTTGCCCGCCGCCTCGCCGAGCGCCACCGCGTCTCCGGTGACACGGTAGCTGGAGTGCGCGATGAAGTCGCCGCTGATGCAGCGCCCCGCGAAGAGCAGCCCGGACACGTCCCGCGCGACCAGCGCGCGCAGCGGGATATCGTACGGCTTGGCGCGCCAGGGATGCGGGTCGATCCCCTTGTTCCGCTTGGGGTCGAGCGCATGGACATCCACCCCGAAATGAACCCGGCAGACCGCGTCGGCATGCCGCCGGCCCTCCTGAAGATCGTCGGCCGTCACCGTATAGAGCCCGTGCAGCCGGCGCCCCTCACGCACCCCGATCTGCTCGGCCGTGGCCACGATCCGCAGCTCTTTCCAGACGCCCCCCGTGCCGCGCAGGCCGTCTATCAGCGCATGCAGCTCGCGGCGGGCGCGCAGCGTCGCACGGGTCACGTCGCGCGCGTCCACACCCTTCCCCCCATACTCATGGTTGGCCATCAGGATGAAGAGCCCGTCGCGCACACGGAACAGGGAGGGCTTGCCGTACGAGGGCGAATGCCCCCCCGCCTCCATCGCGGCGCGCAGCGCGTCCTTCGGCGCGGCCCAGGCCTGTGGCGTGTCGAGGTCGTTATAGAACGCCCCCACCTCTGGCGCGTGCAGCCCGGCGACAAGCGCGATCAGGCTCATGGGCTGGGTCAGGCCGGTCTCCGGCTGCCCCAGGTCGAAGCCGCACCCGGCCTGGGCGCCGAAGTCGCCGTCCCCGGTGGCATCGACGAACACCCGGCCCGCCACCGCCTCGCGGCCGGACTTGGACTCGGTGACCGCATGGGTCAGACGGCCCCCCGCCTTCAGCGCCGCCACCACCCGGGTGTGATAACGGATCTCGACCCCGGCCTCCTCGCACAGCCCCTCCAGCAGGACCTTCATGACCTCCACGTCGTAGGCGTTCGTCGGCTTCCCGCCCGCCGTCACCGTGCGCGCGCCGCGCTCGGCCAGCAGCCGGATCAGCTCGGCCATGACCCCGCCCTTGTTGTCACAGTCCAGCAGCCAGGCCAGCAGCCCCGACGTCCAGATGCCGCCCAGACAGCCGTGCTGCTCCAGCAGCAGGGTGCGGGCGCCCTTGCGCGCCGCGCTCAGCGCCGCCGCCACACCCGCCGGCCCCCCGCCGCAGACGACCACGTCCGCCGACCCCGCCACAGGCAGCTCGCGGGCCGGCTCGCGC
>JAKJGY010000244.1 GCA_022704145.1 Verrucomicrobiota bacterium
GGAGGGAAAGGCGGCGGGGGCGGCGGGATGACGTTCGTGATGGCCGGGCGCGAGCCGCCCAAGTGCGGGTAGGCGGGAGGCTTCGGCCTGGGGGGTGCGGGTATGGGCGACGTTGACATGGGCGAGGCGATATCGGATCTGGCGGCGGACGCGGAGCGCGCGGCGCTGGCGGAGGCTGCGGCGATGTCGGAGGCCGACCTGAGTTCCGGGGCGGGGCCTGGGGGCGAGGCGCTGAGCGACGACGGCCTGCGCGACCGTTGGAACCTGTGGGCGGAGTCCAGGGGGGAGACGAAGGTGTACGTGCCGACGCGCTCCCAGCGGATACTTCACGACTCCGTGCATCTGCTGCGGTACATGCGCGGGCCTGTGGGGAACGGCAAGACGCACGCCTGCGAGGTGGACATTGTGGTGCGGTGCTGGGGTCAGAGCCCGTGCGCGGACGGTGTGATACGCAACCGGTGCCTGTTCGCGCGCAACACGTACCAGCAGCTCAAGCAGACGACGTTCGACACCTGGATGTCGCTCTTCCCGGCGACGCGGATCGCGCTGTCGAGCCCGATCAGGGGGGAGCTTGAGTTGCAGATGGGCAGCTCCCGCAGCGTGATCGAGCTGATCGGGTTCGGCCTTGACGCGGGTTCGGCGGAGGCGAGCCTGCGCTCGAACAAGCTGAGCATCGGGTTCATCAACGAGGCGCAGTACGTGCCGTGGGACATCGTGAAGGTGATCCTTGAGCGCCTCGGGCGGTATCCCGACGTGGAGGACGCCCCGGCGAGGCACCGGAAGCAGGGGTACTTCAAGAACCTCGGGCTGAACTTCGACACCAACTCGCCGGTGGAGGGGAGCTGGTGGTGGGAGCACGCTGTCAAGAATCCGAATCCGGTGGACGAGTTCTTCATCGACTGCCCGCCGGTCTTCTTCAGGACATGGGACAAGGCGGCGGGCAGGTGGGTCTACGAGGAGAACCGTGGCCAGCGGTACGAGAGCCACGGGGTGCCGCCCGCCGAGAACATCGAGAACTTGCAGGAGGGGTGGCAGTATTACTGGAAGCTGCTCCGCACCGGCTGCACGGACGACTACATCCGGCGCAACCTGCTGAACGAGTACGGCACGGTGCGGTCCGGCACCCCCGTATACGGCGAGTTCAGCCGGAGGACGCACGTCCCCGAGCACGGCGTGGCGCCGCCGGGGCGCGGGCGGCGGGTCTTCGCGGGCATCGACCTCGGGCGGACGCCCCGCGCGGTCATGTCCTACCTCGGCGACGACGGGGGCATGAAGGTGTTCTCGGTGCTGGCGCGCGACTGCTCGACGCAGACCTTCGCGGAGACGGTGATGCGGCCGATGTGCGCCCTGTGGGGGGTCGCCCCGGGCACGGTCACATGCTACATCGACCCGGCCGGCAAGAACATGGGCGAGCAGACCGACCTGAACAGCATGATGATCCTGAAGGCCGCCGGTTTCGACGTGGCGCTGCCGATGCTGAAGAACAACGACCTCGCGGTGCGTGTCGAGACGGCCCGGAACGCGCTCACCCGTCTGGCGAGGGGCGGCGTGCCGTACGTCGAGATAGACCACTCCTGCGAGGAGCTTATCCTGGCTCTGGCGGGCGGGTACACCTACGCGCAGATAAAGACCGGCAATGGGCAGTCTCGCACGTCGGACACCCCTGACAAGGGGCCGTACTCGCATGTCGCCAACGCTTTCGAGTACCTTACGGTCGGGATGAAGTACGGTAGGCGTGAGGAGGTGGCCGGGGGCGGCGGATCGCAGGGCTACGGCGTGAGCGAGCGGTTCGCCGCCGCCGCCTCGGGGCTGGACACCGGGATGGTGTGCTGATTTTCTGACGGAGACCGGGGCAAAAAATGGCCGAGAACGCCCTTCGGCGCGGTATTTTTCAATTTTGTCAACCGAATTGTAAACTTGTGGTTGACAATCGTGAAGATTTATGAAAAAGTGACGCCATGTTCACGGGCTTACAGCGTCCAGGCGGTCAGGAAGAGGCGAAAACGGCTCAATCCGAGCCGAAGAGCCGTCTCGCGCGCCACGTTCTGAACTGTTTCCGGCGTAATTCCGACTTCCGCATCTCCAGCGGCGCCGAGGCGGCGCTGGAGGCGTCCGTACGGGCCTACAACATGGTCTGTTCGCCTGTCGAGAAGGCGATGTTCGACCGTATGGGGGTCTCTCACGAGACATACGACCCGATTGTCCGCGCCCGCGTGAACAACATCACCGCGCTTCTGACCCGAGTCTTTGTGAACCAGGGCAAGACCCACTCGGTCGAGCCCACTCCGAGGCCCGAGGTGCCGGAAAGCGTCACGACGGCCATCTACGCGAAGATTTTCACCGAGTTCAACGAGCTTTTGCAGGCGACCGGGCGCGAGTTGACCCCCGAAGACGCCGCCCAGTACGCTTTCAAGCGCTACGGGGAGGTGCTCGACGCGCAGAAGGCATGGGCGGCGGTGCGCGCGCAGCGTATGGACACGCTGGTCGATGACATCTTCGCCGAGGGCGGGTTCAACGACGTGAAGCGCGAGGCGATCTTCAACATGGCCAAGACCGGCACCGGCGTCGCGATAGGCCCGTGCGAGACGGTGGAGTACGGCCTGCGCCAGCGCACCGGCGTCGCGATAGGCGATGTCACGTTCGAGCGCGCGATGAAGCGCAGGATGCGGTTCTTCGTTCCCGACACCCTCGACTGCTTCCCGTCCCCCGGCGCCAAGCGCGCGGATGACGGCGACCTGTGCGTCCGCGTGAGGTTCGCCCCTGCGGAGCTTGCGGCGTATACGATGCGCGCCTACGGGGCGTCGGGCGGCCGCGACAAGCGGGGGGCGGACGGGTGGGATGTCGGGGCGGTCAAGCGCGTCCTCGACCGGGCCGTCACAAGCGGGCGGATGCCCGAGATGCCGCTCCCTATCGACAGCCTGATCGAGGCGGTGTCGAACGATGTCACCTCGCAAGGGTCGAAGACCAAGCTGGAGGGTGTGCGCATGTTCGCGTCGCTGCGCGGCGACATCCTCCGTGACGCGGGTGTCGAGAAGGACGGCGACGGAAGGGCGCTCGATGTCTCGCGCTGGTACGAGGCCGACGTTACCGTAATCGACGACGAGGTGGTATGCGCAAGGGTCTGTGACCCGGCAATCGGACGGCCCGTACAGAAGTGCGTCTGCTACGCCGACCCCTCCTCATGGTTCGGCGGGAGTTTCGCGTACATGCTCCGTAACGTGCAGGCGCTGATGAACATCGTCATGGCGAGCCTCAAGAAGCAGATTCAGATGGCCACCGGCCCGCTGGTGGTCTACAACGATTTCGAGAACTTCATCGGGGCCGAGAACCCTCAGACGTTCACGCTCGCGCCTTGGCGACAGCTTTTCCGTAAGAGCAACCCGCTCGCCCCGGCCGCCGGGCAGAAGCCCATCGACACAGTGGAGTTCCAGACGCGGATCGCCGAGAGCCTCCGGGTCATCGAGGCGATCAACGTCATGGCCGACGACCTTACAGGATTCCCCCGTATGATGTTCGGCGCGCAGGTGAGCGGCGGCGCGCTTCGTACGGCGCGCGGCATGGCTATGGCGCAGGAGGCCGCCAACGTGAACGCCTCGTGGATCATCGGCAACATCGACGACCAGCTTGTGAAGCGCGCCGTGGTCAAGCTGGTGACGTGGATCAACATGCGCTATCCCGACAGCGGGGTGAAGGGCGACGTGTCGGTCGTGGCGCGCGGCGCGCTGGGGCAGGTCCTTGAGACGGCACGGCGCGACGAGGCGCAGAACCTCTACGCGATGGTGAGCCGTGACGGCATGCTCCAGCAGCAGCTCGGCCCGGCGAAGGTGCTGCTGCTGTTCCGCAACATGCTGGAGACGATGGGCGTCAAGGACCCCGACCGCTTCGTGCCGAGTCAGGAGCGTATCGAGGAGATGGAGATGGTCGCCCGCATCACGGCCTTGCAGTCCGCGATGCCCCAGCCGGGGCAGGGGGCGCAGGGCGGCCAGCCCCAGCCGGCCGCGCGTGGCGGCGGGGACGGGGCGATGATGTTCCAGACAGGCCAGATGGGGGAGCCTTCGGACGGCGCCCCGGGAGGGCCGGGAGGCGGAGACGTTGAGGCAAGGAGGGCTGTGGCATGAGCGATGAAACCGGAGCGGGGGCTGTGCCCCAGGACACGCTGATCGACGGGTTCACGAAAGACGAGTGGGACGCCGTGGCGCGCACCCTCGACCCTTGCAACCTTTTCGGCTTCGGGGCCGTACTGAAGATGCTCGCGCCCGACTTCCAGGAGGCGAACCGGCAGCTTTTCTCAAGCGCCGACCCTTCGCTCCAGTTCGAGCTGCATGAGGCCATCGGTTTTCTTAAGTTCGCAAACAGGCTGGCCGATCTCGGCAACCGCGCGAGGTATGTGTCCGCACGTGGCGTCTCACCGGACGCCGCCATGCGCGACACGCCTCTGTGACGTATTGCCGGTACGCCCGCCCAGTGTTGATGAACCAGCGTCCGCGCTTGCCTTGTGGCCGCGCGCAACGCGCCCGGAAGGGATTCGGAGGCGAAGCCCCCCGGAAGATCGGAGTGAGAAATGGGAACAGGAACACCGCTGGCGGTCCCGAAGGCCGCCGATGAGAGAGACGCGGAGCTTCAGCGGCTCCGTGAGGAGAACGCCCGTCTTGCGCAGAAACGCGACAACGACGAGCGCAGCGCGTTCGGCCGCCTTGAGAAGGAGGCCGAGCTTCGGAAGCAGCGCGAGCATGAGCTGGAGGAGATGCGCAAGCGTCTCGCCGAGCTTGAGGCCGCGCAGGTCGAGAGGTCGCTTACCCCCGCGCAGCTTGACGCGCTTGGGACGGACGGCGTGAGCGCCGTGCGGGCCATCGTCGAGAAGACTGTGCCGCGTCCCGCCACCGTCCCCGACGGGAGCGACAAGGCGCGTGAGATGGAGGAGCGGCTGGCGAGACTTGAGCAGTCCGTACTGCTGGAGAACGCGCGGCGGAGCTATTCGGCCGGTGTGGCGGCGTACGCCCACGGGCTCGGAGTCGGCCCGCTTCTTCCCCGTCTGGCGGAAGGCGGCGACCTTGCCGAACGCTGGAAGGCGTTTGTGGGGACGCAGCCGGACCTCCAGTCGAAGCTCGATGCGATGGACCTCGGCGCGACCAACATGGCGCTGCACCTGTTCCTGTATCAGAACCCCGATATCGCGTCCCCCGCGCCGTCGCCCTCCGAGGCCGGCGGGTTCCCGTCGAGTGGCGGTGC
>JAKJGY010000001.1 GCA_022704145.1 Verrucomicrobiota bacterium
CCGCCGAGCTGGTCGAGACCTCGCGCCTCTACGCCCGCACCGCCGCCTGGATCGAGCGCGACTGGATCGAGCCGCTCGCCGGTCGCCTCTGCTCCTACAGCTACCACGCCGCCTGGTGGGACGCCGCCCGCGGCTTCGTGCGCGTCAAGGAGCGCGTCACCCTCTTCGGCCTGGTGCTGGTCGAGGCGCGCACACGCGACTACAGCCGTATCAACCCCGCCGACGCGCGCGCCCTCTTCATCCGCGAAGGCCTCGTCGCCGGCGCCTTCCCCACGCCCCTGCCCCCCTTCCTCGCCGCCAACGTCGCCCGCTGCCGCGCCCTGCTCGACATCGAGGAGAAGACCCGCCAGCACGGCGCGCTCTTCGACCCCGAACGCGCGTTCGCGTTCTACGACGCCCGCCTCCCCGCCACCGTCTGCAGCGCGGCGGCCCTGCGCCAGTGGCTCAAGGAGGCGCCCGCCCTGCCCGGCGGCCACGCCCTCCAGATGTCCGACGCCGACCTCCCCCCCGCGCGCGACCTCTCCGCCGACTTTCCCGACGCCGTCACCCTCGGCGGCAACCGGCTCGCCCTCTCCTACCGCTACGCGCCCGGCGAGTCCGACGACGGCGTCACCTGCACCGTCCCCGCCCCGCTCCTGCCGCTGGTCGCGGCCTGGCGCAGCGACTGGCTCGTCCCCGGGCTGCTGGACGAGAAGCTGCGCTGGATGGCCCATGTGCTGCCTTCGCGCGTGCGCCGCCTGCTCCAGCCGCTCGACGAGACCCTGGCGCGCTGCCGCTCCCGCCTGCAGCCCGGCAACGGCGCGCTCACCGAACGCTTCGCCGACGCCCTCCACGCCGTCTGCGGCGTGCGCGTGCCGCCCGACGCCTGGCGCGACGACGCCTGCCCGGACCACCTCCGCATGCGTTTCCGCGTCGTCGGCGAGGACGGCCGTGAACTGGGCAGCGGCCGCAACGTGCAGCCCCTCCTACGCCTCTTCGCCGCCCGCCCCCAAGACCCCCAGGCTCCCGGCCCCGCCACCAGCCCCTGGTGCCGGGACGGCCTCTGCCGCTGGGATTTCGACCCCCTGCCGCCCCAGGTCGATGTGGGCCGCGCCGGCTGGCCGATCATCAACTACCCCGCCCTCGTGGACGCCGGGACCTCCGTCGGGCTGCGCCTGTTCACCGACGCGGCAAAGGCCGCCGCCGAACACGAGAAGGGCGTCTGCCGCCTGCTCACGCTGGCGCTCGGAAAAGAGTGGAAGCGCTATATCCAACCGCCGTCGCTGCCGCGCGCCGTCGCCCTCTACCTCAAGCAGCTCGAGCTGAGCGCCGAGACGCTCGGCGCCGAGCTGGGCGCCGCCGCCCTGCGCGAGACCTTCACCGAAGGCCGCCCCGCCCTGCGCGACGGCCCCGCCTTCGAGGCCCGCCTGCAAGCCGAGCGCGGCCGCCTCCATGCGGTCCACACCGCCCGCTCGCGGCTGGTGCTCGCCATCCTGCACGCCGCAAGCGAGATCGAAGGCCTGCTCCTCAGCACGCCGCTGCCGCAGCCGACGCTCGACGACCTGACCGAACAGCTCGCGTGGCTGATCTTCCCGGGCTTCGCGGAGTCCGTGCCGACCGCCCAGCTCCAGCACGTGCCGCGCTACCTGGAGGCCTGCCGCACCCGCCTCCGGCGCGCGCCGATCCAGCCCGCCGCCGACCTCCGCAAACTCGCCGAACTTCAGCCCCACTGGCAGCGCTTCGTCACCCAGGCCTCCCTCGCCGAGCCGCCGCGCCACGACCGCGCCCTGCTCGACCGCTACCGCTGGCAGCTCGAGGAGTTCCGCGTCTCGCTCTTCGCGCAGGAGCTGCGCACCCCCGAGCCGGTCTCCGCCAAGCGGCTCGACGCGCTCTGGCAGCAGACGCTCCTATCGTGAGCCGCACCCAGCGCCGCCACGCCCACGCCCCGCGCCAGCGCGCGCACCCGGCGGACGTCCAGCTCGGCGGGCGTCAGGCTCTCCACGTTCGCGCTGCCGCAGGCCAGCCCGAACGCGGCCGCCTCGGCCAGCTTACGCCCGCCCAGCAGCGCGTGGACAAGCCCCGCCGTGGTGCAGTCGCCGCTGCCGATCGGATTGACCCTCCGCGCGATCTCAGGCGGCGTCAGACGCCAGGCCCCCTCTGCGGCAAGCAGGTAGGCCGGCTCACCGCCCCGCGTCACAAACACGCTCCGGGCGCCCGCAGCGAGCAGCGCGCGCATGCCGCGCAGCAGACGCCGCTCGCCCGCGACCGGCTCCCCGAGCGTGGCCTCCAGCTCGCGCGCCGTCAGCTTGGCCACGAGCGGCCGCTCGGCCAGCACCTTCAGCAGGGCCGCCCGCTGCGAGTCGATCACCACCGGCACGCCCGCCGCCGCCGCCGCACGCGCGAACGCCACGTAAAAGCCGTCACCCGCAAACGGAGGCAAGGTGCCGCTGATGGCAAGCAGCGCCGCCGCGCGCACGCGCCGCAGGTTCGCCCGCTCGAAACGCGCCACCGCTTCCGGGCCGGGGTCCGGCGCCTCCTCCACCAGCTCCGTCACCGTGCCCGCGCGCCGGTCGAGCAGCGTCGTGCACACCCGCGTCTCAGCCCGCATCGGCGTCAGAACCGCCGCCACACCGTACGCTTTCAGAAAGGCCGTGAGCGCCCGACCCGTCTGCCCGCCGTTAAAGCCCGCCACACAGGCCGGCGTCCCCAGCACCGCCAAGGCGCGGGCCGTGTTGAGCGCCTTGCCCGCCGCGCTCTCGACCACCTGGCACGCGCGGTTGACCTCGCCGCTCTCGAAACCGTCAAACGCCATCGTCCGCTGAAGCGCGGGCGTCAGACCCAGACACAGTACGCCACTCATAAGAAACCGTTCTCCTCCAGCAGCCGCTCGCTCACGCCGCCTCCGGCGTCACGTCCCAGCAGCCGCGCCACATATTTGCCCACCAGGTCGCCCTCGAGGTTCAGCGCGTCGCCCACGCGCCGGTCGCACAGGCTGGTCGACTGGAGCGTATGCGGGATCAGGTTGACCTCGAAACAGTCGTCGCCGAGGCCGCTCACCGTCAGGCTGACGCCCTCCACCGCCACCGAGCCCTTGAGCACGGTCTGCCGCGCCAGCGCCGCCGAACAGGCGATCCGCCAGGCGACGTCACGGCCGCGCGCAGCCACGCCCGCCAGCGTGCCGACCTCATCCACATGACCGCTCACGATATGCCCGCCCAGCCGCTCGCCCACCGCCAGCGCCCGCTCCAGGTTGAGCCGCGCGCCCTCCGCCAGCCCGCGCAGCGCCGTACGCCCCAAGGTCTCGTCCAAGAGGTCGGCCGTGAAGAAGCCGCGGCCGGCGGCGGTCACGGTCAGGCAGGCGCCCTGCACCGCCACACTCTCGCCCAGCACGAGCGCGTCCGGCCAGGGCTCATGCGCGACCTCCAGCGACCAGCCCTCGCCCGCACGCGACAGGCGCCGCAGCGCGCCGACCTTCTGTACCAGCCCCGTGAACATCGGCTCACCCCCTTCTGGCGCGCACCAGGACATCCTCCCCCACGCGCCTGACCTCCACGACCCGCAGCCGCTCCAGCCGCGGCAGCAGACAGCCGCGGCCCGCCACCCCGCTCACGGCGCGGGCGTCGCCCAGCACCGCAGGCGCGTAATACAGCTCATACGCGTCCACCAGGCCCGCGTCATGCAGGGCGCCCGCCAGCGCGCCGCCGCCCTCGCACACCACATGCAGATGGCCCTCGCCGCCAAGCCGCCTCAGCAGCCTGCGCAACGGCACACGCCCCTCACGGTCGGGCGCGAACGTCCAGACGCGCGCCCCGTGCGCGGACCACGCCGCGCCGCGCGCGGCCGCCGCGGCCGGCACGGTCGCGAGGACCGTCTGCTCCGCCGCCGGGTCGGCCAGCACCCGCGCGGCCGCCGGAACCCGGCCCGACGCATCGACCACCACGCGCGTCAGCCGGCCCGCGCCGGGCAGGCGGCACAGCAGCGAAGGGTCGTCGGCGCAGACCGTGCCCGCGCCGACCAGCACCGCGTCCGCGCGGCGCCGCAGCGCCTGAACCTCGGCGCGCGCCGCCTCGCCGGTGATCCACTGCGACACGCCCCGGCGGTCGGCGATGCGGCCGTCGAGGGTCATGGCGAGCTTCAGGGTCACGTAGGGGTAGCCGGTGGCGATGTGCTTGGCGAAAGGCGCGATCAGCTCGCGAGCCTCCTCCTCGCAGACGCCCCACACGACCTCCACGCCGTGCGCCGTCAGGCGCTCGAAGCCCTTGCCGCAGTGGCAGCCGTTGGGGTCGCGGCAGCCCGCCACCACACGCCGCACCCCCTCCGCCAGGATCCGTTCGGTGCAGGGCGGCGTGCGCCCGGTGGTGCAGCACGGCTCCAGCGTCACATAGAGCGTCGCGCCGCACGCGCGGCCCCGGCACACGTCCAGGGCCTCGACTTCGGCATGCGGGCAGCCGGCGCGCGTGTGCCTGCCCTCGCCCAGCAGCCTGCCGCCCCGCACCACGACCGCCCCCACCGGCGGGTTCGGCCGCGTGTGACCCTCGCTCTGCCGCGCCAGCTCCAACGCCCGACGCATCCAGGCCGCGTCCTGTTCCTCGCGTACCCTCATGCCGCCCGCAGCCTTCCTTATCGCGGCCCGTGCAACTCCTTGTTCAGCCGGTCGAGCACGCCGTTGACGAACCGGCCGGCGTCGGCGCTGCTGAAATACTTGGCCAGGTCGATCGCCTCGTTCAGGATCACGGGCGGCGGCACGTCCGGGCAGTACAGCAGCTCGAAGAAGGCCAGCCGCAGCACGTTGCGCTCCACCGAACCCATGCGGTGCAGCGGCCAGTTCTCCGTAAACGAGCGCAGCTTCGCGTCGATCTCCGGCAGGTGCCCGAGCACGCCCCGCACGATCTTCTCGGCGAACAGGCGGATGTTCAGGGGCGCGACGCGATCCTCGACCGGCTTCGCCGACTCCGCCTCCGGCTCGAGCCCCTGGTCGCTCGCCTCCTCCATGCGGCACGTCCACTGCTGCCGCCAGAACTTCGGGATCGCCATGTCAAGCTCCAGGCCCGGATTCATATCGGCCTGGAACAGCATCTGGAGCGCCCACTCGCGCCCCTGTCTACGCGTCGCCATAACGTACGGTCCTCTCCCTCGGCGCTCAGATCGCCCGCAGCACGCTCACCGTCTCGATCGCGGCCATCACCGCGTCCCAGCCCTTGTTGCCGTGCTTGGTGCCCGCCCGCTCGATCGCCTGCTCCAGATTCTGCGCGCACACGATGCCGTTCAGGACCGGCACGCCGGTGTCGAGCGCGATCTTGGACAGGGCGCGCGCCACCGTCCCGTTGATCAGCTCGGCATGCGGCGTGGCGCCCTGGATCACCGCGCCCAGCGCCACCACCGCCTGGTAGGCGCCTGTGGCCGCCAGCTTCTGCGCGACCTGCGGCACCTCGTTCGCCCCAGGCACGCGCACCAGCGTCAGGTCCTCCTCCTTGCCGCCGTGCCGCACAAAGCAGTCCGCCGCGCCCTTCACCAACTGCTCGGTGAAGAAGCTGTTGAACCGGCTGACCACAAGGGCCATCCGCATGCCGGTAGCGTCCAGTTGTCCTGCGATTTCCTTCATCGTCTTCTCTCCTTTCAGAACAGATGCCCCATCTTCGCCTTCTTGGTCTCAAGGTAACGCCGGTTGTGGTCGCCAGGCTCGAACACCACCGGCACCCGCTCGGCGATCTCCAGCCCGTACCCCTGCAGCCCGACCAGCTTCTTGGGGTTGTTGGTCATCAGGCGGATGCGCTTCAGCCCGATATCCGCCAGGATCTGCGCGCCCACGCCATAGTCGCGCAGGTCGGCCGGGAAGCCCAGCCGGATGTTGGCCTCCACGGTGTCGAGGCCCTTCTCCTGAAGCTTGTAGGCGTGCAGCTTGTTGGCCAGCCCGATGCCGCGGCCCTCCTGCCGCATGTAGAGGATCACCCCGCGGCCCTCGCGCTCCACCATGCGCATCGCGGCGTGGAGCTGGCTGCCGCAGTCGCAGCGCGCCGAGCCGAAGACGTCGCCCGTCAGGCACTCGCTGTGCACGCGCACCAGCGGGGGCTCGCCCGCCGTCACATCCCCTTTGATCAGCGCCAGGTGGTCCATCCCGTCCGGCGACGAGGTGTAGAGCCGCAGCTTGAAGTGGCCGTAGGCGGTCGGCATCTCGACCTCCTCCACAAAGTCGATCAGCCGCTCGCGGCGCCGCCGGTACTGGATCAGGTCGGCGATCGAGAGCATCTTCAGACCGTGGGCGCGCGCGAACTCGCGCAACTGCGGCAGGCGCGCCATCGTGCCGTCGGGCAGCATGATCTCGCAGATCACCCCGGCCGGCCTGAGGCCCGCCAGCTTGGCCAGGTCCACGGCCGCCTCGGTGTGCCCCGCCCGCACCAGCACGCCGCCCTCACGCGCCTCCAGCGGGAAGACGTGCCCCGGGCTCACCAGCGACTCCGGCCCGGCGCCCTCGTCGATCAGGGTCTGCACGGTGTGCGCGCGGTCGGCCGCGCTGATGCCGGTCGTGACGCCCGCCGCCGCGTCCACCGACAAGGTGAAGGCCGTCGCGAACTTGTCGCCCCGGTTGCGGCTGGGCGCGCGCTCCACGCCGAGGCGGCGCAGCGCCGCGCCCGTCATCGGCACACACACCAGCCCGCGCGCATGCGTCACCATAAAGTTGACCGACCCCGGCGTGACCTTCTCCGCCGCGACGATCAGGTCGCCCTCGTTCTCGCGGCTCTCGTCGTCCGCGACCACGATCATCTGCCCCTGCCGGAACGCCTCCACGCAGGTTTCCACCGCATCGAATACCGTTTCCGTCTCCATGGCCCACATCCCAAAAAAAAAGCCCGGCCGCAAGCGGGGCCGGGGCACAAGCCTCCACAACGCATCTTCTTCTATCCAGACTTGACTGTCGGCCACGGAATCGAACCGTGTCAGTGGCACGCAGGAACAGCGTGCCAGTCGCGGGCTTTACCGCCGGTCAGGAAACACCCGCTCACGCGGGCTCACCTTGCCCCGAAGACGCTCAACATTCCAAAGTATAGCGCTTCCCCTTCCCGCAGGCAAGGCCAACGGCACGCCAATGTGCCGCCGGTCAATCGGCTCACTCACCCCCCCCCGGCGCGTCCGCAATCATCATCGTACGCCTCATGCGGGCAGAGCCCGCAACTCATACTGGCGTTTCTTCTAATTACCTGTCCCATATTTGTTTTCTGGAAACTGGATACTTGAAACTTGAAAATTGTAACTGGCGGGAATCAGCGGAAGGTGGTTGGTGGCCCGAAGTGCGCTATTTGAGCATGGCGTTCGCGAAGCGATGGGAGGGGGGGCGCCCTCGCCCCCCGGCGTGAACGGCCACGCCAGGCGGACCCGCGCCTGACGGAGAGGCGACCGCCCGCTGAACGGCGTCCGCTCGGCTTTCCGGGGGCGAGGGCGCCCCCTCTCCTGTCCAGAAGTCACACGTCCGCCAGATCGGCGTACGTCTCACGGCTATGAACTCGCGCTCCAGCTCCGACGGCAGCACGCGCCTGCAGCCGACGAGGAAGAGGCGCATGCCCTCGGCCTTGGCCCGGACCAAAGCGTCCTTCAATGCCGCACCAGCACGGGGTTGGGGTCGGTCAGGAACAGGTCCCGGAACGAGTTCAACTTCCGGAACCGGAACATGACGGCCTTGACGTTCGGAACGGGCGCTGGCAAACTGCTTTGTAACTTAACGTGTGGCAGCGGCCGGAGGCCTATGAGAGGGGTAGCATCACAACGAAAGCGGTGGTGGACGCCGTACGCAAGGTGCAGGAGCTGTCGTTCAAGCAGAAGGAGTGAGCTGGCGGCATGAGGCGGACGATAAAGACGTGGGTGACGCCGGCGACGGTTGCGTGCGCGCTTGCCTTGTGCCTCTGCTGCGCCTGCTCGGCGGCGACGGTCGAACAGTCGCAGACGGTCTACGAGAAGATGAACGACTGGAGCAGTGGCACCGCGCAGAGCTTCAGGGCCGGACGTTCCGCCACGCTGACGGGGATCCGGCTGCTGGTGTTGCGCAAGAACGGGCCCCGCGACCTCTCGGTCGAACTTAGGCATGTCGGTGCGGACCAGGCGCCGGCCGGACCCGTGCTGGCGTCGGGCTCGCTTCCGGGGTCCGCGTTCGAGCCCGGGGTCGTGCAGTGGCGGACGGTTGCCTTCGACAGGCCCTACGAACAGGCCGAAGGCGAGGTGCTTTCCTTCACCGTCAGGCAGGGATCGGCCGGCGACTGGTACGGATGGCTGGAGTTCGGCATGTCCACGCAGAACCCGTACGCTCCCGGGATCATGTACTATGCCGGCAACTACGGGCCGAACGCCTGGACTTATCTGGAGGGCCGTCTGGATTTCGCCTTCGAGACGCTGGTCGTGCGCAGGCCCGTGATCGCAGGCTTCCGTGCCGGGGCCGGCACGGTCAGACTCACGGTGCCGGAGACCGACGTCGGCTGCGTCTACAGCGTCCAGACCGCGGGCACGGTCACCGGCGCGTGGTCGACTTGCGGCTCCGCCGCCGGCACCAAGGACGCCCTGGTCTGGGATCTGCCTGCGCCTGCGGGAGTCACGAACCGTGCGTTCTACAGGGCCACCGTGGAGTAAGCGCGGCGTTTCGGCGGAGGAGGGTGTCATGGTTGTTTTGGGTTTTGTCCTGACCGTGATCGGCATCATCACGGTTGTCGTAGGCGGCATCAGGTTCTTGAACCGGAACACCCGCCCGTCGGGACGTACCACCTCCACCGCCAGGTCGCACACGGCGGGCGGCGCGACCTCGACCTCGGCGAACCCGGCCGCGCCGCGCTTTCGCGTTCTCCCGACACGCGCACGCCGCCACTTCGAGAGCGTCACAGCCGACAGGCCGTTGGCCCGGCAAAACGCCGCCCGCGTCATCCCGCTCCTGCCGTATTTCCGCAACAGTTCCCGGCGCTCGCTCTCCGCGTACCGCTTGCGCCCCGGCTTCTCCGTCTTCACGATTTGTGTGCTCATGTCCGCGTTATAGCACGGCGCTCAAAGGCTGGATAGGCTGTCAAAGTTAAGCCGCTTACGGAGGGTTCGAATAATGAGCGACAAAGATTTCATGTTGGCAGATGACGGCTGGGTGCAGGTGTCACCATGCGGGGAGTTTCCGCACGCGGGCGCAGGCGTCGTGCAGGTCATCGACCGTGCGGTGTGTGACAGGATCGCGGCGGAGTAAAAAGCCCGTAAGGCTGACGACAATTTTCCCGGCGTGCTGTTCGACTTCGACCACTTCTCCCTGGACACGGTACGATCGGGCGAGGCGGCCGGGTGGATTGCCGAGCTTAAGTCGGCGGCAGGGTCTGCGAGCGCTCGCAGAGGTGGGACTCGGCCACGTCACGCCTGCTGAAAGGCGCGGGACATCTGTTCCTGTTCCGCTTTCGGGATGTGTTGCCGCGTCGCCACGTGCCGCCATTGCCTGACGGCGCTACGGACCTCTTCCGCTATTTCTTCAGCCCGAGGAGCAGCCAGATGAAACGCCGAGGCAATCTCCAACGCCAAACCCACATCCAGCCGGTTGTCGTTTTCCGTGATGTTGAGCGTCAGCCCTTCCCCCTGCGGATTCGGGTTCATGTCGTAAGCGGGCGAGAGCGTCCATCCGCCTCTCGTCGCGAGCATGAAGCCGTGATTTCTCAGATGATCGTCGGTATTGCTCACGCAGATGTTGAAGACGATGCGCCGCCAGAGTTCGGCAAGGTCGGCGCCGGGCGCCGCACCGTGCCGCATGAGAAATTCGGCCAGCTCCAAATAGCTGACACCCGAAGCCGCGTCCGCCCCGTCCGCATAACCCAGCAGCGTCATGGCGGAGGCAAAGTGGATCCGCTGTCCCGACGGCGTGCGGTCGAAGCGCCGCGACAGGAACGTGTGGTGCCGGCACGTGAACGTGCGCGCGGCGGCTACAGGAACACGCAGGCCCGCCATGCCGGCAAGCTCATGCAGCACGCTCTCCCACGCACCGGCATCCGACTGATCGGAGCGGCTCGGAAACTTCGCTATCCAGAGGCAGCCCCGATCGTCGACAACTCCGGCCTTCGGACGCGCGCCGCCAAGAGACGAGCCCGGCGCGAGAAGCGGGTTCAGCCACTTCAGCGTCTCGTCATCGTCCAGCGCATCGCTTTCCTCGAACCGGAGGCTGGCAAACTCCAGATCGCGGAGCGATGCCCACGGGGGCGTGGCCATCCGCTCATCGCTGTTCAGAAAGACCTCCCGCTCGCCCTCCTGAAAGCGGATGGCCCCCATGCGCTGTCCGTCGTAGACGCCCAGCAGATAATCGAGTTCTCCCAGCCGCTCTTCAGCGCGCCGCTCGCGCCGGGCGTAGCAGGCCTCCCTGCGGCGCATCAGCAGCCGCCCCCACCGGTCTGGCGCGGAGTCGAGGAAGATGCCGAAGTTGGGCTTGGCGTCCCGAAGGTACTGCTTGCCCACAAACAACTGGAGTTCGGGGTCGAGCAGTTGGGCGCACCCGCCCGAGAGCCAGCCGCCGTCGTACTCGAACGAAAAGATCTCCTTGCCGCGAACCCTGTCCATGGCGAGAAGCCCCATCAGCCTGGGACCGTTCAACTCGGCCCAGTCGGCGTAGACGCGCACCTGCCGGGTCTGACTTTTCACGGCGTCACCGCCTGGCCCGTTTTCGCCGCGCGCTTGCGTACGACCAGTCGGGCGTCCTGAAGCTTGCGCCCGAGCACGTCATCCCGGGCGACAGACGACAGGTCCTGCTCGAGCCCCAGTGCGAACAGCACGAGAAAATACGCGCCGAGGGTCACGCTGGCGCTCCCTTTTTCGACTTGCCAGAGCGTCGAGCGGCTGATTCCAGCCCGTTCCGCCACGACAGCCGCGCTCAACCGGCGGCGCAATCTCGCGAGCTTGATGTTCTCCCCGACGGCAGGCAAGATCTTTCGCGAGGACACCGGCAAGATGGGTGCTTGTTTCATAATGTCTTATATATTGGACATAATATGACCATTTGTCAACTATAAGCGAGATTATCTGTATTGAAGGGTAACCTCGAAATCGGGTTCCTCGCCGCCGGTCGCGCCCAGGGTGGCAGCGGCGTCTCGCCGCCGGTCCGCCCTCGAACGCGGCGGGGACGCCGCGTCCACCCTCAGCAACCCCCTCGCCAGGCCCCTCGCACGGCGCGATGTTCTGGGAGGGGGGGCGCCCTCGCCCCCCGGCGTGAACGGCAGCGCCAGTCGGACCCGCGCCTGACGGAGAGGCGACCGCCTGCTGAACGGCGTCCGCTCGGCTTTCCGGGTACGAGGGCGCCCCCTCTCCTGTCCAGACGCCTGCGGGTTCAGGCGGGCGGCTGACGGACGGTGATAAGAGATGTGTCGCGGATCGGGGCGCGCAGGTCGCGTGTGCTCCCGGCCCGTCCGCCGTGTTGTCGCGGGACGGCGCGGATGTGTATCCAGCGCCGCCCGCGCCGCCTTGCGGCCAGACCGGCCTGACGCGTTCCTGCACACCTGAGACACCGATCCGCGCCACGGTTCGCCCCGGCGCGGATACGCACCGGTTGGAGAATACGCACTGGGAGATCCTCACCGCCGAGATTCGGCGCTACGCGTACGAGATCGGCCCGACAGGGCAGGTCAGCTATGCCGCCCCCTCCGGCTACCACGATGACTGCGTGATGGCGCTCGCGCTCGGCGTGTGGGGCTGCCACACGTTCGGCGTGGAGCCGGGCAGGATGTTGAGGCTGTGTGAGGGGTTGAGGTCGGACGGCGGAGGTCGGAGGGCGGTGACGTTGGCGTGATGTCAGCGACCTCCGACCGCCAGAACCGAAGGCGAATTGTGATTCGGAGTCGCTATGTTGGGATAGGGTCTCTCTTCCTTTTTTCTGGTCTGCCGGGGGGGGCTGGGCCTCATCTCATTTCAAGACTGTTTGTCCATAAGTCCCGATACGATCCCTCGATCCGATCCACACGCCCGGGCGGTTTTGCCTCTCCGGCCTGATAACACCGCCAACCTACGTTTTTGACGCCCGGGGCCCCCGCGCCCTTTCAGCCCGCACTCGATTTGACAGAAGCACCGTTATCCGACTTTGCCGTATCCCGCACCCGCAGGGAAATGCAGCTTGTACGTCCTATCCGTGAAAACCAGACATTTTAGACGCTAAAAGCCCATACCAAGTGACGTTAACAGGTCTCGCGCAAGACGCAAGCCAATGTCACTTTTAGAATCTCCTGCCGGTTTACCTCCTATCCATAGCATCGGAGGAGAAACACTTTCTTCAGGTTTTCCAGCTCCTCTTGAGGCTGATCGCATATAACACTCCAAAGTATCCCATCCACCACCCCTCTGAATTCGCCTCGAACCAAAATCCGGTCCTTTAGGGTCAGTAACAGTTTCTAGCGGGTAGTCTCCTAACCAGTCCTGGCACCACTCCCAAACGTTTCCATGCATATCATACAAACCCCAAGCATTCGGTACAAACGACCCTACCGGTAATGTCTTGCGCCGAATAAAGGATTTATCGTGATATCCGTCCGCATTCAAATTTACATATTTTGCATGTAATTCATTCCCAAAATGAAAGGCCGTTGTTGTTCCCGCCCGACATGCATACTCCCATTCCGCCTCTGTCGGCAGTCGAAACCCACCACCAGAAACTCGAGCGTTTAATTTACGTATAAACTCTTGACAATCAAACCATGAAATTTGTTCCACTGGCGCATTTGGCCCTGAATTCTTAAAAAAACTTGGATTGCTTCCCATTATGTTTTCCCATACCTTCTGCGTGACTTCAGTTTTTCCTAGCCAAAATCCTTTCGTTAATATTACACGATGTTGAATTTTCTTCTTATCTTCTTCTTCGCTACGAATTCCAGTATCCTCGTTATATGGTGTTCCCATCATAAAACTCCCCGACGGACACCATACCAGTTCGAATTTTGCTCCATTACCAAGATCGATAGATTGTAGCTCGCCCGCACTCGGCTCTATTATGAGATTATCTGATAATTTGATTATTTCCGTCTTAAGGGTCTGAAAAGCAATCTTGTCATTTTCGGAAAGATAATTAAAATTCACCTCAGAAGCCGCTTGCAGGACATCTTTTGCCTCCTGTTTTCGCCTCCGATTTGTAGGACTTACTTTTTCTCCCTTACTCAGTTGCTCTTCTATCTTAACAGCATCACTTTTCCACACCGCGTAATCATTTTCGGCACGTTCTCGAGCCTGCAGTTCCTCACGCGCCTTCTTCTCCGCCGCCAGCCGCTCCGCCTCGGCCTTCTCTGCCGCTTGGGCCTCATCCGCCGCACCCAGAAGTCCCGCGAGCGCGTCCCGGTAGGCCTTCGCGCCCGCCGCAGGATCGTTGGCGGAAGCCTCGCCGAGCTTCTGCAGGCGCTTGACTTCGGCCCACTTCGCGCCGCCGTGCGCGTCCAAGAGGGCGGCTCGCGAGGAAGCGGGTCCACCCAACTCGGTCTCAAAGGCGGACTTGGCGTTCGCGCAGGCTTGGACGGAGAGGGCTAGGGCCTTGGCGGAGGCGTAGGAGACGGCGGATTCCTGCCAAGCTTTCGAAGCTTCGACAAACGAGCCTTTCTCGAACAATTCGGCGGCTCGCGAGAACGCTCGCCCTCCAGCCGCATAGAGATCATTTGCGTCGGATGCAGAACCTGATTGATCCGCATCGACAATAGCCTTCTCAGCCTCCCCCCTTCGCGTCTTGGCGTCTTGGCGGGAGACCTCATTCCCCTCCAGCGCCTTACACGCCGCCAGCGCGGCGTCGTACCCGGAGAGCGCCTGCCCCCAGCCCTGACTTTGCCGCGCCGCCTCGGCCTCGCGCCACGTCACCTCCAGCGCGTCGAGCTTCGCGCCTAAACCTTGCCCGCGCTCCAGCTTCTGCACTTTCTCCCGCGCCACCGACGCAGCCGCGTAGCGCTTATTCGCCTCGCGTTCTCCCGCCTTGGACTCGTATTTCTTCTGCAAATCGTCCACCGCCCCACCCGCGCCCTTCAGCTCCGCGATCCGTGCCCCGGCGGCCTCCAGGTCGCCCGAGGCCAGCGCCGCCTCGGCCGCGGCCTTCAGCTCCGCCGCCTTCGCACGCTGCGCCGCGTCCAGCGTCGCCGCCCGTTCCGCCGCCACGCGTTCGCCCGCAAGCCGGGCGGCATGGGACCTATAAGCGGTATAGGCTCCATAGCTCCCAAAACCCAACACCGCTGCGACTGTCAATGCGAGCGCCGCTTTCCGGCCCCCGCTCTCGTACCTCTGATCTTCTGCCCCGGCGGCTCGTGGAGACGCTCGCCCCCCAAGCGCCACGACAAGGTCGCCGCACGTTGCAAAGCGCTCGGCGGGCTCCTTCGCCAGCCCCCGCAGCAGCGCCGCGCTCTGCGCCTTGGTCAGCTCCGCCAATGACTCCGGATTCTCCATCTTGGCCGCGTTCGCCATGACCGCCGGGTCGCCGGTGTCAAATGCGCTCGCGAAGGGCACCGCGCCGCTCACCAGTTCGTAGAAGAGTACAGCCAACGCATACTGGTCCGTACGCCCGTCCTGCCGCCTTCCAGCCCACTGCTCCGGCGCCATGTAAGGCCTCGTCCCGCTAGTGTCGCCTCTCTCCTGACTTACGCGCGACATCGACGACCGTATCTCCGCCGCCAACCCGAAGTCTAAGACCCTCACCGCCACTTCTGCGCTTGTCGTTTCCCCGACCTTGTGGCCTCTTCCTTCTACCCGCGTTTCCACCATCACGTTCGACGGCTTCACATCGCGGTGTACGACCTTCTCGCCATGCGCGTAGTCCAGCGCTGCCGCGATCTGGCGGCACACCTCCAGCGTCTGCACGACAGGGACCTTGCCTTCGGAAAACTGCTTGCGCCACCTGTTGAGCGTCACTCCCGGCGCGTAGGCCATCACCATCAACGTGTCGCCGGGCAACACCCGCAGCGCCTGCCGCACCTTCTCGTCGGCATAGGAGACCTCCCGGGCCGGATGCAAGTGCAGCGCGGCCGCGATGTGCGGGTGGTGCAGTTTCGAGACCAAGGCGAAGTTCTCGCGGATGCGTTCCAGTTCGTCCGCGTTGTTCTTGACGAGCGGCGGGAGACCCTTCACCGCCACATCGACACCGGCCACTGTGTCGCGCGCGAGGTAAACCACACCGAAGCCGCCGCCGCCCAGCTCGCGCATCAGTTCGAACTGGTCTATGCGCCCGATAGGAGCGCCCGCGGGCTTCAGCGTGTCGTGACCGCCCAGACTGCGGTCCTCCGCCCCGCGTTTCGTCCACTGATTGCCGATCGAGTTATCCATCAGTTACCCCACTCTCGTCCTACAAGTTCAAAAGTCGTTACATTATGAATAATGACCATGGATAAAGGTTTGCACTAACTTTCTAATTTAACACTTTGACAACTATAAATCGGCAACGTTGGAGTGTCAATATTGCGCTTCCGTTTTCTTAATCTCGACAGAAACGATTATCCGTTAGTCTGTTGATTCCGCGCCTTAGATGGAGGCGCGGATATGGCACTGACGGTCTACACGAGCAAGGATAACGCGTGGCGGGAGTATGTGAACCCGCTGCGGGGCATGACGTTGGAGCGGATTGTCAGCCTCATTGAGCAGGGTGAACGCGGGGCGTTCGCGGATCTCCAGTGGTTCTACCAGGCGATGGAACGGTCGGACGCGCTCATCGCCACGGTGCTGATGCGCCGGCGGGCGGCGCTGCTCGCCTGCCAGTGGGACGTGCAGCCCGAGGAGTCGCCGACCGACACGGTGCTGGCCTGCGAGCAGGCAGCCTTCCTGCGCGACCAGTACGACCGCGTGGAGAACCTGCGCGAGGCGGTCGCCTTTCTGGCCTCCGCCACCTTTCCGGGCTTCGCGCATGTCGAGAAGCACTACGCCGAGGGCGGCCGGGGCATCGTGCGCCTGGAGCCGGTGGAACAGTGGTTCTGGTGCCGCAGCGGCATGTTCGGCGAGTGGAGCTACAACCGCGACGCCCGCTCCGGTGTGGATGAGGGGGAGAAGATCGAGCGCGCGAACTTCGCGATTGTGGAGTCCCCTATCGCCCTCGACCGCATCCTGGCGGTGCAGTACTTTCGACGCAACCTCGCCCTGCGCGACTGGAGTTCGTTCCTCGATGTGTACGGCATCCCGTCCATGTTTTTCATCGGCCCGCCCGGCGTGACGGACGAGAAGGAGAAGCAGTATCTGGCCATCGCACAGGATCTCGTCAAGGACGGACACGGCTATCTGCCCAACGGCACCGACGTGAAGTACGTCAACGGCGGCGGCACTGGCAAGCCACCTTTCCGTGACCATCTGGACTATCTCGACCGGCAGATCACCCTGCTCGGCACAGGCGGCCTGCTCACGATGCTGACCGAGAGCGGTAGCGGCACGCTGGCCGGATCGGCGCATCAAGAGGCATTTAACCAGGTGGCCAAGGCCGACTCGGTCATGGTGTCTGAAACCCTGCGGCGGGACTTCGACAAGCCGCTGCTGGCAGCCGCGTTCCCCGGCTGGCCCGTCGAGGCTGGGTTTGAGTTGAGCATGGAAGAGATGGCTGTTAGCGTTATAGGCTGATAGTATTTTAGGCAGGAGAATGACGGATCAGCGTTTCAAAGAAAGGATGCAAGGGTTGCGGAATATAGACCTGAGTTCTCTGCCGGGGGCGCATGCGGCATCTTCTTCGGATTCACACCTATTGTGAATGAACCGGCATCACTCGTGGCGGAGCGCCTCGATAGGGTCCAGCCGGGCGGCCTTGCGGGCCGGGAAATAACCAAACACGACGCCGACAGCCGCCGAAAACACGAAGGACACGGCGATGATCGAGGTGTTGAAGACGAAGGGCACCATCAGGACCTGCGCCAAGGCCACCGAGGCCGCGATCGCCAGGGCGATGCCGAGGAGCCCGCCGAACGAGGAGATCACCACGGACTCGACCAGAAACTGCATGAGAACCTCCCACTCCAGCGCGCCGATGGCCAGGCGCGTACCGATCTCGCGCGTACGCTCCGTGACCGACACCAGCATGATGTTCATGATGCCGATGCCGCCGACCAGCAGGCTCACCGCCGCCACAGCGCCGAGCAGCGAGGTCATCATTTTTGTCGTCCCGGACAGCATAGACGCGATCTCCTTCATGTCCATCACGTCGAAGTTGTCCTCCTCGTTGGAGGAGAGGTGGCGCCGCACGCGCAGCAGCCGCGCGATCTCCCGCTCGACCTTCGCCGTATCCGCGCCGTCCCGGACAGTGACCTGGATCATGTTCACGTCCGTGTTGCCCGCGATGCGGCGCTGAAACGTGCGCAACGGGAGCACGACGAGGTCGTCCTGGTCGGTTCCCATGGTGGACTGCCCCTTGGGCTCGAGCAGGCCGATCACCTGGCAGGAGAGCTTGTTCAGGCGGATGCGCGCGCCGATCGGGTCGCCGCCGCCGAAAAGCTTGGCGCGCACCGTCTCGCCGATCACGCACACAGCCGTTCCAGCCCTCACCTCGCCCGCCGAGAAGATCCTGCCCGCCTTGACCGCGCGGTTGTTGACCGCGAAGTAAGCCTCGGAGCTGCCGGTCACGCTCGTGCTCCAGTTCTCATTCGCGTTGATCGCGGTCGCGGAGCTACTGGCTGTGGGTGCGACGGCGACGAGGGACGCGATGTCGCGCTCGAGCGCCTCGGCGTCGGCCAGCTTGAAGGGCGCGGCGCCCGACGACTGCCCCGGCCCCATGTGTTTGCCGGGGTTGACCATGAGCATGTTGCTCCCCAGGCCCGCGATCTGCTCGGTGACCTGCTTGGTGGCACCGCCGCCCAGCGTGACCAAGGTGATGACCGCCGCCACGCCGATGATGATGCCGAGCATCGTCAGAAATGACCGCATCTTGTTGCGCCTCAATTCCCGCAGAGCCAAAAGAAAAGCGTTCCAGATCATGTCGCACCTCCCTCATGATGGCCGTCGGTTTCGATCAGGCCGTCCCTGAACCGGATAACGCGCTTCGCGTACGCCGCCATGTCGGGCTCGTGCGTGACCATGATGACCGTCACGCCTTTGTCGCGATTGATCGCCGTCAGCAGGCCCATGATCTCCACGCTGCGCTCCGAGTCCAGGTTTCCCGTCGGCTCGTCGGCCAGCAGAACCACCGGGTCCGCCACCATCGCACGGGCGATCGCCACGCGCTGCTGCTGCCCGCCGGAGAGCTCGCCGGGCGTGTGGTGCTCCCACCCTGCCAGGCCGACCTGCGCCAGCGCTTCGCTGGCCCGCCTGCGGCGCTCGCTCAGGAAGTCACCCCGGTAGATGAGCGGCAGCTCCACGTTCTCCAGCGCCGACGTGCGCTTGAGCAAATTGAACCCTTGGAATACGAACCCCAAATAATTCCGGCGCAGCAGCGCCCGCTGGTCACGGGTCAGGTCGCCGACCTCGACCCCCATGAACCGGTAGCTGCCGCCTGTCGGCGTGTCGAGGCAGCCGAGGATGTTCATGCTCGTGCTCTTTCCCGAGCCGCTCGGCCCCATCACCGCCACAAACTCGCCCTGGCGGATGCACAGGTCCACGCCGCGCAGCGCCTTCATCTCTGCGCTGCCCGTACCGTAAATCTTCGTGACGCCCGCCAGCTCGATGAGCGCCGGCTGATCTGTAACCGCGTCGTTCATTTCTGCTTTCCTGTTGTCATTTCGGTTACCGCGCTCATGCCGGGCTCGAGCCCGTCGCCGGTCACCTCGGTGTGAAGCCCGTCCGTCATGCCCGCGGAAACCGGCACCGCGCAGAGCGCGCCGCCCCGCAGGACGTACACGCGCTGCGCCTTGTTGGTCGACGTCGCCTCGCTCGCCCTCGTCTCCGAGCGCGGCGGGTGCGGAAGCAGGGAGCTGACCAAGCCTCCCCCGCCGCCCTTCTGCCCCGCGCCCTCCGCCTGAGCCTGCGGCGGCTCGAAGCGCAGCGCCGCATTGGGGACCAACAGGACGTTTTCCAGCTTCTTCGTAGTGATGACCGCCGTCGCCGTCATGCCCGGCCGCAGCGCAAGGTCGTCGTTGTTGACCTTGAGAACCGTCGTATAGGTGACCACGCCATCGGTCGTCTTCGAGCCATAGCGGACCTGCGTGATGCGCGCGGGGAAACGCTTGTCGGGATAGGCGTCCACCGTGAAGGAAGCCTCCTGCCCCTCGCACACCAGGCCGACGTCGGCCTCGTCGACATCGACCTGAAGCTCGAGCTGTTTCAAATCCTCGGCCAGCTTAAAGAGGACCGGTGCCTCAAACGAGGCGGCGACCGTCTGCCCCGGCTCGACCTTGCGCTGCAGCACCACGCCGTCGACCGGCGAGTGGATCACGGCTTTCTCCAAATCGGACTTGTTGACGTTCAGCGACGCCTGGGCTTGGGACACCTCCGCCTTGGCGCTGGCCACGCCCGCCCGCGCCCGGGCGACCGCCGCCTCCTGCGCCTCGAGCTCGTACTGCGAGGGCACCTTCCCCCCGCTCAACTCGCGCACACGGCTCAGGCGGCCCAGCTGCGCGTCGGCCTCTTTCAGCGTGGCCTCGGCCTCGAGCACCTTGGCCCGGGACGACTCCAAAGCCGACTCGCTCTGCAAAACCTGCGCCTCGAGTTTCGACGTGTCGATGCGCGCCAGCACCTGGCCGCGCCTGACGCGGTCATTGTAGTCGGCGTCGACCGTCTTCAGCGTCCCTGACACCTCGGAGCCCACCTCCACCTCGTTGACCGGCTCCAGCGTCCCCGTCGCGCTGACGGAGATCGTCAGATCGCCGCGCGACACCGGCTTCGTCTCGTAGCGGACGGCCGACTCGGCCTGCCTCTTGCCGGCGTAAAACCCGAACAGCAAATAGCCGGCGGCAACCGCAAGCACCGCCGTCCCAATCCGGGAAAGCCACCGGCGGAGGCCCGACCTCTTCGTTCCCAGCGTCCGGGCAATGTCACACTTCTGAATCTCATTCACCTTGCTCATAGACAAACCTCACTTGTTATCGGAACTCTTCACTTCGTTTTGCGCCAGCGAATCCCAGCCGCCGCCCAGCGCCTTGAAAAGACGGATCAAGTCGGCGGTCACATCGGCCTCGCTGGAGGCCAGCGTGTTCTGCACCGACAGCAGCGACTTCTGCGTGTCCAGCACGGTCTGAAAGTCGATCAGCCCGGAGGCGTATTTTTCGCGCGCCAGCCGGAACGCGCCGCTGCCCGCCGCCTCGGCCTCGCGCAGCGCATCCCGCCGGTCGCGCTCGTTGGCGTACGCCGTCAGGGCGTTCTCCACGTCCTTGAGCGCAGTCAGTACCGCCGCCTCGTAAGCGCCAAGCGCCTCCTCCTGCAGGGCGGTCTGCACCGCGACCTTCTGCCGGATGCGCCCGCCGTCGAAAAGGGTACACCCCGCCTTCGCCGCGCCCTGCGCCGCGCGCGCGCCGGCCGTGTAGAGATTACCCGCCGTCAACGCCTCCAGCCCGACCGAGCCGCTGAGTGTAAGGTCGGGATACCGCGCCGCCTCGGCCACCCCGATCTGCGCGGTCTGCGCAGCCAGCTTGCGCTCCGCCTGCCGCACGTCCGGCCGCCGCCGCAGGAGGTCGGCGGGAACGCCGACGGCAATCTTGTCCGCCGCCGTCGGCACAGGCTGACGCCCGCCCAGCAGCACGCGCACAGAGCCCGGAGCCTGCCCCAGCAGCGTCGCGATCTGGTGCTCGGCCTGGTCCAGGCCCGTCCTCAGCAGCGGCAGCGCCGCGCGCGTCTGCTCGAGGCTCATCCGAGCCTGGTCCACATCGAGCTGCGTGACCAGGTTGGCCTCCTGGCGCCACCGGGTGATCGCGTAGGTCTCGGCCTGCGCCGCCAGGTTGGTCTCGGTGATCTCCAGCCGGGCCTGATACGACCGGTAATCGACGTAGCTCAGCGCCACCTCGGCGGTCAGCGAGACCAGCACGTCTGCGAGCGACGCCTGAGACGCTTCGAGGGAGGCCTGGGCCGACTCGAGCTCGCGCTTCTTGCCTCCGAACATATCGAGCTCCCAAGAGGCATCCAGAGAGTTTCCGTACAGGGTCGAGGTCTGGCCACCGCCGGTTTCCTCGCTGCCCCGGCTCCGGCTGGCCGACGCATTGGCCGCAACCGTCGGCCGGCGGTCAGCGGCCGCCAGCGCGCGCTGCGCTCTCGCCTGGCGCAGCCGCGCCTCCGCCTGCCGCACGTCGAGGTTTCCGGCGCGGGCCCGCACAACCAAGCTCGAAAGCACCGGATCGCGGAAAGACGACCACCAGCAGCTGAAGTCCGCAGCCTGGCAGGCCGCTTCAGAGCCTGCCGTCGGAGCCGCGTTCGTAGCGGCAGGGGCCTCGCGCGACCACGCCGCAGGAAGCGGCGTTTCCGGGGCTTTGTAGTCGGGTCCGACGGTCATGCAGCCCGCTGCCGCCGCGACGCCCGCGGCGACCACGCCAGCCATCCTCTTTGCTGTCAGCGCCAAGCTCTTCATGGTATGTTCCTTACGACGGACGGTTTCGCCGCTCCGCAGTGCCTGCTCTCGCCATCGCCCAGCAGCGCGGCCAGCGCCTCGTAGCCGTGCCAGCGCGCAATGGCTTGGGCGGACATGCCCCAGATGTTGCACGCGCGGGTGTCCGCCCCCGCCGCCAGCAGGGTTTTCACCAAAGAGAGGCTTCCGCCCATTGCCGCCGCCATCAGCGGCGTGATGCCGTCGCCGTCCGCCGCGTCGACGTCGGCCCCGGAATCCAGAAGGGCCCGGACCTCTTCCTCGCGCCCCGCGTGCGCGGCCAGCACCAGTGCGGGGACCTCCCCTCGCAACCCTCGCAGTACGCTCGTTTTCATGCTTGCCCTATTCGCAGGGCGCGTGCCAAGGCCCAAAAGCCCCATTTACCCCCTTATTTTCGCCTGCAATGCCACATGTTTCATTTGCAAGTGACATATGATTAATCTTATACTTTCCTTGTCACTTACGAGAGGGGTTTTCAACGATGTCCCTCGCCCAAGATTTTTTCCGAGCGGTCACGCTCTGCGTCTCGCGCCGCCTGGACGTCATCCAGATGGCGGAGGACCTTTTTTCCTACCTGCGCACGCAGATGCCCTGCGACCTGCTGCAGATGAACTACATCGACCATGAGACCGGCGAGCTTCGCCGCCTCGCCTGGGTGGAGTGGCGAAACGGGCGGCGGGTCTCCCACACCCGGCACACGCTCTTCGCCTTCCCCGAAGACGCCATGGCCACCCTCCGAAAGGGCCCGCCGAACGGAAAGGGCCCGCCCCGCGTCGCGCACCTGAGGGCGGGCGAACAGAAGAAGCACCACCCTCCGCCCCACCCGGCGTTTGAGGAAGGCTTCAAGCGCTTCGGGCTGGAGGGCTACAACCTCCTGATCGTCGACCTCAAGATCGAGGCCCAGCACCTCGGTGCCCTGTTCATCGCGGTTCGCCCACCGGCCGACTTCACCTCTTCGCACATCCGGCTGCTCGAGGACGTCGTCGAGCCGCTCTCCATCGCTTTCATCAATGCGCGCCGCTACGAGGATCTGCGCCAGCTCAAAGAGCACCTGGCCGACGAGAATATGGCGCTCAGCCAAGACCTGAGCGCGGCCTCCGACGCCGTGCTGGTCGGCGAGTTCGGCGGGCTGCGGAACATCATGGAGCTGGTGCGGCGCGTGGCGCCGCTCTCCAGCCCAGTGCTCCTCCTGGGCGAGACCGGCACGGGCAAAGAGGTGCTCGCCCACGCCATCCACGCCATGAGCCCGCGGCGCGACAAGCCGTTCGTGCGCGTGCAGTGCGGCGCGATCCCAGAGGCGCTGCTCGACAGCGAGCTCTTCGGCCATGAGAAGGGTGCCTTCACCGGCGCGACGGCGCAGCGCTGCGGCCGCTTCGAGCGCGCCCACCAGGGAACCATCTTCCTCGACGAGATCGGCGAGCTGACGCCCGACGCGCAGGTCAAGCTGCTCCGCGTCCTTCAGGAAAAGGAATTCGAGCGCGTCGGCGGCTCCGAGACGCTCCACGCCGACGTGCGCGTCATCGCGGCGACGCACCGCGACCTGCCGGAGCGCGTCCGCCAGGGGCGCTTCCGCGAGGATCTCTTCTTCAGGCTCAACGTCTTTCCGCTCACGCTGCCGCCCCTGCGCCAGCGCAGCGAGGACATCCCGGCGTTGCTGCAGCACTTCTTGATCAGGAAATGCCGCGAGCTGAACCTGCCGCAGCCGCCGTCGCCCGACGGAGACATGCTCAGTAAGCTCAAGGATTACGCCTGGCCCGGAAACGTGCGGGAGCTGCAGAACGTGGTGGAGCGCGCGCTCATCACCTCTCGCGGCGGCGCCCTGCGGTTTCCCGACCTCGGCGCCGTTGCGCCCTCCGCAGGAAAAGCCGGACGGGAGCTGAAACCGACAAGCGCCCCACTAGAGACCCTCGACGAGGCAGCCGCGGAGCACATCCGCAAAGCGATGCGGGCGACGCAGGGGAGGATACAAGGTGCGGACGGCGCGGCCGAGTTGCTGGGCGTCGAGCCCAACACTCTCCGGGCCCGCATGCGCAAGCTCGGCATCCCTTACGGGCGCGGGGCCGCAAGCTGGAACGAGAACGCCTCCGCACCTCAGACCGGCGCGAGCTCCAGCACCGCGATCTCCGGGTAGCAGTTGAAGCGTACCGGGCAAATCGCCCAGCCGATGCCGTGCGAGGTGAACACGCTCTCCCCCTGCACGGATTTCTTGAGCCCGCAGGTGTAGTTCTTTTCTCGACCGGCAGATCACGCTGCTCGGCACGGGCGGCCTGCTCACCATGCTGACCGAGAGCGGCAGCGGCACGCTGGCCGGGTCGGCGCATCAGGAGGCATTTAACCAGGTGGCCAAGGCCGATTCGGTTATGGTGTCGGAGGCCCTGCGCCGCGACTTCGACAAGCCGCTGCTGGCTGCGGCGTTCCCCGGCTGGCCGGTGGAGGCTGGGTTTGAGTTGAGGATGGAAGAGGCAAAAGGCTTAGCCGGTGTGACGGGTGCGGCTGAGTAGCGGTACGTTTGAGTTCAGCGGCAGCCGGAAGCTGTCCGTTGGACTCAAGGGTTAGGTGTCGTTTCGGGCTGAAGCATGCGTTTTGGAACAATCTCACCACCCAAGAAAGATTCCATTTCCAGGATTCCGGAGGTGCTCGACCCACTTTCGAAGGGTCGTTCGGTCAGCCACGTTGATGGAGTAAGAGCGAGCGCGACGAACAGTGTCCGCTCCTGGTGAAAGCGTGGATGAGGTGACGATTAGCCCTGAGCTAGCGCCCTCATCGATGACATCCGCCCAGAGGGCCTTGACGACAACCTTTCCAACCTTTTCTTTTTGTCGCTTGCATTGAACGAGGATCATCGGGGGGGTGGCTGTCGACAAGTTGGCATCCCAGACTCGGATGTCAACGCCTCCATCGTTTCGGCCTGGGCCGATATTGACTTTGTAGCCATTGCGCAAAAAAAACTCCGCAGTAAGAGCTTCAAACTGACGCCAATGAATTTCACCGATCTTGTCGAAGTTCGCTGAGAGATAGTTTACGAAGCGTTGATCAAAGAACGTTCCGTGCATCGCACTCAAGGACTCGCTCGCAAAGAGATCCTGCAAGTCAAGTGTTTGATCCCATTCCAATTGCCGAGCGGGAAACCAATCCCACGGGCTTGCTCGTTCGCTCAACTCAATGAGATCAACCAGCTCGATGGCAATTGCTAGGGCGTTTTCGGAAAGCGTCGATCGGACAACCTCGTAGAACCCATGTTTGTTGAATCCATCACTCAAGGCCAGCTTGCCCGTGTCAAAGTGATAGGTGCCAAGCAGAGCGAGAACGCGCTCGAAGATCTCGTGCTTTTCTGCATCTGACTGGTACTTGAAGTCTAGAAGCGTCGGCCCATGACCAACAAAAGGCTGTTCGAGGCAGCCAAGCTTGTGAAGTAGGAGTTGGAACGCATCCTCGATTTCGTTAGCGCGAAGTCGTATCGGAGTGTCTGAAAGAGAGACGATTGCCGGCGCTATTGGATTGGATGCCCCCAAGTGGTCAACGATTTCTTCGCGACTTAGCGCAAGGCCTGATTTCACCCCAATCCTGTCGCCAAAGAATGCGGCAAACTGATTAGGTGGCATCCAGATGGTTCCCATTGCGACACCTAACAAGTTATTGAGTTGTTTCCTCTGTTCATTTCATGATCCCACGTCGGCATCGTAACCTGCAAACTTTCATGGAATAATGTAGCGTGTTCTTCATGCCTTAACAAATGTAAAACGAGTCGGCGCTGTCGCTGTTGCTTCCTTGCGGTTTCTGCTGTGAGCGCCCGCACTTTCGTTAGCCGGGTGTTGATTCCGCGTATTGTAT
Source organism: Verrucomicrobiota bacterium (assembly GCA_022704145.1). Lineage (GTDB taxonomy): Bacteria > Verrucomicrobiota > Kiritimatiellia > RFP12 > UBA1067 > JAKJGY01. Next base: position 25,220 of record JAKJGY010000001.1, read on the forward strand.
GGAGGGTTCAATCAATGGGGGACAACACTTTCGTTTTGGCGGCTGACGGCTGGATGCAGGTGACGCCGTGCGGGGAGTTCCCGCACGCGGGCGCGGGCGTCGTGCAGGTCATCGACCGCGCGGCGTGCGACGCGATAGCGGCGGATTTCAACGCCCGCAAGGCTGACGACAATTTTCCCGGCGTGCTGTTCGACTTCGACCACGTCTCCCTGGACACGGCACGATCGGGCGAGGCGGCCGGGTGGATTGCCGAGCTTAAGTCGGCGGCAGGGTCTGCGAGCGCTCGCAGAGGTGGAACCAAAAGGTTCAGGCCTTATAAATGGTGGCAAGGGCCGGGATCGAACCGGCGACACGCGGATTTTCAGTCCGCTGCTCTACCAACTGAGCTACCTCGCCCCAAAAGTTTCCGTTTGCGTTCGGAAATGGCGGTTACTCTAAAAGATCCGGCGTCCACTGTCAACCGTGATCATAAAAAAACCGCGTAATCGGTTGGTGGCCGGGGTGCCAGGTGAAGCGCGTGTCGGACGCGGAGCGTTTGGGAGCGGGGGCGCCCTCGCCCCCGTCGTTAACGGGCGTGCAAGACAGGCGTGCAACCGACGGTGAAACGACCGCCGCTCAATGTCTGACCGACTCGGGGGCGAGGGCGCCCCCGCTCCTGTTTTGTGCCCCCCGCACCCGGCGACCGTTGAGCAGGCTGTAGAGCACCGGCACCAGCACCAGCGTGACGACCGTCGAGAACGAGAGGCCGCCGATCACCGTGACCCCCATCGGCCGCCAGGACTCCGAGCCCTCGCCGCGCGCGAGCGCCAGCGGCAGCATGCCGAAGACGGTCGTCAGGGTCGTGATCAGCACCGGCCGCAGGCGCTGGCGCCCGGCATGCCGGATGGCGTCGGCGAGCGGCTCGCCGCGCGCCCGCAGGATGTTGATGTAGTCCACCAGCACGATGCCGTTGTTGACCCCCGTGCCGACCAGCAGGATCACCCCGATGAAGCTGAACATGTTGAAGGTGAGGCCGGTCGTCAGAAGCGCGAACAGCACGCCGGACAGCGCGAACGGCAACGCCAGGAAGATCACGAAGGGATGCTTGAACGACTCGAACTGCCCCGCCATCACCATATAGACCAGCACCAGCCCCAGCACGGTGAGCAGCAGCATGTCGCGGAAGGTCTCGGCCTGATCCTTGACCAGCCCGCCGTACTCGATGTGCGTGGCGTCCGGCAGGACGATCTCGCGGTCGATCGCCGCGCGTATGGCCGCCGCCACATCCCCCATCGAGCGCCCGAAGTAGTCCACCTCGACCTTCACCAGGCGCTGCTGATCCTTGCGCTCGATGTCGAGCGGCCCCAGCTCCTGGACCACCTCGGCGATCGAGTCCACACGCACGCGGCTGCCGTTCGGCAGCACGACCTCGGAGTCGAGGACGTCGGCGACCTCCGCACGGCGGCTCTCGACCAGGCGCATAAAGATCCAGTACTCGTTCTCGGCCTCACGATAGTCCGAGGCCTCCTTGCCGTAAAAGAGCGTCCGGATCGTCTCCACCACGTCGGACACGTTGAGCCCGAGCGTCGCGACCTTGAGGCGGTCGATGCGCACGGTCAGCTCTGGCCGCCCCTCGTCGCTGCTGACGCTGGCGTCGCGCGCGCCCGGCACCCGGTCGCACAGCGCCTTGATCTCGGCGGCGACACGACCGGTCTCCTCCAGGTCATGTCCGAGCACCTCGATGACGATCGGCTTGCCGCTCGCCATCATGCGCCCCATCGTCCGGTTGACGGTGCTCATGGAGAGCTTGCCGAGCTGCGGCCACTCGCGCAACACGTCAAGCATCCGGCGTCCCGCCTCGCGCGTGGTATACGCCCGCCGCTCGATGGAGACAAACTTAAAATCGACGCTGCCGATGTGGTTGCCCTGCCTGCCGGAGCCGAAGCGCGAGTCGCCGCACCGCCAGCGCGAGTTGAGCAGCTCCTGCGCGCCGAACAGCTCGACGCCCCGCTGGCGGATCTTCTCGCTCACGCGCGCGGTCTCCTCGATCCGTGTGCCCAGAGGCAGCTCGAAGCTGATCGAAAGGTCGCCGGAGTCGGTCTCGGGCGCGAACTCCGAACCGATCAGCGGGAACAGGGCGAGAGAGCCGCAAAAGATACCGAACGCCGCCAGGCAGACCAGGCCCCTGCTGCGCAGGGCCACGCCGAGCAGCCGCTCGTAGCCGCCCTCCAGGCCCACCAGCACACGCTCGCCGGCATCGAACAGCTTCCGGCCCAGCCAGCCTCCGCCGACGCCCGCAACGCCGTCCTTGAGCAGTTGCGAGGCGAGCATGGGCGTCAGCAGCAGCGAGCAGAGCAGGCTGGCCAGCAGGGTGATGGTGATAATGCCGCCCAACTGGCCGAAGTAGATCCCCGAAAGGCCTTTCACGAAGATCAGCGGCACGAACACGGCCACCGTCGTCAGCGTGCTGGCGGTGATCGCCAGACCGACCTCGCCGGTCGCCAAGACCGCCGCCTCGCGCAAGCGCGAGCCCCGGCGCAGGTAGCTGTCGATGTTCTCCAGCACGACGACCGCGTTATCCACCACCATGCCGACGGCCACCGAGAGCGCCGAGAGCGAGATGATGTTGATCGTCCAGCCCTTGAGATAGAGGAACGCGAACGCGATGATCAGCGAGAAGGGAATGGTGAGCACGATCACAAACGAGGCCCGCACCGTGCGCAGAAAGACGAACGTGGTGAGGCTCACGAACAGGCCGCCCCAGACCAGCGTGCGGCTGACGTTGCGGATCGAGAGCTTGATGAAGTCGCTGGTGTCGGTGAGCTTGACCATCCTGACGTCGGGCGGCAGACGCGGCCGCATGGCCTCGACCGCCTCGCGGACCTCGCGGCAGACGCGCACCGTGTTCGCACCGGAGCGTTTCTGGACAAGAACGATCACGCTCGAACGGCCGTTGGCCCCTGAAAGCCGGAAGGGGTCCTCAAACCCGTCGCTGACGTTCGCCACGTCGCGCAGATAGACGACGTCGCCGCTGGCGCTGCGTCTGACCACGATATCGCGCGCCTGCTCGGGGTGCTCGAACTCGCCCGGCACGCGTACCGAATAGTCGATCAGCCCGTTCTTGATATTCCCGGCCGGAAGCGTCAGGTTTTCGCGCGCGATCGCCTGTTCAAGCTGCGCCAGCGTCAGGCCGTACCCCGCCAGCTTGACAGGGTCGATGTCGATATTGATCTGACGGTGGAGCCCGCCGAAGACCTGCACCGAGCCGACGCCGTTAATCCGCTTCAGCTCGTCGCCGACATCATCCTCGATCAGGTCATACAGGCGCTCCCAGGACTCGTCGGCGGTGGCGGCGAAAAAGATGACCGGCGTCGTCGCGCTGTTGAACTTATTGACGACCGGATCCTCGATATCGTCCGGCAGTTGCCTGCGCGCCACGCCCAGACGGTCACGGATATCGTTGGCCGCCTCCTCGAGGTCCGTGCCCCAGTCAAACATACAGGTGACGATGGAGATCCCTTCGCGGGTCCGGCTGGTCACCTCATCCAGATTGTTAACGATACTGAGATGATCCTCGATCACGCGCGTGACGCGCCCCTCGACGTCCTCCACGCTCGCTCCCGGCCAGAGCGTCATCACCGTGACCGACGGCATCTCCACTTCGGGAAAGAGGTCCACGGGCAGCATGAAAAGCGAGACGCCGCCGAGCACGAGGATGGCGACAAAGACCATCAGCGTAAAGATCGGGCGTCGGACTCCAATTTCTGGTAACCGCATGGCCTATCCTGTCAGTTCGCGCCCGCGTCTGAAAACCGTACCGGCTGACCGTCGCGCAGGCGGTGCTGGCCGGCTGTGACCACCTGCTCGCCCGCCTGCAGTCCGCCGACGACCTCCAGCAGGTTCCCCGAGCGCACCCCGATCGTGAGCGTCCGGGTCTCGGCGCGGCCGTCCTTCACGACAAAGGCCAGAAAGCGCTCGCCGCGGCGCAGCGCAACATCGGCCGGAAGCGTGACCACATCGCTTCGGACCTCCAGAATGATCTGTCCCTCCGCATACAGGCCCGGGCGCAGCATCCACTGTCCGGCGGCGTCCCGGACATTCGCGAGCCGCACCTCGACCCGCCCCGCGCGCGTCACCGGATCGACGGCCGGGAAGATACGGGCGATCCGGCCGGAGAAGACCCGCTCCGGCGCAGCGTCCGACACCACCTCCACAAGCGTCCTGCCGACGCTCAGGAAGCGCAAGTAGGGCCCCGGCACCGCGATCAGAAACTTGAGTTCCTCCATTGGGAGGAGCTGCACCACTTTGACGGCCGGCCCCACCATCGCGCCGGGATCCACGTATTTGGCGCTTACGACCCCTGCCATCGGCGCATGTAGGAACGCCTCTGCCAGGTCGACCTCGATCATGCTCACAGCCGCACGGGCCTGCACCAGCCGCGTCTCGGCAAGCACCAGTTCCGTCGCGGCCTGCTCGCACGCCGTATCCGCCAGATCACGCTGCTGCTCGGTCGTCGAGCCCTCGGCGAACAGCTTGCCCATGCGGTTCTTCTCCCGCTGCCTGTCCTTCAGGATGACCCGGGCGGTCTCGATCGCCACACGGGCCGTCTCGGCCGCCGCGCGCGCATGCGTCAGCTTGGACAGGATATCGCGATGCTCGATGACCGCCAGGACCTGCCCGTTGGTGACCGCGGTCCCCTCCAGCACCGGCGTGCCGTCTTCAAGCTCAAGCCGTTCCAGGCGCCCCGTGATCTTGGGGACCACGTCCACCACACGGACCGCCTCAAGCGCACCGGTGAGCCTGATCCGGTTCGTCACGCAGCCGGTGACGACCGTAGAAGTCCGCACGGGCACCGCCTGCCTCCCCTTGTCCTCCCTCACGGGGGTCGCCTTCACCGCAGCCAGACGGTAACCGTACCAGGACGCGCCGAGGATCGCGCAGATCCCGGCCAGATAGAGCAACGCATGAATCAGGCGTCTCATTTTTCGACTCCCTCAGCCTGCCGCGGCGCGACGAGCAAACGCTCGACCGCCCGTAGCCAGTCCCCCTCCACGCCCCCCTCGCGCTCCCGCTCCGGGCTCTCGGCAGGCAGCGGTGTCGCGCGGCCCAGACGCCCTGTCGCATGATCGAGCCCGAGACGCGCCATACAGTGGTCAAACAGCGCCCGATAGTAATTGCCTCGCGCCAGGGTCAGGGAGGCGCGGGCATCGACGATCTCGACCTCGGTGTTGACCCCTTCCCGGTAGCCCGACATGGTCAGCCGCAGGCCCTCCTCGGCGTGCTGGAGGTTCAGCCGCTGCGACTCCACGAACTCGTCCGCGTTCTTGAGGCTGAGCAGCGCCTGCTGCACGTCGAGAAACACATCCTGCTCAACATCCGCCAGCTCGATCTCGCGCTGCCGCAGCCGGGCCCGCTCGACGATCAGCTCGCCCTCCCGCCCGAAGCCGTCGAACAGCGGCCACGAGAACTCCAGCCCCGCGCGCGCCAGATCCTGCCAGCCGCGCCCGTCCCCGTAGGTGCGCTCCGCCCCAGCGGAAAGCGCCAGATCGACCTGCGGCAGATAGCGGCTGCGCACGGCCGTCACCTGCTCCCGCTGGAGGCGGATGTTCAGTTCGGCCATCATCAGGTCCGGCCGGTTCCTGTAGGCCGACGCGATGGCCGACTCCAGGGTCTCGAACACGGGCACCCGCTCCAGAGGATCGGAGAGCTGGATGGTCGCGTCGGTCGCCGTGCCCATGGTCCGAAGCAGGGTGATCTTGGCGAGCACCAGGCTGTTCTCCTGCCGGATCAGCTCCGCCCTGAAGTTGGCCACATCCACCTGCGCGCGCAGCTCGTCATATTTTGAGGCCACGCCATTGGCCCGCTTGACGCGCACATCCGCGAGATGGGCCTCGGCCGAGGCCACCGCATCGCGGTTGACGTGGCAGAGGCTGTCCGCCAGCAACGCCGCATAGTAGGCTGACGTCACCTGCTGGATGACCTGCTGCGCGGTATCGCGCACCCCCTCATCGGAACGGAAGGCATACAGCTTGGCGGCGCGCAGGCCGGCGCTCACCGCGCCGCCGCGGAAGAGCGTCTGCCGCACGGTGACGACCGCCTCGTCGCGCTCCGTGGTGCCGCGCCCGGATGTCGCATTGAGCGTCGCATGCGGCAGCGCGGGCCGGTGCGCGGCGACGACCTGTCCGCGCGCGGCCACCCGCTCCTGCAGCTTGGACTGGAGGGACTTGTTGTAAAGCAGCGCGATACGCACGGCGTCATCCCGTGAAAGCCGCTCAGCGGGAACCGGCAGCTCGCCCTCCTCACGCACGCGGCGCCACGACTCATAGGCCTCTGTGCGGGCCTCCGCCAGCTCCTCATAGAGCGCCTCGCGCGACAGGCACCCCGCCAGCAGCAGACCTGCCGCAACGGATCCCCACGCCGCCATCACGCGTTTGACATCCATCCCCATAAACAAACTGACTCCGCCCCTTATACCTCTACCCCCCAACAGGCTCGCCTGACGACATGCCGGAGTGACACGCAAGGACGTTCGCCCCGGAGTCAGCCCCGTCCCCCACGCGTCACGCGCCGTCTAACCTTGAGCAGCGGCAGCGAGCCGCTTCTTGTGCTCCTGAAACGCAGCCGCCGTCGCGTGCCGCATCTGCGCACGATAGACGCCATATGTCAACGGCGTCCCCTCGCCCGCCTCGGCCTCCTCGACAGCGCAGTGAAACAGCGTATGCGTACCCATCTCATAAGTATGCACCACCCGGCAAAGATACCATGCCGCATGCTCGCGCAGCACAGGCAGGCCCTCGTGCAGATCGTGGCTGACCTGCGACCACTTATCAACTTGTCTCGAAGACTGGAAACCGAAGATCGCGATCGTCAGCGGATCGACATCGTCCCGCAGCACGGACACGCTGAAGCGCCCGGTCTCATGGATACACTCGTTGGTGCGGGTGTGCTTCTGGCTGCACAGGATGACCGTCGCGGGATAGGCCGTGGCCTGAATGAAGGCGTCGACCACGCAGCCTCCCAGGGCTGTCCCGCACTCAACCCCGACCACATACAGCCCGCAGGAGATTGAAAATAGCGCTTTATCGTTCATCCTTGTCCCTCAACCTTGCCGGCAGGGCCGGTAACGCAAACAGCGGAGACTCTTCGGGAACAGCCGTCAGACTCTCCGCCTCCTCAAAGCCGAAACGGGCCTGCAGCAGGCCCACCGTCTCACGTAGAAACGCCTCAGGGGTCGAGGCCCCGCTAGTCAGGCCGAGCGCACGGACACCCCCCCAGGCCTGTTCCTCAAGCTGCTGGGTCGTGCTGATCAGAAACGCCTCAGCACCCGCCTCACGCGCGGCCTCAACCAGACGCTGGCTATTTGAGCTGTTGGCCGAACCGAGAACCAGCACACGGTCGCACAGCCGCGCCAGCAGCCTTACGGCACGCTGCCGGTTGCGCGTGGCGTAACAGATGTCGGTGCTGGGGGGCGTCAACAGGCCGGGATAGCGGCCGCGCAGCGCAGCCAGGATCTCTCCGGCCTGCTCCTCGCCCAAGGTCGTCTGAGTCACAACCGCCACAGATACGCCGGCTGGCAAATCAAGGGCGTTCACCTCGGCCACGCTCTCCACCACCCGGACGTGCCCCGGGGCTTCGCCGGCCACCCCCACAACCTCCTCATGACGACGGTGCCCGACGCACACCACCGTCGCGCCCTGATCGACGAAACGCCTGACCTCGGCATGCACCTTGGTGACGAACGGGCAGGTGGCGTCCACCACGCTCAACCGGCGCTCCTCCGCCTCGCGCCGCACCGCCGGCGCGACCCCGTGCGCCGAGAACAGGACGATCGAGCCCTGCGGCACCTCGCCGACCGAACCCACGAAGACCAGCCCCAGCGCGCCCAGCCGGTCGGAGACCTGCCGGTTGTGGACAATCTCATTCAGGCAGTAGACCGCCTGCCCCCGGCAGCGCGCAAGAACCTCCTCCGCGGCCGCGACCGCACGCGCCACACCGGAACAGAACCCGTGTGGCGTGACGACGACCAGCCGCCGCGCGGCGTTCATACGTCCTCCTCCAGTCCGCCCTCGCGCGCCAGCCGCTCGAGGACCTGCTCGGCCGGGGTCAGGCAGCGCTTGGAGGCGTTGCAGCTCGCGCAGGCCGGCACCACGTTCCCCTTGGTGCTCCGGCCCCCGCGCGCCACAGGGACGACGTGGTCCAGGGTGAGCGCGGCAGCCCCCACGTGCTGCCCGCAGTAATGACAGACACCCGCCTGGAGCTGCTGCCGCCACCAGGCGCTCTCACGCAAGGAGCGGGCCCGTTGCCGCTCGGCCGCGACATGCCTCTCATCTTTACGGATATCGATCCACTCCGGCATCTCAGGTCACGCCTCCGCTCACTCCCGTAGCGCGATCAGGCGCTGCGCATGATTATCCTCTGCGACCGCCAGCGCCAGAAACGTCTCCCTCAGGCGCGGTATCGAGCAGGTCCGCGCGAGCGTCCGATAGAACTGGGCCATCGCCCGCTCATGCGTGATCGCGTGCTCGACCGCCTCCGACGACTGCGCGGCGTCATGCAACAGCTCGTCCACAGGCGGCAGCTCCCCGGCCATCGCCGCCGTAATCGCGAGGTCGCGCTCGGCCCCGGCGGCAGTCGCGCACAGCATCGCCTCGTGGTGCCAGCGCTCCTCCAGGGCCAGCCGCTCGAAGACCGCCCGGACCCGCGGGTCGCCCGTCCGGCGGGCCAGCGCCTCATAATCCTCGAAAGCGGCACGCTCGAACACCGCCGCCTGCTGGATGACGAAGCGTCCCATCCAGCCCTCGACCTGCGACAGCGCAGGCGCCGGGGCGGCTGCGAGCGCGGGCCTGGCCCAGAAGACGTCGCGCAGCATCAGGCAGCCGAAAACCAGAAACAGCAGCCCGCCGACGCCTTTGATGTATCTCTCATCCGGCACGAATTTACGGATCAGGTCTCCCGCCAGAACACCGATCGCGGTGGAGGCGGCCAGCGCGAAGACGCCCGCGCTGAACACCGTCCATTTGGACGACGTCGCCGCCGACTGGCTCATCACCGCCAACTGGGTCTTATCACCCAATTCAGCAAGAAAGATAAGCGAGAACGTACTGAAAAACAAAGGCCAGTTCATCATCATCCTTTACTTCACGATCCGCACGCCTTCGGGCGCCGTGGTCGCGCTGCGGAGCGTACCGTCAGCCTGCCGCTCGTGGCGCACACGGACGATGCCGTGCGGGGTCGGGAAACTCCCCTCAGCCCAGCTCAGATTCCCGAGGAAGGGCCGCACGCGCACCGTGCGGCAGCCGACCTCTTGCGGCTGGATGCCGAGCACATGGGCGATCAGCCACACGGCCGGCCCGGAAGACCAGCCGTGACAGAGGCTGTGGCGAAATCCCTTGTAGCAGAACTCCCCGTAATCGCCGTGGATGTCGCGTTTTCCGGCAACCGGAAGCTCGTCAATCCGGAACGCGTTGTTCGTCCACGCCACATTAAAATCTTCCCAGAAACTGGTCGCGCCCACATCCAGCATCGCGCCCCAGTAGTCGCGCACAGTGTCCAGGCCGAGCTGAACCTCGCCCGCCCGGGCCATCGCCTCAAGCATGTAGTACCCATAGAAGGTTGACACACCCTGCACGCCGTTCTGCGCCAGAACGTCGCGGCACATCTCACGGGCGTCGCGCAAACCGGAGAGCGCCAGCAGGGCCGCAGCCTGCTTGCTGCCTTCGGGCGCGGGCGTGACCTGCCGCAACCGCGCGCTGCAGGCCTGGCAGCGCGCCGCCAGAGGGGCGTCGTCGAGCGCGGCCGCCAGACGCGCCCCGTCCTCAAACGCGAGCAGCATCAGCGCCTGCATACCCGCGTCCACCGCCTTGCGGTTGTGCTGCGTGGGCCAGTCCAGGAAACCCTGCGGCAGCAGACAGCGGCCGTCCGCTCCGACATGGCGCTCCAGGTGCCCCAGGACCTCGCTCAGATAGCCGCGCTGCCGCTCAAGATAGGCGCGGTCGCCGGTGTAGGCGTACCAGTCGTGCAGGCAACGCACCCACCACAGCGTGTAGGAGGGCATCCCGTTCATCCACTTGTCGACGGGCGTGGTCGCGCGCATGTAGTCGAGGGACTGAGGCAACACCTCCTGCCGTCCGAAAACCGCCATCAGGGCCATCGCCTCAGGGTGCATGTCGCCCATCCAGACCAGACGGTCACGCTTGATGCCGTCCCAGACAAACTCCTGACAGCACAGGTGCAGCGTGCGCACGGCGGTCGACCAGATCTGGTTCAGGCGTTCATCGCTGCAGCGGAAAGAGCCGAGCTGCGGCATGTCACGCATCAGCGAGACCGCGCGCACGGACTCCAGGCTCAGCACGCCGGGCGAGACGAGGTCGATCCGCACGAAGCGGAACCCGGTGTTGCCCGTCTCGCGCGTGCCCAGCCACGGCAAGTCGATCACGCCGTCGCGGATCGCATGGTCGTTGCAGGCGCCGCGCTCGCCCAGCTCGGCCATGGCCTCGGCCACAGACTCGCCGAAGCGCACACGGACTTTGACATTCCGGCCGCTCGGCCCGCCCGAGGCGAGCTGCAGCCCGCCGTGCAGCTCACGGCCGAAGTCGACCAGCACCGAGGCGGCCTCGCCCTTGTTTTCCATGCGGCAGCCCGAACCGGAGAGGAAGACGCCCTCAGGCACCTGCCCGTGGCGAGGCGCAAGCAGGATCGCCGCGCCTGTGACGGAGGCGCGCTCGCCGACACCCGAGTCCCAGACGATCCGGGTGGGCGCGACCAGCGTCCGCACGCGCGGATCGACCGTTTCAGCCGCCTGCGACACCGGCACCGCTGCGGCAACCGCCAGAGAGGCGAACAGGACCGCCAAGTCTTTCATCACATGCATAGGCATACTTTACACGAGCGCTTACGACACCGGAAGGCAAAAAAAGATGGGGCGGGAGCCGAAGCCCCCGCCCCATCCGCTTGCGTGTAGAGAACGTGCTCTTACATGTCCATGCCGCCCATGCCCGGGTGGCCGGCCGCCGGAGCTTCCTTCTTCTCAGGAATCTCCGTGACCATGCACTCGGTGATGAGCAGGAGCCCGGCGATCGACGCCGCGTTCTGCAGCGCGGTGCGGGTCACCTTGGCCGGATCCAGCACGCCGGCCTTGACCAGGTCGGTGTACTCGCCGGTCGCGACGTTGTAACCGTACGCGCCCTTACCGTTCTTCACGTTCTCGACGATCAGCGCGGCCTCGAGGCCGGCGTTCTCGACGAGCTGACGCAACGGGGCTTCCAGGCACTTGGATACGATCGCCACGCCGACCTTCTCGTCGCCGCAGACCTCGACCGTGTCGAGCGCCTTCTGGCAGCGGATGAGCGCCACGCCGCCGCCGGCGACGATGCCCTCTTCCACAGCCGCACGCGTCGCGTGCAGCGCGTCGTCCACGCGATCCTTCTTCTCCTTCATCGCGGCTTCGGTCGCGGCGCCGACCTTGATGACCGCCACGCCGCCGGCCAGCTTGGCGAGGCGCTCCTGGAGCTTCTCGCGGTCGTAGTCGGAGCTGGTCTCGTCGATCTGCTTCTTGATCAGCGCGACGCGGCCCTGGATGTCGCTGGTCTTGCCGCCGCCCTCGACGATCGTGGTGTTGTCCTTGTCGACCGTGACCTTCTTGGCCTTGCCGAGCTGATCCACCTCGACGTTCTCGAGCTTGATGCCGAGATCCTCGCTGATCATCGTGCCGCCGGTGAGGATCGCGATATCCTCCAGCATGGCCTTACGACGGTCGCCGAAGCCCGGCGCCTTGACGGCGCAGACCTGCAGCGTGCCGCGCAGCTTGTTCACGACCAGGGTGGCCAGGGCCTCACCCTCGACATCCTCGGCGATGATCATCAGCGGCTTGCCCGACTTGGCGACGTTCTGCAGCAGCGGCAGCATGTCGTTGAGGCTCGAGATCTTCTTCTCGAAGATCAGGATGTAGGGGTTCTCAAGCACGCACTCCATCTCCTCGGGGCTCGTCACGAAGTACGGCGAGAGATAGCCCTTGTCGAACTGCATGCCTTCGACGACCTCGAGGGTGGTCTCGAGCGTCTTGGCCTCCTCGACCGTGATCGTGCCGTCCTTGCCGACCTTGTCCATCGCCTCGGAGATGATCGAGCCGATCTCGCTCTCGCCGTTGGCGGAGATGGTCGCGACCTGGGCGATCTCGGCCGGGTCCTTGACGCGCTTAGCCTGCTTGGAGATAGCTTCGACAACCGCCTTGGTGGCCTTGTCGATGCCGCGCTTGATGGCCATCGGGTTGGCGCCCGCGGTCACGTTCTTCAGACCTTCGCGATAGATCGACTCGGCGAGCAGCGTCGCGGTCGTGGTGCCGTCGCCGGCCACGTCGCTGGTCTTGCTCGCGACCTCGCGGACCATCTGCGCGCCCATGTTCTCGAACGGGCAAGGCAGCTCGATCTCCTTGGCCACGGACACGCCGTCCTTGGTGATGGCCGGGGAGCCGAACTTCTTGTCGAGGATCACGTTGCGCCCGCAGGGCCCGAGGGTCGAGGCGACCGCCTTGTTGAGCTTCTGGATGCCGGCGAGAATCTTCTGGCGGGCTTCCACATCGTACTTCATCTGTTTCGCAGCCATGTTACAAGTCTCCTTTACGAATGGTTGGGGTTGAGGTTACTCGATCACGCCGAGCAGGTCCTCTTCGCGGACAAGCTGGAGGGTCTTATCGTTGATCTTGACTTCGGTGCCGCCATACTTGGGCAGCAGGACCTTGTCGCCGACCTTGACGTCGAACGGAATCTCCTTGCCGTCGTCGTCACGCTTCTTGCCGATCGCGACAACCTTGCCCTCCATCGGCTTCTCTTTCGCGGCGTCAGGGATGATGATGCCGCCCTTGGTGACTTCCTTGACGTCAATAGGCTCGACCAACACGCGGTCGCCGAGCGGACGAATCTTCGCCATGTCTCTTCTCCTTGTTTTGTGTTTAAGTGCCGGGCAGGAACTCCACCCCGCCCCTTGAAACCTTCGTGCCGCGCACCCGCGCAACCGAAATCATTTCTTCTTCTTGTCGTCCATCATGGTGTAGTCGGCGTCGATGACCCCGTCATCGCCCGCCGACTTCGGCCCGGACGAGGCTGACGAGTCCTCGGTCTGCGCGCCGCCGAAGTCCGCGCCGGGCTGCCCGCCAGGCGCCTGCTGCTGGCCGTACATGCCCTGCGTGACCGCCTCCATCGCTTTGTTCAGAGCCTCTTGCTTGGCCTTGATCTCCTCGATCGACCCGCGCTGGAGCACGCCCTTGAGATCGGCCACCGCCCTCTCGACCGGCGCTTTCTTCTCGGCCGGTATCTTGTCAGCGTTCTCCGACAGCATCTTCTCGACCTGATAGCACATGTTCTCGGCCTGGTTGCGTGTCTCAACCTCCTCACGCCGCTTGGCGTCCTCGGCTGCGTGCAGCTCGGCGTCCTGGCGCATGCGCTCGATCTCCTCCTTGCTGAGGCCGCTCGAAGCCGTGATCGTGATCTTCTGCTCCTTACCGGTCCCGAGATCCTTCGCGCTGACATTCAGGATCCCGTTCGCGTCGAGATCGAAGGTCACCTCGATCTGCGGGCGGCCGCGCGGGGCGGGCGGGATACCGTCGAGGTTGAACGTCCCGATGCGCTTGTTGTCTCCCGCCATCTTGCGCTCTCCCTGCAGCACCTGGATCTGCACGGAGGGCTGATTGTCAGCGGCGGTGCTGAAGATCTCGCTCTTCTTGGTCGGGATGGTCGTGTTGCGCTCGATCAGCGGGGTCATCACGCCGCCCAGGGTCTCGATGCCGAGAGTCAGCGGTGTGACGTCCAGCAGGAGCACGTCCTTGACCTCGCCCTTCAGGATACCGCCCTGGATGGCCGCGCCGACTGCCACCACCTCGTCCGGATTGACGCCCTTATGCGGCTCTTTCCCGAACAGCGCCTTGGCCTTCTCCTGCAGCTTGGGCATGCGCGTCTGCCCGCCGACCAGCACCACCTCATCAACCGACGAGAGGCCGGCGTCGCGCATGCACTTGCGGCAGGGCTCGGACGTCCGCTCGACCAAGCTGTCCGTGAGCTGCTCCAGCTTGGCGCGCGTCAGCGTCACCGTCAGATGCTTCGGACCCGAGGCGTCCGCCGTGATGAACGGCAGGTTGATCTCCGAGGTGGTCGAGGAGGACAGCTCGCACTTCGACTTCTCGGCGGCCTCTTTCAGGCGCTGCAGGGCCATCATGTCCTTCGACAGGTCAATGCCGTTCTCGCGCCGGAACTCCTCGATCAGCCAGTTCATGATCGCCTGGTCCAGATCGTCGCCGCCGAGGTGCGTGTCGCCATTGGTCGCCTTGACCTCGAAGACACCGTCGCCGATGTCCAGCACGGAGATGTCGCAGGTGCCGCCGCCGAAATCGTAGACCGCAATCTTCTCATCCTTTTTCTTGTCCAGCCCGTACGCCAGAGAGGCGGCCGTCGGCTCGTTGATGATGCGCAGCACCTCAAGGCCCGCGATGCGCCCCGCGTCCTTGGTGGCCTGGCGCTGGCTGTCGTTAAAATAGGCAGGTACCGTGATCACCGCCTGCGTGATCGTCGTGCCCAGATAGGCCTCGGCGTCGGTCTTCAGCTTCTGCAGGATCATCGCCGAGATCTCAGGCGGCGAGTAGGTCTTGTCGCCCACCTTCACGTGGGCGTCGCCGTTCGCCGCCCGCACCACATCGTAAGGCACCATCGACATCTCATGGGCCATCTCGTCGTAACGACGGCCCATGAAACGCTTGATCGAATAGACCGTCTGTTTCGGGTTCGTGACCGCCTGACGCTTCGCCGCCTGCCCCACAAGCCGCTCGCCGCTTTTCGTGAAGGCCACGATCGAGGGCGTCGTGCGAGCACCCTCCGCGTTCGGTATGACCACCGGCTCGCCGCCCTCCATCACCGACATGCAGGAGTTGGTCGTCCCCAGATCAATTCCTAAAACTTTAGCCATCGCTCGCTCCATTCTGCCCGCGGACTGTTCGTGCGCATCACCTCTTGCGGACGCGGGCTTAAAAGCAGCATCTGTGCCACACCGCGACCGATCCAGTGAGCCTTAAAGTCATAAGAATCTACTATACTGATATTTACGCGAAATTATCGATCCACAGACACCCTCTCCGATTGGCGATTATAGCGTGTGCTGTCACACCGGGTGTGCCATCGGCACGTCATGTGTGCCAAAAGGATACACCGCGCCGAACCATCGCAATCAACCGATTTAAACAAAAGTTTAAAAACAGCGCCGCAGGGGGCAATAGTCACGCGCCACCGACGTTTATCACCCTGCACATGTCAGCCAGTCGCTTGACGGTGGACCCGTCGAAAGCGTAGACTGCCTGCCAGTGAACGTGTCGCGCGTGAAAGGCCGGACCACCGGCAAGGAGGCGAACGATGCAGACCCGAGTCAAACCGAGTGTCATTTTCTGCTTAGGCCTCTGCCTGTGCTCACCCGCGTTCGCGCGCCGCGAGCGGGGTCAGGATCTTGGCGAGTCCCGCTCCGAGACGGCACGGCAACCGGTCGCTCCGGTTCCGGCCGCCACCCCCTCTCCGATCGCGCGGGCGGTTGTCCGAGGACTGGAGGCGCGACAGGCTCCCGCGGCACCCGCTGCGCCACAGGCCCAGCCGCGCGAGCCCCGCCGCGAGACGGCCCCAGCCTTCCGCCCCTCCTCGCAAGTCGAGCCTTCCCGCCGTACGGTGGGGATTTCACCGACATCCGCCACGGGGCTTGGCAACGGCCGCCCGACCCCTGCTGAAGGACTCCCGCCCTCACGGCAGCCGCAGTCCGCCGCGAGTCAGACGCCCCAGCGTGCGGTGCCGCAGCAACCCGCTGTCAGCGCGCCCCGCACGGTCGAGACGTACCGTCCTCCCGCCCCTGTCAGCGCGCCCCGCACGGTCGAGACGCCCCGCCCCGCCCCCGTGAGCGCGCCCCGTACGGTCGAGACGTACCGTACCGCCCCTGTCAGCGCGCCCCGCACGGTCGAGACGCCCCGTCCCGCCCCCGTGAGCGCGCCCCGCACGGTCGCGACGCCGTCGCCGACGTCCCGAAGCTTGGAGACGCCGCCCGCCATGACGCGCTCAGAGGTGCCGCGCCGTCCCGAGGTGCGCACCCCCAGCCCCACGACACCAAGCCCCACAGAGCGCCGTTCCAGCCAGAACAGCGATCCCTTCGGTCGCGCCCTGACGGAACAGCCCCGCGGCAGGACGCCCTCAGTCAGCCGGACGGACACGGCGCGTTATCCCTCGACCGACCTCCGTGCGCGCAGCACGGATTCGCGTGTCAGGTCGCCTGACCCCACCACCGCCTGGTCGCGCGACCCTTCGCGCCCTTCGCTCACCCTTCCCGGATCCCGCCCCTCGCCTTCGCCGCGTCTGGCGATCCGCCACCCCGAACCGAGCCGCCACCCGCGCCATGAACGTTATCCTTACCCCTACTACTCTCACCGGTATAGCCCTCTGGCCTGCCACCCTCCCGCACGCACAACCCGTTTCTCGTTCTTCTGGAGTGGGAGCGGTTTCGCCTATGGCATGACCACGTACCCCACGTGCTATTATTCGCCTTACCCCTATTATTCGTACTCCTCCTGGTGGGCTGGCGACGTGGGTTGCACGCGCTCCTACTACAGCAGTTGGCGCTCGGGATGGTATGGCGGCTTCTCTTACGTCTATAACCCGTGGCCCGTCTATCGCACCTATTACCTGTATGAGACCGTGCCCGTGCTCACGCGGACTGAGACGGTCTACGTCAGCGCGCCCGTCGTCAGCGCACCGGTGGACGCCGCGCCAGTCGCCGCCGCTTCCGCGACCGTCGCCGTCACGCCCCAGCCGGCCGTGATAACCCCCGCCGTCACGCCCTCCGCCTGGCAGGCGGCACCAGCCGAGGTCCAGGTCGATGTGACGCTCACCGGCTGCTTCTGCGCCTGCCGCTGCGACGGCCAGCGCGACTGCATGTGCGACTATCCGTGCGGAGCCGAGTACGCCTTACTGCCGGATGAGTTTGACCTCTCCCTCGCGTTCGTCTCATACACCGAGGTTCCCCATACCGAAACCGTCTGGGCCGCCTACGCAGGGATCGACCGCATGGCCCTGGAATTACAAACCCTTTCAGACCCGTGGCACGCGGTTGCCGCCGACTGACCACGCCCCTCCTCCCGTTATGACGTTGCGCCCGCCGCACCTCCTCTTGCCCCTCGCCCTCACCGCCGCGCTGTGCGGCTGCCGTGTCGTGCGTGAGGCCCGTCAGATCCAGGAACAGGGCGCGACGCTCCCCGGTGAGCGCACGTCCTCGGCCGCCGAGGCCGGGCTGACCGCAGGAGAGGCGTGCTCGCTGACCGGTCTGGTTAGGATCGCGCTCAGCAGCCACCCCGCACTCCTCCAGGCCCGGCAGTCCGTCGAGGCCGCCCGCCTGCAGTGCCGCCTCATCCGCTCGGGCCGCCTGCCGCAGCTCTCCGCCAGCGGCGGCTATACCCGCGCCACTCAGAACGTCAGCGGCCGCCCGACCTCCTCGGCGATGCGCGGCACCTGGAACAGCTCCCTCGGACTCGACCTGCTCCTGTTCGACTTCGGCAAGCTGGACGCCCAGGAACGGCAGGCCCTTGAGTCGCTGGTGGCCGCCGAGGAGCAGCTCCGCGCCAGCGAGATCGACGTCGCCTATGCGGTCCGCACCGCCTTCTTCGAGCTGCACCGCAGCGCGGAGCTGCACCGCGTGGCCAACGAGAGCGAGCGCCTGTACGCCCAGCACCTCACCGAGGCGCGCGCGATGGTGGAGGTCGGCACGCGCCGCCAGTACGACGCCACCAAGGCGGAGGTCGACTGGGGCAACGCGGTGCTCGACGTCATCACGGCCAGCAACGCCTACGTCACCGCCCGCGCCCAGCTCGCCCGCGATCTCGGCCTCGCCGAGTACCCTGACTTCTCCTTGCGCGAGGAGACCCTCCCCGCCCCCGCCGACACCGACGCCGCCAGCCTCCTGGCGCGGGCGCGCGAGAACGCCCCCGCCCTCGCCGTGCTGCGCGCGCGCGAGCGGGCCGCCTCGTACGCCGTCGACGAGGCCGTGGCCGCGCTCTACCCCGACGTGACCCTCAGCTCAGACCTCACCTTGGGCGGCCGCGACCTCCCCCTCACCCCCAACTTCTCCTGGACCATGCGCCTCGTCCAGACCCTTTTCGACGGGAATCGCAGAGCCGACCGCATCCGCACCTCCCTCACCGAGCTGCGCAGCGCGCGCGCACGCGTCGCCGATGCCGAACAGGCCCTCTTCCTCAGCCTCGTGAGCGCCGCCGCGCAATACCAGAGCGCCACCAAGCGGCTCGACACCGCGTTGCTGGTCGCCCGACAGGCGGCCGAAAACCGCGACCTGGTCAACGAGCAGTACCGCGTCGGGCTCTCCTCCTCCATCGAGCGCACCGACGCGCAGGTCGCCGTCACGCGGGCCCAGGCCGACGTGGTGCGCGCACGCTATGACGCGCACGCCGCTCAGGCCCTCCTCGCGCGCCTCACCGGAGAGGCGGCCGCCCCTGACGCGGACGGCGGCCCCATCGCAACCGACGCACCGCAAGGACAACCATGAAGAACGCGCTCCTATTGCTCCTCCTGGTCGCCGCCGGCGCAGGCGGCTGGTACGCTTACGTCAAGACCCGTCCGGCAAAAGATACCGTCGCCTACCGGACGTCGCCCGTCACGCGCGGGACGGTCATCAAGGATATCCGGGTCACCGGCATCGTCCGGCCGATCAAGCAGGTCGAGGTCGGCACCCAGGTCAACGGACCGATCGTCCGGCTGTACGCGGATTTCAACTCCGTCGTGACCGCCAACCAGGTCGTGGCCCAGATCGACCCGGCCGTCTATGAGGCCACGCACGCCAAGGACTGCGCCCAGCTCAAGTCCAACGAGGCCAACGTCAACCAGACCCGCGCCCGCCTGGCGCTGGCCGAGAAAGACCTCGCGCGCAAGTCGGAGCTGGCCGCCCGCAAGATGCTCGCGCCCTCCGAGCTGGACGCCGCCGCCGCCGAACGCGACGCGCTCCAGGCCCAGCTCGGCGTGGCCCTGGCCGCGGTCGAGCAGTCGCAGGCGGCCGTCAAACTCTCCCGCACCAACCTCGGCTACTGCACCATCCGCTCGCCCGTGGACGGCGTGGTCATCGCCCGCAATGTCGACGAGGGCCAGACCGTCGTCTCCTCCATGAGCGCCCAGAAGCTCTTCCAGATCGCCACCGACCTCAAGCGGATCCAGGTCGAGGCCAGCGTTCCGGAGGCCGACGTCGGCCAGCTCCGTAACGGACAGCCGGTCTCGTTCACGGTCGACGCCTACCCCGACCCGTTCAAGGGCGAGGTCACCCAGATCCGGCTCGCCTCCTCAACCGTCCAGAATGTCGTCACCTACCCCGTCATCGTCGAGGCCGACAACCCCGGCGAGCGGCTCTTCCCCGGCATGACCGCCATCCTCCTGATCGAGGTCTCCCGGCAGGAGGACGCGCTGGTCATCCCTGCCGCAGCCATGCGCTTCGCGCCCACCAACCTCGTCACCGATATCCGCGGCCCCAAGATCTGGCTACTGAACACCAACCGGACGCCCGAGGCCGTCGCAGTCAAGCTCGGGATCTCCGACGGCTCTCGGATCGTCCTCCAGGAGCCCGACGGAGTTGAGGGCCGCGAGGTCGTGCTCGGCCTCCAGGGCAGCCAGGCGAACGGCGGCGCGGCCGGCCCCAAAAACCCGTTCATGCCCACGCCCCCCGGCGGAAACGACGCCCGGCAGATGCGGCGCGCCATGCGTTAAGGGGAACCTGCGCCTGACGCCTGCAGGGCCGCAACACACCATGCTCATCACCCTCCAGAACCTCTTCAAGGTCTACCGCATGGGCGACGACACCGTGAACGCCCTCGACGGCGTCTCGCTGACGATCGCCGCCGGCGAGTTCGTCGCCATCATGGGCGCCTCCGGCTCCGGCAAGAGCACCCTGCTCAATATCCTCGGCTGCCTCGACACCCCCACCACCGGCTCCTACCTGCTCGACGGCATCGAGGTCAGCCGCATGAGCCGCGCCCAGCAGGCCCGCGTGCGCAACCGCAAGCTGGGTTTCGTCTTCCAGAACTTCAACCTGCTCGCCCGCACGACCGCGCTCGAGAACGTCGAGCTGCCCTCCCTCTACGGGGCGGGCCTGCCCTCCCGTAGGCGGCGCGCCCGCGCCTCCGAGCTGCTCGAGCGCGTCGGTCTCGGTAACCGCGCGGGCCACTCGCCCGCCCAGCTCTCCGGCGGCCAGCAGCAGCGCGTGGCGATCGCCCGCGCCCTGATGAACGGCCCCCCCGTGCTCCTCGCCGACGAGCCCACCGGCAACCTCGACACCCGCTCCAGCGCCGAGATCATGCGGCTGTTCACCGACCTTAACCGCGAGGGCATCACCATCGTGATGGTCACCCACGAGGAGGACATCGCCACCTACGCCGCACGCCGCATCGTCATGCGCGACGGACGGATCGCACCCACACATGAGCGGCAGGAGACCGTATCATGACCCCCTGGCTGACCTTACGCATCGCCCTGCGCGCGATCGCCCGCAACAAGACCCGCTCGCTGCTGACCGCGCTAGGCATCATCGTCGGCATCGCGGCGGTCATCGCGGTCGTGTCCATCGGCCAGGGCGCGCAGACGATGATGATGGAGCAGATCAGCAGCATCGGCACGAACCTGATCATGGTCTTTCCCGGCAGCCGCAACCAGGGCGGCGTCCACGGCGGCACAGGTTCGGTGCAGACCCTGACCGCCGAGGACGGCGAGGCCATCGCCCATGACCTGCCGCATCTGATCCGCGCGGTCAGCCCGATCGTCCGTTCGGGCGGCCAGGCCATCTACCAGGAGAACAACTGGTCGACACAGATCCAGGGCGTCTCGGTCGAGTTTCCCGACGTCCGCAACTGGGAGGTCGCCTCCGGCGCCTTCTTCTCGGCCGCCGACCAGCGCGCGGGCGCGCGGGTCTGCGTGATCGGCCAGACGGTCGTGGACAACCTCTTCCCCGGCATCGACCCCGTCGGCAAGAGCCTGCGCATCCGTAACATGCCCTTCCGCGTCCTGGGCGTGATGGCCCGCAAGGGCAGCAATACGATGGGCCACGACCAGGACGATGCGATCCTCGCCCCGTTCACCACCGTGCGCCGCGTCCTGTACAGCTCGGTCTTCAACAACGTCAGCATGCTGCTCGTCAGCCTCCACTCGCTCGACGACCTCCCGGTGGCCAAGGAGGAACTCAGCAAGCTGCTGCGCCAGCGCCATAAGCTCGCCCCGCATGCCGACGACGACTTCAACCTGCTCGACATGACGGAGATCAGCAACACGATCGGCAGCGTCACCAAGCTGATGACCATCCTGCTGACCACCGTGGCCTCGATCTCCCTGCTCGTCGGGGGTATCGGCATCATGAACATCATGCTGGTCTCGGTCACCGAGCGCACGCGCGAGATCGGGCTGCGCATGGCCGTCGGCGCCACCCCGGGCACGATCCTGCTCCAGTTCATCACCGAGGCCATGGCGCTCTCCACCGTAGGCGGGATCATCGGCGTCGCCGCAGGCATCGCAGGCGCCCGCGCCGTCGGCCGCCTCCAGCAATGGCCGATCCTCATCTCCGAGGCCTCCGTCATCGCCGCCTTCCTCTTCAGCGCCGCCATCGGCGTCTTCTTCGGCTTCTACCCGGCCCTGCGCGCCTCGCGCCTGAACCCGATCGACTGCCTGCGCTACGAGTAGTCGGCGTCTTTCGCGTTGCTGACACCAGCGGCGCCGAAACGGGCACTAGGCGCCAACAGGCCTTGCGACTGGCTCACGGAGCGTGCGGTGCGGGCGGGGCTGGCGTCAGTGGCGTGCGGCCTCGTCCAGAAAGGCGCGCAGATTCTCGCTGGGCACGCCCGGCGGCAGGCCGCCGCCGCAGGAGAAGATCACGCGCGAGTAGTCGCCGCCGAGCGCCTGTTTCATCGCCACCACGCACATGCGCACCTCCTCGGGCGTGCCCGCCGCCAGCACGTCTCGCGGCGGGATGTTGCCGAGCAGGGCGACCTCCGGACCGACCAGACGGCGCATCTCGTCGATCGGGTGCTCGAAGCCGAAGTTGAAAAGGTTGACGCCCGCCGCCGCCAACTGCGGCGCGCAGCTCAGACCGTTGGCGTCGTTATGGAAGAAGCGGATCTCGCCGTCGATGGCGCCGAACACGCGCTTGAGATACGGCATGGCGAAAGTCGCCACATCGTCAGGGCCGATGAAGCCCACGATATCGTCCAGCAGCAGCACGCCCCGGATGGACGGGATGGCGCTGGCCTGCAGCTTGACCCACTCCTCAAGGAAGCGCGTGATCGTGTCGAGCATCGCGTGAACCCCGTCAGGGTCGAACTGCATCGCCATCAGGAACTCGGTCGTGCCCATCAGGAACGAGGCGATGTTCAGCGGGCCGCGCGCCACCGCGAAGCGGATCGCGTGGCCGTGCGCCTCGATCGCGGGACGCGCCTGGGTCAGCCGGCGCAGCGTGAACGGCAGCAGCCCCGCCGAGCGCGCGTCGGGCTTCTCCAGCGTGAGCGCCCGCTCGCTCCCGCGCACCAGCGGCTCGGCGAACGGCAGCTCGTTCTCATGCCACACCAGGCGCGAGCCGAAGGCCGAAGGCTCCGTACACATCCCGAATTCAGACCAGAAGCCGGGCAGGAACACGGCGTCGTGGAAGCTGCGGGCGGCCAGCAGGTTGGTGTCCAGCCAGACCTTCTCCGAGCTGTAATAGTCGAGGATCGAGGCCTTGCCGCTCCACCCCGGCAGCCACGGGCTATCGGCGATGAACCCGCATAACGGCTTGTCCAGCCGCGCCCCGCCGACCACCGCGACCAACGACTCCCACTGCGCCTGCGTCATCTTTCAGTTCCCTCCGCCCGCCGGATTAGCCGGCCTCTTACGCCCCCCCGTGCCGCTCACCTGGCATAGGCCTCGTACAGCTCGCCCAGCTTCGCACGTGCCGGGTCGCCCGTGAAAACCACCACGCGATACCGCAGCACGTGCTTCTCGCCTTTCGCCAGCCGGGTGGACTTGCCGTCCTGCGGCCAGTACATCGGCGTGGGCGAGAGGAAGCCGTAGTCGCGCGTGAACCAAGGCGCGGGATACCACGGGTTACCCGGATGCTGGAACAGCGCGACGCCCTCCTCCACACCGGCCCCGTGCTTACCGTAGAACGCCATCCAGCCGGACCCTTTGCCGAACGTCTCCTTCTCCCCCTTGAGGCCCTCGGCGTTGACCATCGTGCCGCCTGCCTGCACCGCGAACGCCGGGTCGGCGCGCACGCTGAAGAACGAGTGGTTGGTCTTCTCGATCTCGACGTCGCACAGCGCCTCCAGCGTGACGGTGGCGTCTATCACACGCGTCTCCGCCGAGGGCGCGGTGAGCACATACCGCCGGGTGTCGCGGAAGGGCTCGGGCGCGCCGTCCCGCCTCCAGACGCACTTCTGACTGATGACCACCTCCTCGCCCGCCATATTCGGCAGATCGGCGCTGGTGCCGCGCTTGGCGCCCTCCAGCACGAGGCTCTCGGTGATGATCCTCCCGCCTGCCATCTCATTCTGCCAGTAGTTGCCGCCGTTCACACGGTCGCAGCCGAACCACACCGACGCATGATGCGGATACTGCGGATTGCGCACCGAGGTCACCGACACGCCGGAGGGTCCGTTCACGGGAAAGAAGTAGGGCAGCTTTTCGCCGGTGTTGTACCGGTAGCTCGTGAAAAACTGCCCCCCGACCCAGACATCCACGGCGCTGTCCGACTGAAACGCCCGCACCGTC
Organism: Verrucomicrobiota bacterium; assembly: GCA_022704145.1. GTDB lineage: Bacteria > Verrucomicrobiota > Kiritimatiellia > RFP12 > UBA1067 > JAKJGY01. The sequence goes on from JAKJGY010000001.1 coordinate 48,988, forward strand.
TCCGCCCGGACACAATATGCCGCAGACACCAGGGCCGCGACAAGCACAAGAGCACGCGGTCTCATCGTTTAAGCCCTCTTGCTCAGCCGTTCGAAAGCCCGACGCGTGCCGTACGGCGCGCGCTCCTCGCGCGCCAGCAGGGCGTTCGCCGCGTCATCCCCGACAAACCGCTCCGCGGCAGGGTCCCACGCCAGCTTACGGCCCAGCTTCATGCCGATGTGCGCCAGCAGGCAGGCGCTGCACGAGCGGTGCGCGGTCTCGGCCGGCACCAGCGTCTCGGCCCGCGTGCGGATGCAGTCGATCCAGTTCTGATGGTGGTTGCCGCGATGTTTGTACAGCCGAACCGCCCCCTCGCCCAGGTCGCCCTCCAGCAGCGCCGGGTCGCTGGCGTCGAGCGCCTTAAGGGGCTTGCCTGGGGAGGTGGGGTCGGAGGCCGTCATCTTGGCCGCGCCGCGGCTAACGAAGATCCAGCCCTTCTCGCCGATGAAACGCACGCCGTTGGGGTACTTGTCCCACACGCGCATCGGCGTGCCGTCCGCATAGGTCAGCGTCACGTCATACTCGCCGTGCACATCCCAAAGCCCGCCGGTATGGAACTGGCCCTTGCCCTCAATGGCCACCGGCCCTGTCGCCTCCCACCCCATGGCCCAGTGCGCGATGTCGAGGTGGTGCGAGCCCCAGCCGGTGATCATGCCGGCGCCGAACTGCTCGCAGCGCAGCCAGCCGGGCCGGGAAGCGAGCTTCGCGTCGTCCTGTTTGTGAACGCGGTCCTCGGTATAGAACACCTGCGGCGTCGAACCCAGCCACATCTCGTAGTTCAGATTCGACGGCACCGGCATCTCCTCGGTGCGGCCGCCCGCCGGATCGCCGGGAAGCCCGATCTCGATCGACCGGACCTTGCCGATACGCCCGTTGCGCACCAGCTCGCACGCGCGGTGGAACTGCTCGCTGGAGCGCTGTTGCGACCCGAGCAGGAACACCCGCCCGTTGCGCCGTATCGCGTCGCTGAAAAGCCGCCCCTCCGTGATCGTCAGCGAGGCCGGCTTCTGCATGTAGACGTCCTTGCCCGCGAAAGCCGCCTCGACCGCCGGCTGACTGTGCCAGTGGTCCGGCGTGGAGATCGCGACCGCGTCCACATCCGTCCGCGCCAGCAGCTCGCGGTAGTCCTGGTAAGTCTTGAGGTCTACCGAGGTCTTACGCTTCGCATATTCCGCGTCGATGAACTGCTTACCCAGCGCCATGCGCTGCGTGTCCAGATCGGCGAGCGCCACGTACCTCACGCCCTTGCACGCCAGGACACCCGGCACATCCATGCTTTTGCCGATCCGTCCGAAGCCGATCTGGCCCACCTGGATCGTCTTGCTGGGCGCCTCCTGCCCCAGCACCCGCGCCGGTATGATTGTCGGAAAACCGGCCGCCAGGACGCTCGTCGCCCCCACCTTCATCGCCTGCCTACGTGTCATCTGTCTCATGCTCCCGCCCCTTTCGACTTCGATAGACGCTTCAATGGTTAACGATAATACGCTTGTGTCGCAAAGTTGGCTATTGCATTTTTCAAGCAAACAGGTGCAAATTGTCGCCAGCGTCAGGCGCACGCCCAGCCTCGCACACGGCCGCGGCAGGCATGCTCGCCCATCGGCCCCGACCCTGCTGCGACCGCCCGTCCGAAACGCATGCGGCCGCAGGAGACACTCCTGCGGCCGCTTCTCCAGGCGCATATCCCGCGCGAAGGGTTACGCCTCCTCCTCGCCGTAGAGCTGTTCCAGAGCGTCTCCGACCATCTCGATCGCCTCCTCCAGGTCGCTCTCCTTGATGTTCAGGGGCGGCAGGAAGCGGACGACGCTCTCGCCGGCCGCGCAGCAGAGCAGCCCCATCTCACGGCAGGCCTCGACCACCTCCTTAGCCGGGCCATCGACCACCAGCCCGACCATCAGGCCCTTGCCACGCACCTCCAGAACCTGCTTGTACTTTTCGACGAACGCGCTCAGCCCCTCGACAAAAAGCGTGCCGAAGTCGGCGGCGTGCTTGACCAGCGCCTCCTCCTCGATCACATCCATCACGGCCATGGCCGCGACGCTGGAGACCGGATTGCCGCCGAACGTCGAGGCGTGCATGCCCGGCTTGAACAGGTCGGAAAGCGCCGGCGACGCCACGAGCGCGCCCATCGGGATGCCGTCGGCCAGCGCCTTGGCCAGCGTGAAGGCGTCCGGCTTGATCGGGAAGTTCTGCCAGCCGAACCACTTGCCCGTACGCCCCATACCGCACTGCACCTCGTCGCAGAGCAGCAGCAGGCCGGACTCGTCGCAGAGCTTGCGCAGGCCGACGACGAACTCCTCGGTCGCCGGCACCACGCCGCCCTCGCCCTGCACCGCCTCGATCATGACCGCCACGGTCCGCTCATTGATCGCCGCGCGCACCGACTCGAGGTTGTTGAACTCCGCGTAGGCGAAGCCGATCGGCAGCGGGTCGAACCCCTTCTGCACCTTGGCCTGGCCGGTGGCGGCGATCGTCGCCAGCGTCCGTCCATGGAAGGAGTTCTGCATGGTGATGATCTCGAACTTGCCCTTCTCATGCCCCCAGAGGCGGGCGAGCTTGATCATCGCCTCGTTGGCCTCGGCACCCGAGTTACAGAAAAAGCACTTGCCGTTGAGCGAGAGCTTCGAGAGGCGCTGCGCCAGCAGGGCCTGGCTCGCGTTGAAAAACAGGTTGGAGCAGTGGCCGAGCGTCGCGACCTGATCGTGGATCGCCTTCACCACCTTCGGATGGCAGTGCCCGACATTATGCACGGCGATACCTGCCGTGAAGTCGAGGTAGGTCTTCCCTTCCGGATCGCGCACCTTACAGCCACTCCCGCTGCTGAGCGTGGCGCTCGGCGCATAGGTGCTCATCACATACTGGTCAAACAACGCGGCAATGTCCGTGCTCTTACTCATCTGCAATAATCTCCGTTCCTACACCTTGTCTCGTAAAGATCTCCAACAGCAACGAGTGCGGCATCCGGCCGTCGATCAGGTGGACTTTACCCACCCCCGCCCGGATCGCCTCCACGCAACTGTCCAGCTTCGGCAACATGCCGCCGCCTACCACGCCCTTCTCCTTCAGCTTGCGCACGCTCCCCACCCGCAACGTCGCGAGCAGGCTGGTGGGGTCGTTGACGTCCATCAGCAGACCGGGCACGTCTGAGACAAACGCCAGTTTGCGCACCTTCATGGCCTTGGCAAGGGCCGCCGCCGCCGTATCCGCATTGACGTTGTACACCTTACCATCCGGACCGACCCCGAGCGGCGTCACCGCAGGCACGATACCCGCGTCGAGCATCTCGATCACGGGCCGCGCGTCCACGGCCACCGGCTCGCCCACATACCCCCAGTCGACCGGCGCCCCGGTCGCAGGGTCGTGACCGAGCTTCTTCTCGACCGTAAAGATCCAGTCACCGTGCAGCGGCCGCGCATTGGCCTTGTGCTTGCGCAAGAGGCTCACCACGCAGGCGTTCACCTCGTCCTTGATGACCTGCTCGACCACCCGCACCGCCTCCGCCGTGGTCACGCGCAGGCCCATCACGAAATGCGGCGCGATACCCGCCCGCTCCATGCCGCGCGAGATCGCCTTGCCGCCCCCGTGGACCAGCACCGTCTTGATGCCGACCGCATTCATGAACGCGATGTCCGTCAGCAGGCTCTCGAGGTTCTCCGGAACCTCCATCACACTGCCGCCGACCTTCACGAGCACGACCGAGCCCTTGAAGTCCTGGATGTAGGGCAGCGCCTCGACCAGCGCCGCCGCCTTTTCAATGATTCTCTGCATGCGCCTCTTCCCGCCCGTCCGCCTGCCTGACAGTCCCCGCTTCAGCCGACCCCTTCAGCCTCAGCCGGACATCCTCCGGAAGGGCCTCCTCCAGCGCGGGATGGCTCTCTACCAGACGCAGAATATCGAGCCAATCCTTCTGCCGTTTGCTGGCACGCCGCTGCGGATCGGAAAAGGCAGCCAGCTTACCCTTTAACGTGTCGTCCCGCGAGGCCACCCGCATCAGGATACCCCACACGTCCGCCGCCACGGCCCGCGCCGGAAACGCCCGATACCGCTCAGCAGTGGAGATCTGCACGCTGACTTTGGAACGGCCCTTCAGGTTTACCGACCAAGGGAACCGTTCAGCCCTGAACCCCGCAGACTCTAACGCCCGGACCGCCTCATCGACCCGTTCCAAAGCGATCACAAGATCGACGTCCGCCGTCACTATGGGCTCATCCGCCCAATGGTTCACCGCAACTCCACCGATCACACACCAAGGCACATCCAGACGCTCCAGCACAGAAACGAGGAGCATCACGTCCCCCCCGCCTCCTGCCGTCTGCCAGTCGTAAAATGCCTTTTCCGTCATGCGCCTCTTCCCGCCCGTCCGCCTGCCTTACGTCGTGTATTCGGCGTTGATCTTCACGTAGTCGTACGAGAAGTCGCACGTGTAGACCGTGTCGTCGCCGTCGCCGAGATTCAAGTTGACCGTCACGTCGAACGCGCGCTTGCGCATCACGTCCTGCATATCCTTAAGCTGCTCCTTGTCGGCCACACGCCCCTGGTCGTAGGCGCAGATCTCGCCGTAGTAGATCTGGGCGCGCTGGTCATCGACCTCCGCTCCCGAATACCCCACCGCCGCGATCACACGTCCCCAGTTAGGGTCGATGCCGAACCACGAGGTCTTGACCAGCGCCGACTTCGAGACGGCGCGCGCGGCCTTCTGCGCGTCTTCGCGCGTGCGGGCGCCCTTCACGCGCACCGTCACGAACTTGGTCGCGCCCTCGCCGTCCAGCACCATCTTCTTGCCCAGCTCCAGGCAGACCCGCGTCAGCGCGTCGACAAAATACTGCCACTGCGGGTGGTACGGCGTAAGCGTCTGGTTGCCGGCCGCCCCGTTCGCCAGCAGGATCACCGTGTCGTTGGTGCTGCGGTCGCCGTCCACCACCACCCGGTTAAAGCTCAGCTCGACCGACTCGCGCAACGCCTGGTCCAGCGCCTTGGGATGCACCGCCGCATCCGTCGTCAGAAACCCGAGCATCGTCGCCATATTGGGCTCGATCATCCCCGAACCCTTGCACATGCCGCCGATATAGACCGTCTTGCCGTCGATCTCCAGCTCCACGGCCACCTGCTTGTCCACCGTATCGGTCGTCATGATCGCGCACGCCGCGTCGTGCCCGCCCGTGCGGCTCAGCGCCGCCGACGCCGCCCGCACGCCCGCCGCGATCCGCTCCATCGGCAGGTTCACCCCGATCACGCCCGTGGAGCAGACCAGCACCAGCCGCTCCTCGACACCCAGCGCCTCCGCCGTCAGACGCGCCATCTCCACCGCGTTGGCCAGGCCGGTCGCGCCGGTGCAGGCGTTGGCGCAGCCGCTGTTGACGACCACCGCCTGCGCCACACCGCCCCGCGTCCGCTCACGGTCGACCTGCACCGGCGCAGCCGCCACCTTGTTCGTGGTATAGACCGCCGCCACCGCTGCCGGCCCATCGGCCACAAGCAACGCCAAGTCCTTACGGTTCTGGTACTTGATGCCGGCCGCCACACCACACGCGCGGAACCCGCACGGGGCCGTGACGCCGCCTTCCACTAGTTCAAACGTCTTCATGTCAGTCCGTCCGGAGGGTGCCTGTCCAACCGCCTGCCGCTCACCGCAGCAAACACACTACACCCCCCTTTTCCGAATCGCATATCTTCAATTATTCCGTCGGCAAAGTCGATGAAAAACAGCCGTAGCGCGAAAATTAACAAGTCGCCGATTCGCCTTGCGGTTTTTAGCGCCCCTCCCTAGACTGTCACACCGTGTTCCGTTAACCCAGTTAACCCAGGAGCTGATTATGGACCAACAGGCGCTCGACCTCCTCCAACACCTTGTGGCCACCCCCACCCCGACCGGTTTCGAGTACGACGGCATGCGCGTGCTGGCCGACTACCTGAAAGCCGCCGGGGTCCCCGGACTGGCGATCGACGTGCACGGCAACCTGCGCGCCTGCCTCAATCCCTCCGCACCCTTGCGCGTGATGATCGAGGGCCATTGCGACGAGATCGGCTTCGTGGTGCAGTATATCGACGACGACGGCTTCCTCTATATGGCCCCCCTCGGCGGCGTCACCGTCCCGACGCTCGCCTCGGAGCGGATCGTGATCCAAGGCAAGGACGGCCCCGTGGCGGGCGTCTTCGGCGTGCGCCCCCCCCACCTGCTCTCCGCCAAAGATCGTGAGAAGCTCGCCCCGCAGGAACTGAAGGACATCGCGGTCGATATCGGCGCCACGAGCAAGGCGGACGCGCTCGCGCTCGTCGACCTCGGCAGCCCCGCCGTCATCGACGCCGGCTGGCGCCCCCTCGCCAACCGTCGCGTCGCCTGCCGCGGCTTCGACAACCGTATCGGCGCCTTTATCGTGACCGAAGCCATGCGGCGCCTCGCGCGCGAGAAGCTCGCCGTCGCCCTCCATATGGTCGCCAGCGTCCAGGAGGAGGTCGGCCTCGTCGGCGGCATCACCACCGCCTATGACGTGGCCCCCCATATCGGGCTCTGCGTCGACGTCACCTTCGCCACCGACTCGCAGAAGGAGGACCGGAAAGTCGCCGGCGACATCCGCGTCGGCGGAGGCCCCGTCGTCGGCGTCGGCCCGACCTACCACACCCGCCTGAACCGCCTCGTGCTGGACGCCGCCGCGCGTACCGGCCTCGGCGTCCAGCGCCAGGTGCGCTGCCGCGGCACCGGCACCTGCGCCTGGGCCATGCGCCTGTCACGCTCGGGCGCCGCCGTGGCCCAGCTCAGCATCCCCGTGCGCTACATACACAGCCCGGTCGAGGTGCTCAGCCTTGACGACGCCGCGCAGACCATCGACCTGCTCTGCGCGTCGATCCTCGCCATCCCCGCGAACCTGGACCTTCTGCCCCCCCAGCCCTAAGCCCGACCATGCCCTTCCCGGTCACCTATCTGATCGACCGGCCCGCCCCCAGCGAGACCTTCATCCGGCGCGAGATCGAACTCCTGCGCCGGTGCGGCTGGCCCTTGCACCTCTGCTTCCTGACAGGCCCCGACGCGCTCCGCCGCCTCCCGCCGGGCGCGCCCCCCGGGCTCGCTCGGCGCGTCCTCTCCGCCGCCGCCGCACGCCTCGCCCAGGAGTCGCTGCGCTCCCCGGCCACCGCGCTGCGCCTGCTGGCCCGCCTGCCCCAGGCCGCCGACCTGGCCCGCCTCGCGGCCGCGAACGGCAGCCGCCTGATCCACGCCCAGTTCGCCGGCCCCACGGCCGACCTCGCCGCGCAGGCCGCGCGCGCGCTCGGCCTGCCCTGGACCTGCTCCGTCCACGCCCGGGACGTCTTCGCCACGCCGCCCGGCCTGCTCCGCCGCCGCCTCGCCAGCGCGCACGCCATAACCGCCTGCTCGCAGCAGGCCGCGGAGGCGGTCGCCGCCGCCGGGCTGCCCCGCAGCAGGCTCTCCGTCATCCGCCACGGCCTGCCCCTCGACGCCTTCCCCTTCCAGGACGCCCCCCGCGTCGCCCCCCTGATCCTGACCGCCTGCCGCCTGACCCCCAAGAAAGGCGTCGACACCCTTCTGGACGCCTGCGCGCGGCTCCGCGCGCAGGCCCTCCCGTTCGTCTGTGAGATCGCCGGCGACGGCCCGCTGCACGCCGCGCTCGCCGCGCAGGCCCGCCGCCTGGGCCTCTCGGACGCGGTGCGCTTCCTCGGCTGGCTGCCCGAAGAGCGGCTCCGCGCGCGCCTGGCGCAGGCCGCCGTACTGGCCCTGCCCTCACGGCGCCTGGCGGACGGCGACCGCGACGGGATCGCCAACGTCCTCGCCGAAGCCCTTGCGCTCGGCACGCCGGTCGTCACCACCGACGCCGGCGCCGCCTGCGAGATCCTCCGTCCGGAAGAGAACGCGCGCCTCGTCCCCCCCGATGCGCCTGACGCGCTGGCCGACGCACTCGCCGGACTCCTGCGGGATCCCGACCTCCGAAATCGCCTGGCCGCCGCCGGCCGACGCACCGCCGAGACCCTGCTGGACGGCGCCGCCAACATCCGGCAGCTTGAGGCGCTCTTCGAGCGGGCGGCCCGCTGAGGCGCGCGACCGCCACGCCACGCCCTACTTGGCGCCCTCGGCCTGTTCCTCGCGCGACAGCTCCTCGAAATACTGCTTCACCAGGTCGCGGTACTCGGCCGGCGTCCGCTTGAGCATCTCCTCGTATGCCTCAGAGTCCATCTGGCCGCGGAAACGGATCCAATCCTGGTTGAGCGCGACACGCGGCGCGCGCGACACGGTCCCGCCGCCGGGCCCGCCGTCGCCACGACGCTGCGCCAGGCCCTCCAGCCGCGCCTGCACGCTGGCACTCGCCTCAGCCGCACGCTGCTGCTGCTCCTGAAGCCGCGCGGCGACCGCCTCAGCCACCTGCTGCGCCGCCTCGCCCGCCTGCTGCTGTAGCGCACGGGACGCCGCGGCCGCCTGCGGCTGACCCGAACGGGCGCTCTCGGCCGCCTGCCGCGCCAGCTCCAACGCCTGCCGCGCCTTGGCCTGGCCCGCCTGCGCCTGCCCTTCGGCCTGCGCGTCGGCCGCGTCGTTCGCCTGCCGCACGGTCTGCAGCGCCTGCTGCGCCAGCGCCGCAGCCTCGCCGGTCAGCTCCGCCGCCGCCTGACTCTGCTGCGCCGCCTGCTGCACCTCCGGCGCCTCCAGGTTCTGAGAGAGCTTGGCGGCCTGCCGCGCCTGCTGCGAGGCCTCGCCCGCCTCTTGCGCGGCCTGCCGCGCCGCCTCGTCGGAGGCCTGCGCCAGCGCCGCCATATCCTGTGCCGCCTGCCGCGCGGTCGCCTGCGCCAGCGCCGCCGCCTCCTGCGCCAACTGCGCCGCCGCACGCGCCTCGTCCAGCGCCTGCCGGGTCTCGCCGCGCTCCTGGGCCTCGCCCAGCTCGGCCTGCTCGGCCGCCTGCGTGCGCGCGCCGGACTGCTCGGCCAGCTCGCCGGCCTGCTCCGCCATCTGCGCCGCCTCCTGCATACGCTCCGCCAACGCCTGATCCAGCGGCCCCGCCTCACGAGCCTCCGCGAGCGCCTGCTGCGCCGCCTGCACCGCCTCCTGCGCCTGCTGCGCCGCCTGCTGCCCGTCCCGCACCGCCTCCTGCGCCTCCTGACGCACAGCCTCGGGCGTCGCCTTCCGCGCCTCAGCCTGCTGCGCCTCCTGCCGGAGCTGCTGCGCCTGCTCCTGGGCGAGCTGCATCGCGCGCTCGGCCTTCTGGGCCGCCTCGGCCGCCACCTGCGCGGCCTGCTCGGCTAGCCCCCTGGCCTCCTTGTTGGCCTCCGCCTGACGCTCCGCCTGCTCGCCCGCGGCGGCCTCGCTCTTCTGGGCGGCCTCCTGCGCCAGCTCCGCCGCGCGCTGTGTGAAGGCCGCCGACTCCGACGCGAGCTGCCCCGCCTCCTCGGCCTTCTCCATGCCTTGCAGCTCATCGGCCTGGCGCGCCGCCTCGACCGCCTCGGCGTTGGCCTGGCGCGCCTGCTCCTGCGCCTGCTCCGCCTGAGCCTCGGCCGCCTGCTCCGCGCCGGCCGCCTGCTCCTTGCGCCCCTCGTCGCGCGCCTCGGCCGCCTGGCGCGCCTGCTGCGCCGCGTCCTTCGCCTGCTGCGCCGCCTGCTGGGCCTGCTGCGCCGCCTGGGCCACCCGCTCCGCCACAGCCTGACGCTCGGCCGCGTCACGGGCCTGCTCGTCGGCCTGCCGGCCCTCGGCCGCCTGCTCCGCCTTGCCCGCAGCCTCCTCGGCCTTCTGCGCGGCGGCGACGGTCTTCTCCGCCGCCTGCTGCAGCGCGTCGGTGGCGGCACGACGCTCCGCCACCTCCTCCGCCTTCTCGGCCGCGTCCAGCGCCTTCTCGGCCGCCTGCTCGGCGAGTTCCGCCGCCTTCTCGGCCTCGTCGCGCGCATACGCCTCGCGCCGCAGCGCCTGATCCGCCTCGGGGGTCAGCGCACGCTCCGCCTGCTGCATCGTCTCGCGCGCCTGGCGCAGCTTGTCCAGCGCCTGCTTGAAGGCCTCCTCCGAGAGCTGCGCCTTGCTCTGCCACAGCTTCTGCTCGGCCTCATTCTGCCGATTCGCCCACTCCTGCATTTCCTGCTTGTCCAAGGCCTCGGCCTGCGCCTGCTCGGCCAAGGCCTCCTCACGCTGGGCAAGTTCGTCGAGCCGGCCCTGCTCCTCCTGCGCACGATTCTCCTCCTGCAGGTTCTTCCAGATCAGCTCGTTCACCTTATCGGCCGCCTCGCGCAAAGACCGCTCGGCCTCGTCGCCCGCCTGGCGCCGCTGCGGCGCCTCCGTCAGCGGTATCTGCTCCAGCTTCTTGAACGCCGGCTCGACCTTCTCATCCCGCACATCCAGAATCTGTTTGCCGAGGGGCGCGAGCGGCGTCTTCTCCGTCGCCTGCGCGGCCCGCTCCAGCAGCTCTTCGGCCTTGAGCGCCGCCTCACGCGCCTGCTCGAGCTTCTCCGCCGCCTTCTGGCTCAGGTCGGGCTTGTCATACGACCCTTTCTCCTCAGCCACACGGTTGGCGGCCTCCTGCAGTTGCTGGTGCGCCTTCCGCAAGTTCTCCTCCAGTTCCTTGCGCAACGCCTCGCGCTGCTGCTCACGCAGCGTGCGCGCGCCGCTCTCAAGCGTCACCTGGATCGCCCGGCTCTCCCGCACCTGCGGCCCGCCCCCTTCTGGCGGCAGGTTGTCAGCCACACGCAGGAACAGCTTGAAGCGCCTGACCTTCTGGTCGTAGAGCGCCTGGAGGTCGGGCGCCCCTTCGAGCAGGACCCGCGTCCCCGCCGCAGGCGTCGCCTTCAGCGGCACCACCAGCGCGGGCCGCTTCTCGGCCTCGATCACCAGCTCCAGCGCGCTGAAACCGAAATCGTCGCTCGCCTCGCCCGTGCACACCAGCCGGTCGTACGGCGGCAGGGTCAGCCGCGACGCCTCCGGCAGCGCCAGCGTCACGCGCGGCGGCCGGTCAGGCTGCGCGGTGTAGGGCGCCCACTCCAGGCGGTTCGTAAAGCCGTAGCGGTCGCGCAGCGCCAGCGCCCACCGCCCGGTGCGGTTCGTCGAGAGCGTCTGCAGCCAGACCGCGTTGGTGCCCGGCGCGGCCGGCAGCGCCAGCCGGTTGAGCCGCAACGTCGCGCCGCACGTGCGGTCAAAGGCGGCCTCGACCCGCACCCGCGTGCCCGCCACCGCCGAGATCGCCTGCGCCGCACCCACCTGCTGCGTGGGGGCCAGGCCGGTATAGGCCGGGTAGGTGTAGGTCACCTTCGCCTCAGCGATACGCGGCTCCGTGACGACCACCACCGAATACGGCCGCGTATACCCGGAGCCGTACCGCGCCCGGTACTCGAAGCTCTCGCCGACCGCCGGAATCGCCAGCTCAAAAACCGCAGGCTCCACGCCGGACGGCGAAAGCCGCTTCATGCGCTCGACCGTCTTGGGCTTGCCGGCCTTCTGGAAATGGATCTCGGCGCGCAGACCGTGGCGCTCAGGCGTGCTGACCAGCAGCCGGAGCGGCGCCTGCTCAAGCAGCATCACATCGCCGGGCTCGACCGTCATCGCGCACGCCTGCAGCGTGTCAATCTCCTTGTGCGGCTCCAGCGCGCGCCGAAAGAGCAGCCAGGTCTCGCGCGGCCAGACCGCGAACAGGGCCGCCAGCACCGCCGCCACCCCGGCCGCCGCCAGCAGGTAAGGCTTGACCGTACGCGCGGTGAACTCCTGCTTGACTTTCACGCCCGCGAGATCCGCCGCCGCGTCCTGCGTCAGCAGGCGGACCAGCTCGGCCGAAGCCCGCTCGGCCTCGGCCCCGCCCAGCGCGGCCAGCTCGATGGCCGAACTGATGCGCTCCTGCATGCCCGGATGGCGCGTCTCCAGCACGCGCGCCATGCGCGTCAGGGTCAGCGGCTGGGTCAGCGGCCGCAGCAGCATCGACCACGCCGTGGCGCACACCAGCCCCAGCCCGGCGAGCGAAAACGCCCAGCGGGCCGCCGGATGGTAGAGCACCACCGCCGCGTCCACCGCCATGATCGCCAGCAGCGCGCCCACCGCCACGGCGGCCGTCGCCAGCAGGCCGCGCCCGAACAGGATCGCCCGCACGCGCCGGATCATCCGGGCGAGCTGCGCCGTCAGCTCGGGCGGAAGGTTGTGTGTGCCGTTCATAGTCTACGCCAGCCCCCCCTTCTTGCGCAGCAGCCATTCCGCCGTCAGCAGGGCCGCCAGCGCGAGCAGCACAAACGGGTTGTTCCACAGCGCATACTCGCGACGCTCCTGCACCGTGCGACGTCCCTCGCCGAACAGCTCGAGCAGCGACGGGAGCGCCTCCGGCCCGACCACCTTACCGCCCGTGCCCTTGGCCAGCGACTCCAGCGTCTCGCGCACCGGCCGCACCTGCCCCATCTCGATCGGCCTGCGCGACGCCGTGACCAGCAGCGAGGTCTCCGCCTGCTCACGCGCCGCCGAGTCCAGCCGCACAACCTCCACGCGGCACGCGCCCGCGCGGCCCTGCGGCGGCAGCGACGCCTCATAAAACCCGTGCGACTCAGCCCGCGGCGTCAGGCGCGTCCGCGTGATCTCCCGCCCCTCGGCCGTGCGCAGCACCGCCTCCAGCGCGGCGTCGGCGACGCCCGCGAAACTCTCATCCAGGACGCGCGCCATGACCGTGATCGGCTCCTCCGGACCGTACACCAGCCGGTCGGTCCCCACGCGGAAACGCTCCTGGCCCGCACGCAGGCGCTCGCCCAGCCCCCAGCGCAGGATCTGTCCCCAGAAGCGGTGATGGCGCACGTCACCCGTGCGGTACCGCAGCCGCCACGACCGGTCCGACGCCAGCCCCAGCACCTTACCGCGCCCGACACGCTGCGCCACAATCAGCGCATGACGGCTGCGGTGCTGCATCACATCCTCCAGATGCTCGACCGCCTGCCGCACGTCCGTCAGCACCCGCTCCTGCTCGCCGCCTTCCGGCGCGGCGACCGCCAGCACCTCGGCGCCCGGCTTGGCCGTCACCGGCAGGCGCCAGTCGAACGGGGGCAGCGCACGCCACACCTCCTCGTTCTCAGACAGGCTCCCGGACTGCAACATCACCGCATGGTTCTGCCCGGCTGGCGTCACCTGCAGCCGGTAGGCCGCCTCCGGCCCCTGCCAGTAGGAGTCGCGCGGCTGCGCCGTGTACGGCACCAGCGCGGCCAGCGCCGACTCCGCAGGGAACGCGTGCGGCATGGCGCGCGGCCCGGCGATCGTCACCAGCAGCGCCCCGCGCTCGACCACGCAGGCGCGGATCTCCTCCTGCACCTGAGGCGTCAGCGTCGCCGTGTCCAGGTCGCCCAGGATGATCACGTCAAAGGCGCGCCACTCCTCGCGGCTCGTCGGCCAGCCGCCGGACTCCGCGTCGCCGAACTTGCGCCCCGCCGAGGCGGGCGGCAGCCCCGCCTCCGGCGCGCCCCCGACCTTGTCCGGATGCACCAGCCACGACTGCAGGTGGACCGACTTGTCGCGCCCGAAGAAGAGATTGCGCAGGTAGCGGAACTCCCAGCGCGGCTGGTCGTCGACCAGCAGCACGTTGATGCGGTCGTCGCTGACCGCCACGTCGCTCGTCCACGCGTTGTTATCCGAGAACAGCTCGCCGTCCAGCACGTCAGCCCGCACCTGGTAGCTGACCACGCCGTTCGTCACTGGCTCGTGCGTCAGCCGCACCTCGCGCTGCCAGTCGTCCGAGGAGATCTCCAGCGTCTGGCGCTCGACGATCTCGTCGCCGCAGAGCAGCCCGACCGAAACCTTCTTGCCGATCGCCCCGGTGGCGCGCACCGTGGCCAGCAGTCGGACGCGATCGCCCAGAAAAACCGACTCCGGCGCGACCACATCCGCCAGCGCGATATCGAAGGGCAGCCGCGTGCCGCCGATCAGGACGCCCGCCACAGGCGCGCCCTGCGCCGCATACCGACGCGTCACCGGGTGGATGGACGTGTCGGCGTTGTGGATCCCGTCGCTGAGCACCAGCACGCCCGCAAGCTGCTCGGACGGGATCTCCTTGAGCAACCCCTCCAAGGCCCCGGTGAAGTCCGTCGCGGAACGGAAGTAGGTGTCGGCGAAGGCCGTGCCGCCGGTCGGGGAAAGCCCCAGGGCCAGCTCCGCCTCCGTGGCCCGCGCGAGCGAGCGCCCGAAGCTGTAGAGGTCCAGATCGTAACGCCCGGCCAGCCTGGACAGGAACGTCGCGCCCTGCGCGCCGGGCCGCAGCAGCAGGTCGCTCGCCAAGGCCACGCGCGTGGTCGCGCAGGCATCGCTGACCGCCGCGCGGTCGGCCTCCGGCAATCGGTCCCACAGGGCCTGCGGATCAGCCTTGCCCCCGGCGAGCGCCTCGCGCTGCGCCGCGTCGAGCTTCCCGAAGTGCGCGGCCCAGGACAGCCGCTCCGCAGGCTGCCACTGGCGGTCGACAAAGCGCATGGAGGTCGAGCCGTCCACCAGGACCGCCACGCGCCGCGTGATCTTCTTGTCCGTGAACCGCACCAGCACCGGCTGCATCAGGATCAGCGCGACGAGCGTGATCGCCGCGGCCCGCAACGCCAGCAACGTCACGCCGAGCCGCCGCGAGACCGCGCGGCGCTCGCGCGCGAAGCAGGCCGAGGCGGTCTCCACGCCGAAGCCGATCAGCAGCGCCGCCACCCACAGCGGCCAGGCGCAGGCGTAGACCGCCACGCGCCCCAGGAGCTGCAGCGCGCACCACGCCGCCGCGACCGCCGCCAGCGCACGCAGCGCCACCACGCCGAAGCGCGGCAGCCGGAGGCCCTCGCGACGTGTCAGCGCACGCACCCCGAGCCAGCAGGCCGAGGAGGCCAGCGCCAGCACGAGGACGGCCCATGTCGGAATCGCCAGTGACAGCAGATCTATGCGGACGGGATCCATCATTCAGGGTCTCGACACTCGTAGCCAGTATCCAGTTTCCAGTTTCCAGTTTCCAGTTTCAACTTTCCACCTCCCCGGTCTTTCTCTGGATGCAGATCCAGCGGGTCAGGACGGTCTCAAGCAGCAGCAGCGCAAAGAGCGTCAGCGCCGGGATGCGCCACAGCTCGCGCCCGAAGGTCTTTCCGACCAGCGCCTTCTGGAGGTCGTCAAACGACGGCGCGACCGTGATGTCCGCCAGGCGGGTGATGAGCGACTGCTCGTCAGCCGTGAGCGGATCAAGCTTGCTCTCCTCGGGATTCTCCGTCACGCACAGCGGGAAAGACTCCCCGCCGTTGGAGAGGTGGCCGAGCCAGCTCTCGGCCGCAGCGGGCACGCGCACCTCGTACAGCCCCTGCATCAGCGGGCTGTCCGTCCGCAAGGCCAGCCCCTCCTCGCCGTAGCGCAGCTTCGCGTAGAGCGTGCGCCCGCCCGGCGCCTGGAGCTGCGTGTCCACCGCGTCGGCCCAGGAGCCGAGTTCGCCGCGCACCGGCACCAGCAGCTCCGTCGGGAGCGGCGCGCGCGGCAGCCCGGGGCCCTCCAGCTCGACCCACACGCCCGACTCGCCCGCATCCTCGCCGTAATCCGCAAGCAGCGGATAGCGCTCGCCCGCCTTGAACGAGCCGCGCAGCTCGGCGGTCTGGCCATATTCGGTCACACGCGCCTCCCGCGAGCCGACGCGCAACGAGAGCCGGTCGTCGGCCCGCAAATAGAAGATGTAATCGCCGCTCGCTTTCGGCGCGAACGACCCCGACCACCGCGCCACAAAATAGTCGCGCGGCACGCCGGTCGCCGGGCTGCCGTCGCCCCAGTTCATGTGCAGCGTGGGGTCGACGCGCGTGACGGCGGGCTGCTTGAACGACCCCTTTTTGTAATACTCCGCGAACAGGCCGCTCCCGCCCAGATGGGTCAGCGTGGGCGCGGCAAGCTGGATCACCGCGCCGCGTGCGGGCGGAAGGTTGAGCGTCGCGATCACCGGCTGCGCCAGATACGCGCACAGCTCCTGGATCAGGGGCAGGAAGGACTGGCGCGCCACGAGGTTGCCCGCCGTGCGGTCGAGCGGCACGAAGAGCTGGACCACGCGGCCTTTTCCGAACGCGCGCTCCGCCATGAAGGGCGCGCCGTTCTGCAGCCGCCCGACCACGCGCTCCGCGCCGTTGGTCTCCACGCACTGACGGTAACACTCCACCACCGCATCCGAGAGGTCGCCCGCGCCCTTGAAGAGCGCCAGCGCCGGATGGCTGAAGGTGCCGGGGTCGATCTTCACGCCCGCCTCGCCGCTCTCCGGCCGCGCCACCCAGCAGGCGCCCACCGGCAGCGGCAGCACCGCCTCGCCTTCGGCGCGCCAGCCGTTGTAGAACGGCGCCTCGGAGCGCGGGCCATGGATCACGAGCAGGCTACCCCCCTGCCGCGCGAACTCCGCAAGCTGCCGCGCCTGCGCCTCAGGCACGGACGGCACGTCCGAGAGCACCGCCACCGCATAACCGGACAGCGCGCGCTTCTGCCCCAGTCCGCCGACGGTCGTCAGCTCGGGCTCCATCAGATAGCGCGAGGGCGGGCGCTCGTCGCGCTCGCGCGCCCGGCCCAGCTCCTGCAGCGCGCGCGCGGAGGGCATCAGGCCGAGCGCCACGTAGCCGCCGGGACGGTCAAACAGGCGTATGGCGCGCCCGTCATCCGCCACCAGCACCTTGAGCGTGCGCATCACCTGGATCACCCGCCGCATACTGTCGTCCGAAGCCATCTCGTCGTCGGCCGCCACACGCGCCTCGACCACCTGCGCGCCGGGCGCCTCAAAGCGGTGCAGGAACGAGACCGTGCGCTCGGCGCCCGGCTCCATCTGGCCGATGGAGCGGTCGAGCTTCTCCTGGCCGCCCGCCAGCAGCGCCACATGCGTAGGCGTCACCGACTCGCGTCCGGTATTGGCCAGCGTCACGTCGACGCGCACCTCACGGTCCGTGCCCACCACCGGCCGTGAGAAGGCCAGATCCTTGACCGTCAGATTGCGGATGCCCTGCGGCAGCTCAAGCGGCCGCACGAAAATACGCGGCGGCGAGGGCAGCCGGGCGAAGGCCTCCTTGAGGCAGCCCCAGCTCTCGAGGTCGCCGGTCTGCCAGCCGACCGCCTGCCCGTCGCCGATCAGGATGATCTGCTTCGTGACGTGCGAGCCCTGCGCCAGCGAGGCGGCCGCAGCCGCGAGGGCGTCAGGCACCCGCAGCACGCCCTGCACCGGGATCGCCTGCTCGAGGGCGGTCTGCACGTACTTGCGGTCGGTCACCGGAGAGGGCACCAGCGGGTCAGGCACCGCGCCCGCGACGATCACGCTGAACGCCACGCCGCGCGGCGCCTCCTCGACCAGCTTCGACGCCTCCTTGAGCGCGCGGCTAAAGTTCGTCTCGCCCTCGACCGTCAGCGTCATCGAGGACGACCCGTCGATCACGATCGCGATGTCGCGCGCCGTCCCCCCGATGAAGCGGTTGAGGCTCAGACGCTTCTCCAGCAGCACGGAGGCCGCGCTCAGCGCGAGGCAGAGCAGGCAGGCCGCCCAGGCGGCGAACTGCCACCGGCGGTAGCGCCCCAGCGCGAAACTCATGCCGAACAGGACGATGCCGAGCAGGCCGAGCGGCAGCACCAGCCACCACGGGAAGGCGGAGCCGGCCGGCACGAAGGGCCGCGCCATCGCCAGCACCGCACAGCCCGCAATCAGGCAGCGCGCGGCCAGCAGCAGCATCTCCTCCAGCAGCAGGCTGCGGCGGCGCTGCAGCAGGCTGTCGAGCAGGAAACGCATCGCCCCCCAAAGCACCTCGCGGGCGTTGCGGCGGTTGAAGAGATGGATGATGACCGGGATCGCGATCCCGGCCAGCCCCAGCAGCAGAAATGGATTTAAGAACAGCATGCCGTCTCAATCAGGTCCAGTCGTTCGCTAGCCGCGCGTCGCCAGGTAGGCCGCCAAGGCCTCATCATAGGGCACGCGCGTGTTCATGCGCACATAGTCGATCTTCATACGACCGCACGCCGACTCGATATCCGCCAGGAAGCCGCGCATGCGCTCAAGATAGGTGGCGCGGATCGTGCGCGGGTCGATCGGCAGCAGGCTTTCGGGCGCCTCCAGGTCGCGGAACTTGGTGAACGTGTCGAACGGGAAGGTCAGCTCCTCCTCCGCGACGATGTGGAAGAGCAGCACCTCGTGCCTGCGGAAACGGAAGTGATGCAGCGCCTTGATCAGCGCCGCCGGGTCGTCATACAGGTCGCTGAGGATCACCACCAGGCCGCGCCGCGGCACACGCTCGGCGATATCGTGAAAGATATCCGCCAGGCCGGTCTCGCCGCCGGGGACGGTCTTCTCCAGCATCTCCAGGATCGCGCGCACCTGGCTCGCGCGGGCTCGCGCGGGCAGGTAACTGCGCAGCCGCGTGTCGAACGTCACCAGGCCGGCCGCGTCCTGCTGGCCCACCAGCAGGTAGCCGAGCATCGCCGCGATATGCTGCGCGTACAGGAACTTCGAGGCGGGCTTGCCGTCCAGGCGCGCGGCCGCGTCGCCCGCGTACGCCATCGAGCCCGACGCGTCGAGCAGCAACGTCGCCCGCAGGTTGGTCTCCTCGATATACTGCTTGATGTAGTAGCGGTCCTTGCGGGCCAGGACACGCCAGTCGAGGTTGCGCAGGTCGTCGCCCGGCGCATACTGGCGATGCTCGGAGAACTCGACCGAGAAACCCTTGAACGGGCTCTTGTGCTTGCCGGAGACAAACCCCTCCACCACGCCGCGCGCGAGCAGCTCGCAACGGCCGAGCTTCGCGAGCGCCGCCGGCGGCAGAAACTGCATATAGGAGGGGGCGGACATGGCAGGAGGTCAGAGGTCGGAGAGCCTGTAGCCGGGCGTCAAACGTCCTACACGTCCAAGTTTTCGGAGGGGCGCAGGCGCTCCAGCAGCATCGCGATGATCTGGTCGCTCTTCACGCCCGCCGCCTCGGCGTTGAACGTGGTGAGCACGCGGTGGCGCAGCACCGGATACGCGACCGCCGCCACATCCGCCGTGGTCGCATGGTAGCGGCCGTAGAGCACCGCGCGCGCCTTGGCCGCCGTGATCAGGCTGATCCCCGCCCGCGGGCCAGCGCCCCAGGCCACCATCTCGCGCACAAAGTCCGGCGCCTCCGGCTGGTTCGGGCGCGTGGCGCGCGTCAGGTCGCGCGCGAAGTCGATCACATGGTCGGCCACCGGCACGCGGCGCACAAGCTGCTGCATCTGGAGCACCTGCGCGGCGTCGAGCACCTTCTCCACGGCGTCGGCCTGCGGGCCGGTCACCTGGCGGATGATCACGCTCTCCTCCTCCTTCTTCGGGTAGTCCACGATGATGTTGAAGATGAACCGGTCGAGCTGCGCCTCAGGCAACGGGTAGGTGCCCTCCTGCTCGATCGGGTTCTGCGTCGCGAGCACGAAGAACGGCTCGGGCAGGCGGTAGTTCTCGCCGCCGACCGTGACGCAATGCTCCTGCATCGCCTCCAGCAGGGCTGCCTGGGTCTTGGGCGGCGTCCGGTTGATCTCGTCGGCCAGCACCATGTTGGCGAAGATCGGCCCCTTGACGAAGCGGAACTCGCGCCGCCCGGTCGTCCGGTCCTCCTCCAGCACGTCGGTGCCCGTGATATCGCTGGGCATCAGGTCGGGCGTGAACTGGATCCGCTTGAAACTGAGGTCCATGACCCGGCTGATCGTGCTGATGAGCAGCGTCTTCGCCACTCCGGGAACCCCGACCAGCAAGGCGTGCCCCCGGCTGAACACCGCCACCAGCACCTCGTCGATCACGCTCGTCTGGCCGACGATCACCTGGCCCAACTGGGCTTTCATCCGGCCGCACAGCGTATGCAGCTCCTGAATCAGCGCGGCATCGCCCGCTGCGACATCCTTCATTTGCGCCATGAACGCCTCCCCCTATAAAACCGGCCATTACCGAAGTTTGTACTAGCAATATCATAAGCGTCGGCCGAACGCCATATCAAAACCGCAAGGCGCTTTCGCGCGGCCGCTCTGTGCGGCCATCAGACAGGCGGCACAAGGAGCGCCCGGTTCTTCTGGCCGTCATACGGCAAGTTCTGCTATCCTGCCGGACAAACATCTGAACCGTGGGGAACCCTATGAGCGTGCACGCGACCTTCCTGCCCTCCGTCTGCCTGAGCCTGATGCCCGTCTGCCTCGTCTTGTGCGGCGCGCCCGCCCCAGGCCGCCCCCCGCATGACGCGGCCGCACACCTTGCGGTCGTCATCCCTCCAGACGGCGGCCTGAACCCCGGCCGGAAGGTGGAGCTGCCGGACGCTCCGGCGCTGCGCCTGCGGCCCGGCCTGGAGATCGCGTGCCGCTTCCGGATCGACACCTTGGCACGGGGCGCGCAGACGCTCGCCTCAAAGGACGGCGAGTACCTGCTGCGCGTGGACACGGCGGACGAGGGCGGGACGCTCTCGCTCTTTGTCCAGATCGAAGGCAAGTGGGAGAGCCGGCTGCGCGGTCCCGTGGTGGCGGTTGACACCTGGTACGACGTGCGGGCGGTCTGGACCGGCCAGAGCATGACCCTGCACGTCAACGGCGAGACCTTCCGGCAGACGCGCTTCGGCCGGATCACGCCCGGAGCCAAACCGGTGCTGTGCGGCCCGCTCGCCGGCACGCTCGCCCAGCTCGAGATCCGCAACCCGAGCCTGGAGCGGGCCGCCTGCCTGGCGGGGCTGGACCGTCTTTCGGAGCCAGCGCCCGCCACCCCCCGCCCCTGGCTTTTCGGAGGGTTCGCGCGCTCCCGCCGCCGTCCCGCCGCCGACGGGTCCCTCGCGCTCGGCGGGCCCTCCGCGTGGGCCGGCTGGCAGCCCTGCAACGGCGCGACCTGCGACGCCCGGCAGACCCCGCTCCTGGCCACGTTCGACTCGCCCGCCGCCCTTCTGGCCAGCCCGGAGCTTTCTGTGGACCTCGCCCCCTACCCCTTCCTCTGCCTCGAGGCGAAAGACGCGGGCTCCGGCTGGACCGGCTGCCTCGACTTCGTGACCGATGCCGGCACGGGGACGCTCAGTTTCGCACTCCAGCCGGGCGGCCGCCCCACCGTCATCTCCGGCGCGCTCTCCGACGCCTGGACCGGCAGGCTGCGCCGCGTCGCGCTCAGCTTTTCCGGCGGCAGCGGGCCGCTCCGCCTGCGCACGCTGACCCTGGCCGACCGCCCTGTGGGCGCACCCGCCTTCTTCATCCGTTCCTTCGCCGCCGGCCGCGCCAAACTGCGCCCCGGACGCGAGGAGAGCGTGGTCGTCAGCGTTCAGAATGTCGGCGGCGAGGCTGAGGACGTCTCGCTCCGGCTGACCGCCCCGCGCGGTCTCGAACTCTTAGGGCCGGCCCGGCAGACGCTCCCCTTTCTGGGCATGGACGACGCCGACCTCGCCACCTGGCGCTTCCGCGCCTCCAAGCCCGGCACCTACACGGTCAGCGTGCGCGTCGCCGCGGGCGCGGCGCAGCCGCGTACCCAGGAGCTGTCGCTGCACGTCGAGCCCCGGCCTGACCTGCCTGCGACCGACTACGTGCCGCAGCCGAGACCGGCCAAGACCGACTACATCACCCTGATGCACTATTGCGCGCTCTGGAAGGAGGGCACGCACCTCGGCTGGCAGAAGATCGAACCGTGGCCCGCGCTCCGCCCCGCCCTCGGCTGGTATGACGAGGGCACGCCCGAGGTGGCGGACTGGCATATCAAGTACGCCCTTGAGCACGGCGTCACCGGGTTCATCTACTGCTGGTACCGGGCGGACTTCGAGCCGGTGATCGATCAGCGGCTCGGCCATGCGATCCACGAGGGCCTGTTCAACGCCCGCTATCGCGACGCCTTCAAGTTTACCATCATGTGGGAGAACGGCTGCGCCAAAGGCGTCAGGGACGAGGCCGACCTGCTCAACAACGTCCTGCCGTTCTGGATCAAGAACTACTTCACGCACCCCTCCTACCTCAAGCTCGACAACCGGCCGGTGCTCTTCGTGTGGCAGCCCCGTATCCTGCTCGCCGAGCTGGGCGGCCCGGAGCGGACAAAAGCCGCTCTCGACAAGATGCGCGCCCAGTGCCGACTGGCGGGCTTCGACGGCTTGCGCCTCATCGCCTGCATGGATGCCGCCGATACGCGTCTCGGCGCGGATATCGCCGCCAGCGGCTGGGACGCGGTCTCCGGCTATGGCCTGTTCCCCGCAGGCGTGAAGGTCGCCGGCGAGGACGCCGCAGGCCACGCCTACCAGGACCATGCCGACGTGCTCAGCCGGTACCGCCAGACCTGGATCGACCGCGACGCCTCCACCGGGAAGGTTCCCGATATTCCGAATGTGGTCATGGGCTGGGACACCCGGCCGTGGGGGCGCGTGAAGCGCGGCCTCGGCAGCTATATCAAGGATCCCAAGGCAGCCCACTTCGAGGCGGCCTGCCGCGATGCCCGGGCGCTCGTCGACGCCAAACCCGCCGGACGCTGGGACAGCAAGATCGTCGTCTTCGACAACTGGACCGAGTTCGGCGAAGGCCACTACCTCGAGCCGACCTCCGGCACGGGCTTCACCTTCGTCAACGCGCTCAAGCGGGTCTTCTGCACCGACTGGGCGCCGGAGGCCCTGACCGACGTGATCCCTGAGGACCTCGGCCTGCCGCCCCCCCAGCGGCGCTACGAGGCGGTGCGGGCCGCCTTCGGCGAGCGAAAGCCCTGGCAACCGATACGCATCACCGGCGACCTGCTCGCCGACTGGAATTTTGAGACGCTCACGGGAGAGGCTCTGGCGGACGCCTCCCCAAGCCGCCTGCACCTCACCTGCACGGGGCTGACCCTCGACAGCGGACGCGGCGGCCGCGTTCTGCGCTGCGGCGAGGGCGGCGCCACCGCCGCGGTCCCCGCGCCGTTCTTCAATCCCGGCGGCATCACCGTGGCCCTCTGGTGCAACCCTTCCGAGGAGCGGCAGAGCGACCGCTGGATGCTCAACACCGTGGAGGGCGGGACGGAGGGGTACCGCCTCGGACTCAACGCGGGGCGCCCCGACTGGCAGGTGCCACGCGAAAGCTGGAGCCACTCCCTGATCGCCCCGGAGCCCCTGCCGCCCCACACGTGGTCGCATGTCGCGGCCACCTTCGACAACCGGCTCATGCGCCTCTATGTCAACGGCCGCGAGGTCGCCCGCCTGGAACGGCTCGGGTTCATCGTGCCGGGAGACACGCTGACGGTCGGCGCGTTCGGCCCCGACCTGACCCGTTCCCGCTTCAAGGGCTGGCTCGACAACGTCCGCGTCTACCGGCGCGTGCTGCCGCCCGATGAAATCGCCAAGCTGGCCCAGCCGTGACCTTGGCGACAGCCCGGGCCGCACCCCAGCGCGAACGGGCCGTCAGCGCGCCGCGCGCGTGACGCTCAACGTAACCGGCCCCATCAGGCCGGAAGGCTGCAGCGGGTCCTCCGAGGCGAACCCCTGGAACGCCTTCAGCGTACGCTTGCCCTTCTCAAGCTGCATGTTGCTCATCGCGACACGCCTCTCGGGCGGCAGCCCCGCGTCACCCACCAGCCGGTTGGCCCACGGGTTGGTGACCGCGATCTCCAGCTCGTTCGCGCCCGCCTTCAGCGCACCGGTCAGCTCCGCCCGCCACGGCGCCGTCCAGACCACGCCGAGATCCTTGCCGTTGAGCCGCACCTGCGCCAGCGCGGCCACCGCACCCAAGTTCAGGAACACCTCGCACCCGGCCTGCTCCGCCGTGGCCGCGAAGGTCTTGCGGTAGGTCGCCGTCCCCGAGAAGTGCCTGATCCCGTCATCGGCGTGCTGCGTCCAGTCGATCAGCGACTCGAAGGTCGCTTTCTCAGGCGCGCCACGGCCAGGCTGGAACGCGACCTCCCAAGGCCCGGACAGCGTGACAAGCTGAGGACTCGTCGAGACACGCGTCTCGCGACGCGCGACGCGCGCCTCCTGCCCCCTGCTGCGAAACACCACGAACACCGAGCCGTGTTCCGGCAGGTCGAGCGTCAGCGCGGCCCGCCCGTCCTCCGTCACCCGGCTTTCGACCGCCGTCTCGATCCGGCCGCTGACCGCATCCCACAGCTCGGGCCGCTTTCCGCCCACGCGGAACACGCACTCCGCCTTGCCCGTCCCCGCCACAAAGTAGAGGTCGGTGTCGCCGTCGCGGCGGTGCGTGTACTCGAAAGGCCCCTCGAAATCGGGCGGAAGCCCCAGCCCCTTGAGCGCGCCGGCCAGCTTCGTGTCCGCCCCGTCCCAGAGCGCCGCGCCCAGCCGCCGGACCTCGCCGCCGTCAGCGCCGCCCGGCGCACGCCGCGGCCGCCGCGCGCCGAACACCACAGGCGCGCCCGCCCGCTTCAGCGCCTCCAGTTTACGCAGCGCCGGCAGCGCGGCCTCGTCCGTGTCGAGATCCACCGCCAACACCGCGTAACTCATGCCGTCCGGCAGCGCCAGCCGGCCGTCCTGAACCGTCAGCCGCTCCAGCAGGACCTCGTTGTTGACCACGTCATATCCGTAGCCGGGAGGCAGCGCCAGCGTCGCCTGGTCTGTCCAGTTGGTCGTGTAGCGCCCCCAGTGCTGATAGGGACGGTCGCCCACATACGCGCACACATCCGCCACGAAGAGCCCCTGCCGCAGCAGGTGCTGGCAGCGGCCCAGATAGGTGATGAAGGGCGCGGCCTGCTCGAACCACGTCACGTGCGGGTTAATGTGCGTCCCCGCGAAGTACTCGCTGCCCGGCACGCCAAACTTCTTTGGCGAACAGGTGAACGTGTGCCAGACGAGCTGGTTGACCCCGTCGATGAAACTCTCGTCGCCGCTGCGCTTGAGCGTCGCGGGATAGGGCGTCCAATGGCGCGTCATGTGGGTGAACGCCTCGGCCGCCGCCAGCCGCTTGCCGTAGATGTGCGCCGTGTTCGCAGGCGCACGGCTGATCTGCCGCCCCCGCCGGTCGGGGTTCCCCGTGTACCAGAACTCGCCTTGCGGCATATCCGTGCGGGCCAGGAACGCGAGCTGGTCGGCCTCGCCGAAGATCTCGGGCTTGCGCACCCACGGCCCGCCCGACTCCGCGTGCCATTTGAGCCCGCAGGCGTGGCTCAGACGCATCAGCGTGCCGTAAAAGTTGTCGCGGAAGCAATCGTTGCGCGCACGCCGGTAATCGTCCAGAAAGGCCTGTGAGGCGGACTCCTCCTTGACCGTGAAACCGGCCAGCACCGGCAGCCACGGCCGGAGCGCGTAGCCGCGGTAACGCTCGAAAGCCGCCTCGAAGCCGCCCGTCCAGGTCGGCACCGCGCCCTCCCAGCTCACGCTGTAGAAGTGCGTCAGGGTCGTGCCCGCCAGCGGCCCCACGTCCGCGATGAGCGCGCGGCCCATACGGTTGAAATGGCCCTCCACCGCCTTCGGGTCGAGCACGTCGACATCGAACTCGTGACCGTCGATCGTCGTGTACCCGAAACGCACCAGCGCCCACTGGCCCTCCGCCGGCACACGCCACGCCGGCCGGCCGGTCAGCTCCACCACCTCCAGCGCCCGATGCGCCTCGACCGCCTGCTGCTCGTCCAGGCGCCGGCCGGAGGTCGCCTTCATGGTGTAGACGCCGTCGCCCGCGTTCAGCCACGCGCCTGAGGCCTCGACGGGCCGCCCCCCGTAACGCACCGCGAACAGCGCCACCTCCCAGTAATGCTCGCGCTCGGGCCGCGCCAGCGGCAGCGCCTGCTCCGCACCGCCCGCCAGCGGCACGGTCTGGAAGATCAGCCGCTTGGGCGCGTCCGGCCCCACCGGCCAAGGCCCCTTGAGCGCGCCCGCGCAACTGCTGAGGTTGACGCTCACCTCCAGCCCGACACGCGCCGCCTCCTGAATGCCGAACTTCAGCAGCTCGCGCCACTCCTCGCTCATGAATTCCATCGCGGGCGGGGGCAGCACCACATGCCGCGTGTCGTCATGATAGCCACGCGCGTCGAACATCAGCAGGCCGCCGAAGCCCACACGCCGCATCGCCTCCAGGTCGCGGGTGATGGTCTCCTTGTCCACATGCCCGTTCAGCCACCACCAGTACGCCCACGGCCGATCCCGGACCGGCACCTCGCGGAACCCCTCCTCCAGCCCTGCGGCCCGCACCCCCAGCGCCACAGCCGCGAAAACGCCCAACAGCACGCTCCCCCTCATCCGGCACGCCCCTTTCTCGTGTATAGCACGGTATTCTACGTCAGCGGACTTGCCCTGTCGATAGAGGTTATGCGTCAAACTTATCGATGTTTTACGGAAGCCGGTCACACCCTGCCCGTAAGCGGCCTGCCCATTGCGCCGCCACCGGACAGAACCGCCGGGTCTCCATTTTCTCACCCTGCCTGAAACGGATTGAAAAACGGCGGAAAAACGCTATAGTGGAGACATGAAAACGGTGATTTTGGCGGGCGGCCTCGGGACGCGCCTGTCGGAGGAGACAGTCCTGCGCCCCAAGCCGATGGTCGAGATCGGCGGCATGCCCATCCTCTGCCACGTGCTCTCGATCTACTCGCATTTCGGCTTCAACGAGTTCGCGGTCGCCCTCGGCTACAAGGGGCAGTGCATCAAAGAGTTCTTCCTCAACTACTACACCGTCAACAGCGACCTCACCGTCGACCTCGCCACCGGCGCCACGACCGTCCATCGCGGACAGGCCCGGCCCTGGCGGCTCGACCTGGTCGACACGGGCGTCGGCACCATGACCGGCGGCCGCATCCGGCGCCTGGCCCCCTGGGTCGGCGCGGGCACCTTCATGGCCACCTACGGCGACGGCCTGGCCGACGTCGACCTCGCCGCCCTGCTCGCCTTCCACCGCGCGCACGGCCGCCTCGCCACCGTCACCCTCGTCCGCCCGCCCTCGCGCTTCGGCAGCGTACGTACCGACGGCGACCAGGTGACCGACTTTCTCGAGAAGCCCCAGACCGGCGAGGGCTGGATCAACGGCGGCTTCTTCGTGCTGGAGCCGGGTGTCTTCGACTATATCGCCGGTGACGAGACCGTGTGGGAGCGCGAGCCGCTCGAGCGCCTCGCCCGCGACGGCCAGCTCATGGCGTTCCGCCACAACGGCTTCTTCCAGCCGATGGACACGCTCCGCGAGAAGCAGGTGCTCGAGGAGCTGTGGCAGACCGGACGCGCCCCTTGGACTTTCCCCTCATGACAGACCTCAACGGACTTGCCGGACGGCGTGTGCTCATCACCGGACATACCGGCTTCAAAGGGGCCTGGCTGGCCCTCTGGCTTCGCCGCCTCGGCGCCGAAGTGTACGGGTACGCCCTGCTCCCGCCGCCCACAGACCCCTCCGTCTACGCGCTCGCGCGGGTGGCCCCGCTCCTCGCGGGCGAGACCGCCGGCGACCTGCTCGAGCGCGAGCGGCTCGCCGCGTGCCTCGCCTCCGTCAGGCCGGAGCTGATCCTGCACCTCGCGGCCCAGGCGCTTGTCCTCGAGAGCTACAGCACCCCTTATGAGACCTTCGCGGCCAACACGCTGGGCACCGCCAGCCTGCTCGAGGCGGTCCGCCTCTGCGGCAGGCCCTGCGCCGTGGTCTGCGTCACCACCGACAAGTGCTATGAGAACCTCGAGCAGCCCGAGGGTTACAGCGAGGGCGACCCCCTCGGCGGCCATGACCCGTACAGCGCCAGCAAGGGCGCGGCCGAGATCGTGATCTCCTCCTATCGCCGCTCGTTCTTCCCCGCCGGACAGCTCGCCCGCCACGGCGTGCAGCTCGCCTCGGCACGCGCGGGG
>JAKJGY010000245.1 GCA_022704145.1 Verrucomicrobiota bacterium
ATCTTTCAGGCCGCGCCCAAGGTGCTGGGCCGGCCGGTCCGGCCGGAGGTGGCGCGCTCGGTGCGGGAGATGCTGATCGGGGTGACCGAGGAGGGCGGCACGGGCAAGCGCGCCACGGTTCGGGGCTACTCGGTGGGCGGCAAGACAGGCACGGCGCAGAAGGCGGTGCCGGGCGGGTACTCGAGTACGGATTATTACGCCTCCTTTGTCGGCTTTGTGCCGGCGCGCGAACCGGTCTTCAGCGTGTTGGTTTCGGTGGAGCGGCCGCGTCCGCAACATACGGGCGGTTTCGTGTCCGCGCCGGTCTTCGCGCGTATCGCTGCGGCGACGGCGCAGTATCTGGCGGTGCCGCCGGATGAGCCTGAGGAAGAGGTGGCGGTCACGGGCCGTCCTTGAGCGGAGTGGGGGTCATGAGGCTAAACGAAATACCGGAGCTGCTGCCGTTGGCGGTCGACCGGCTGCCTGCGGTCGCCTTTGGCGGCGTGCAGTGCGATTCGCGGCGGGTGCGGCCCGGCGACCTGTTTGTGGCGGTGAGCGGGAACCGTGAGGACGGGGCGCGGTATGCGGCGGCTGCGCTCGCCCGGGGTGCGGTGGCGGTGGTGGCCGAGGGGGTGCCGCCGGATTGCGCGCGCAGCCTGGTGCGGGTCAAGGACGCCCGGCGCGCGCTGGGGCTGCTGGCTGCGGCGCTGAACGGCTGGCCGGCCCGTAAGCTGGAGGTCTTCGGTGTGACCGGCACGAACGGCAAGACCACGACCGCCTGGCTGTTGCGTGAGCTGTTGCGTGCGGGGGGGCGCCAGCCGGGCCTGCTGAGCACGGTCCAGGTGGAGTATGGCGGCCGTGCGATACCGGCGACGCGCACCACGCCGGACGCGTGTGAGCTGCAGGGGCTCTTGGCCGCGATGCAGGGTGCGGGCTGCGACTCTGCGGTGATGGAGGTTTCGTCGCACGCGCTCGACCAGCAGCGCGTGGCTGGGCTGCGGTTCGCGGGCGCGGCCTTTACGAACCTCTCGCAGGATCACCTGGACTACCATCACACGATGGAGGCTTACTATCAGGCGAAGCAGCGGCTTTTCGCCCAGCTCGCGGAGGAGTGTCCCGGCGCGCCAGCGGTGTGTTTCATCGATGCCGGCTATGGGGAGCGGATGAGCGGGTACCTCGCCACGTTGCCGCTGCGCCGGGTGACCTGCGGGTTTGGCGCGGCGGCCGACGTGCGGGCGGAGGAGGTGGCTCTGGCGGCGGAGGGGAGTCGCTTTGTGCTCGCGCTGCCGGACGGGCGGCGCCTGGCGGTGCGGGTGAGTCTGGCGGGCCGTTACAATATCGCGAACATGCTGTGTGCGGCGGGGTTGGCGCTGGAGGCTGGCGTGCCGCTTGATGCGGTGGGCGCGGCGCTGGAGGGCGCGCAGCCCCGGTGGGGCCGGCTGGAGCGCGTGCCGGTGCCGCAGCCGGTGGCCGTGTACGTGGATTACGCGCACACCGACGACGCGCTCAAGAATGTGCTGGGCACGTTGCGCGAGACGACCGCGGGGCGGCTGCTGGTCGTGTTCGGCTGCGGCGGCGACCGAGACCGCACCAAGCGTCCGCTGATGGGGCGGGCCTGTGCGGCCGCGGCGGACCATCTGGTGGTCACTTCGGACAATCCGCGCACCGAGGAGCCGGAGGCGATCATCGCCGAGATCTTGGCCGGCATCCCGGAGGGGACGTCGGTCACGGTGGAGCCGGACCGGCGGGCGGCGATCCGCCGGGCGCTGGCCCTGGCGGGTGCGGGCGATGTGGTGCTGGTGGCCGGAAAGGGCCACGAGTCGTTTCAGGAGCTGGCGGCGCGTACGATCCCGTTCGACGACCGCCGGGTGGTGGCGGAGGAGGCGGCCGGACTGGCCGCGGCGGCGGCCGGGCGCGCGTGAAGGCGGGGCAGGGCGATGGGTGACGGTCTTCCGGTATTTGACGCGCGTCAGTTCGCGCGATGGGTCGGCGGGGAGCCCCAGTCCCTGCCGGAGTCGTTCTGCGGAGTGACGCAGGACACGCGCCGGCTGGTGCCCGGCAACCTCTACGTGGCGGTTCGGGGCGAGCGGATGGACGGGCACGCGTTCGTCGGCCAGGCGCTGGCGGCGGGTGCGGCGGCGGCGCTGGTCGATGACGGATGGCAGTCGCCGGAGGCCGGCTGGCCGCTGATCCGCGTGCGCGACACCTTGCGCGCGCTGGGCGACGCGGCGCGCGCCTGGCGGCTGGCGAGCCGCGCGCGGGTGGTGGGGCTGACGGGCAGTTCCGGCAAGACCACCACCAAGGAGATGACGGCGGCGCTGCTGGCCGCGGCCGGCCCGGTCTGGGCCACACCGGGCAACTACAACAACGAGGTCGGCCTGCCGCTGAGCGTGCTCGGATTGGGGACGGAGACGGCGTTCGGCGTGTTCGAGGCGGGCATGAACCATCCGGGGGAGATCGCGCGGCTGGCCGCAGTGATGCGGCCGGACGTGGCGGTGGTCACCAGCATCGGGCCGGCGCACATCGAGCATTTCGGCACGCTGGAGGCGATCGCGGAGGAGAAGGGCGCGCTGCTGCGTGCGGTGCCGCCCGACGGTCTCGCGGTGCTGAGTCTGGAGACCGCCTGTTATGACCGTTTGCGCGCCTGTGTGACGGGGCGGCTCGTGACGGTGTCGCAGGTCACGCGTGAGGCGGACTACTACGGCGAGCTGCTGGAGCCGTGTGACGGCGTGCTGCGGGTGACCGTATGCGCGACAGGGGCGTCCTGCGTGCTGCGGAGCGGGTTGCCCGGCGCGTACAACGCATCGAACCTGTTGCTGGCGTTCGCGGTGGCGCACGAGTCGGGCGTGGCGCCGGACGCGGCGGCGCGGGCCTTGCGCGAGCTGGCGCTTCCCGGGATGCGCTGGGAGCGGCATGAGCGTGGCGGGGTGCGCGTGGTGAATGACGCGTACAACGCAAACCCCAGCAGTATGGCGGCGGTGCTGGAGGCCTTTATGCGGCTGCCGTGTGACGGCCGGCGCGTGCTGGTGCTGGGCGACATGCGTGAGCTGGGGGCCCTGAGCGAGTCGTATCATCGCGAGCTGGGCCGGCATGTGGCGCGGCTCGCCCCCGAGGCGCTGTTTGCGGTGGGCTGCGACGCGTGCGGCTATCTGGCGGAGGAGGCGGTGCGCGCCGGATATCCGGCGTTGGGTGTGCGCTGCTGTGCGGATGCGGCTGAAGCGGCGGTGGCGGTCAAGGGTTATGTGGCAGCAGGCGACAGCGTATTGCTGAAGGCGTCGCGTGCGGTGCGGCTGGAGCGGATACTCGATGAACTGTAAGTATGACGGCATGCGGGCGCTGGTGCTCGGGCTGGGCGTGAGCGGCGAGGCTGCGGCGCTGCTGCTGCGCGCGCGCGGCGGGCAGGTCTGCGTGGTGGACGAGGAGGCCGACGGCGAGGGGCGTCAGGCGGCGGCTGTCGCGCGTGTGCGACAGGCCGGAGGCGAAGTTCGGTTTGGCAAAGGCGCGCTGCCTGAGGGGCCGTTCGACGTCTGTGTGGTCAGTCCGGCCTTTGCGCTGGGCCACCCGTGGGTCGAGGCCTGCCGGGCGCGGGGCGTGCCGCTGGTCTCGGAGCTGGAGGTCGGGGCCTGCTACTGGCCGGGGCGCATCCTGGCGGTGACCGGCAGCAAGGGCAAGAGTTCGCTGGTCAAGCTCTGTGCCGACACGCTGGTGCTGGCGGGGGTCAGCGCTTCCCCTGCGGGCAACTACGGGATTCCGCTCTGCCGTCTGGCCCTTGAGCGGCCCGGTCTGGCATGGGCGGTGACCGAGGTCAGCTCGTTTCAGATGGAGCATACGCGGACGCTCCGTCCGCAGGTGGCGGTGCTGCTCAACTTGCAGGCGGACCATCTTGACCGGCATCGCGACATGGCCGAGTATAAGGGGCTGAAGCTGCGCCTGTTCGAGAACATGGGGCCTGGCGAATGCGCGCTCCTGCCTGAGGGTTTTGACGAAGAGGGGCGTGTGCCTGCCGGGGTGGCGTGCCAGCGTTTCGGTGCCGGGGCGGGTGCCGACTGGACGTATACGGGGCGGGAGATCCGCGGGACGTTCGCGGGTGAGTCGGTGGCTGTTCCGACGGCGGGGTCGTGGTTTGACAACGAGGTGCTCGGGCTGGCGGCGGCGGCGGGGACGGCCGCACTGCTGCACGCGGGACTGACTCCCGGGCAGGTCGCGCGCGGCCTCGCGGAGTTCGTGCCGCTGTCGCACCGCGTGCAGCGGGTGGGGGTCAGCCGTGGCGGCGTAACCTATGTGGATGACTCGAAGGCGACCAGCCTGACGGCGCTGGCGGCGGGCCTGCGCATGGTGCGTAAGCCGGTCCGTCTGATCGCGGGCGGGCTGCTCAAGGAAAACGACCTTGGGGCAGTAAAAGAGTTGCTGACACAAACCACCGAAAAGGTATATCTTATCGGACGTTGTTCGGGGCAGATGCGTGAGGCTTGGTCGCCTGCGGTGCCCTGCGAGGAGTGCGGGACACTCGAGCGCGCCGTCGAGCGCGCCGTCTGCGAGGCCCGTGCGGGCGAGACCGTGCTGTTATCGCCCGGAACGGCCAGTTTTGATCAGTTTAACAGCTATCGGGAAAGGGGAGAGCGTTTCACGTCACAGGTCCGCGCGGTTGCGGATCTCTCGGGCGTTCCTCCTCTGAAAGATAGTGAGTAAGGACAAGGAGATACAATGAAGCGGCAAGTCGTGCGTGTGGTGGCGGGCGCCAATCTGGTGGCAGGGTGCCTCTTGATGCAGGGTTGCGGCCTGTTCGGCGCGCGGAAGACGGAGGAGGGCGCGGGGGTTACCACGATCCCTGGTGAGGGTGTGGCGGTCGCGCCGGTGGTCGAGACGGCGCCGGTGGTCGAGGCGGCTCCGGTTGAGCCGCTGCCGGT
The DNA here is from genome assembly GCA_022704145.1 of Verrucomicrobiota bacterium. Classification (GTDB taxonomy): domain Bacteria; phylum Verrucomicrobiota; class Kiritimatiellia; order RFP12; family UBA1067; genus JAKJGY01. The sequence continues at coordinate 4,887 of JAKJGY010000245.1, forward strand.
CGTGGCTTCGACCACGCCGTACACGGTGCAGAAGGACGACACGATCACGGCGGTGGCCTACAAGTATGGCCTGCGCTGGCAGGACGTGGTGGCGGTCAATCCCGGCATCTCGCCCAACCGGCTGCGCATTGGCCAGGTGATCCAGCTTCCGGGACAGGTCGACCTTTCGAAGCCGCGCCATGTGCCGGTGAGCACGCCGAAGGTCTCGGCGCCCAAGACGGCGTCGCCCACCAAGGCCCCGGCGGTGACGGGTCCGACGGTGACGTACGTGGTCAAGAACGGCGAC
>JAKJGY010000050.1 GCA_022704145.1 Verrucomicrobiota bacterium
GCATGTCGGTTTGTCGCGCATAACGTGTTCCGTTCGGTCGGGGGCGGTCGGCCGTTCCCGGGCGGTTGTCCCGCCACATCGGTATAGTCGCTGAAAACACTTCCTTCTTCCCACGAAAATGGCTATTCTGTCAATGAATTTCGTGCGGATGACGCCGGGTTGCGGGAAGGGCCTGATCAAGCGGGGTGGTGTGTGGCGGGACCAGCGATAGAGGCGGGCGTGCCGTCGGTGCGGGCGCTGCGGGAGGGTGACGAGCGGGTGTGGCGCGATTTTTTCGCGCGTTACGACGCTCTGATCCGTTCGGTCGCGGCGTGGCCGCGCTGGCATTTTGACGCGCACACGTGTGAGGATGTGGTGCAGGGCATCCGTGTGGCGGTCGTGCGGTCGGTGGGCCGTCTGGAGTCGGAGGGCTCGCTGGAGGCCTTTGTCAAGCGCATCTGCGTGAACCGGTGCATCGACCAGTTGCGTAAGGTGTTGCGGGAGCAGGGGCGGCTGTCGCCGCTGGGCTTCTGGGACGAGGACGGCGAGTGGGGCGAGGCGGACGTGGCGGCGGGCGAGTCGTACGATCCGGTGTGGGCGATCCAGCGCGCCGAGCGAGCGGAGACGGCGCGGGCGGCGCTGGCGCGGCTGGAGCCGGGGTGCCAGGGGCTGATCCGGCAGTTTTATGGCGACGGGCTGAGCTACCGTGAGATCGCGGAGCGCGAGGGGGTGGCGGTGAACACGGTCGGCAGCCGCCTGTCGCGCTGTCTGGGGCGGCTGCGCGAGGCGTTGGAGGCTGAGGGGCGGGGCGGCTGAGGCGTGGGGCTCAGAGGCCCATGTCGGCGTTGACGACCAGCACATGGAGGTCGGAGAGGCTCGGCCGGCTGTCGATGACGGTGATCACGCGGCAGATGCGCTGGGGGGAGTCGCAGTCGCAGCAGAAGCCGGTGGTTGCGCACGGGGTCTGCTTGGCGAGGCGCATGGCGTTGGGGGGCGCGGCGAACTCCTTGACGCGCCTGAGGGCGGCGGCGAGGTCGCCGTCGACGAGCTTGTTGCGTCCGGCCACGACGATGACCTTGGCGGGCCCGTAGATCATGGCGGCGACGCGGTTGCCGATGCCGTCGATGTTGACGAGGCAGCCGTCGAGGGTGAGGGCGTTGGTGCCGGTGAGGAAGAGGTCGCAGGTCAGTTGGCGGCACATGGTCTCGCGCTTCTGCTCGGGGGTCAGGTCGGGGAGGCCGTGGTTGAGCAGCTCCTTGCCCTGTTCGGCGAGGGTGGCGGCGAGCTTGAGGTCGGCCACGGAGAGCGAGCCGCCGAAGCCGACCGTCCGGGCGGTGGCGGCCTGCTGCAGGATATAGTCGGCGGCCTCCTGGGGGGTGGCGCAGTAGAGGGCGGTGAAGCGTTTCTTGGCGAGTGCGGCGACGGCGGCGCGGCAGCGCTTCTCAGAGGTCCAGGCGTTGAGTTCGAGGGTTCGCGGGAGCATGGTCTCCTTTCAGGCCGGCGCGGCCGGCGTGTGGGGTCTTGTCGCGGGGTTGGGTTCAGAAGGGGAGGTCGACGGCGTTGACCATCAGGCGGACCTGGCGGACGCGTCCGTCGCGGGCGAAGGCGCGCACGGCCTGTTCGATGCGGGCGAGGTGCTGGCGGCGCAGCTCGAAGAGCTTGACGGAGGTGGTCACGTAGACGTAGAGGATGCCGTTGTCCCATTTGCCGGGGCGTGAGACGCGGGCGACTTCGGGGGGGACGAGCTGCGGCCAGGCGAGGGCCAGCTCGTCCAGCCACGGCGTGGCGTCGATGCGGAGGCGTTTGAGCGTGCGCTCGATGGCGGCGGCGAACGGCTCGGCGTCGCAGCGCGTCTCAGGCGGCTCGGCGTCGATCGGCAGGCCGGGGACGACGCGGTCGAACAGGCGCCGGACGTTGCGGTTGTGGGCCTCGCCGCGGGGGGTGAGCTGGCGGCGTGCGGGCGAGGGCCTGACGGTGTAGGCGGACTCGGTGGGCGTGAAGGAGAAGTCGCAGGCCTCGTCGGCGGCGGGCTCTTCGCGGGGTGTAAACTCGGGTTTGCCATTGGCCATAACGGCAGTGTATCATAAGCGGGCACTTTAAGAGAAGGGATGCAACGGATGAAAAAAGGGAATATGCTGATCGCCCAGAGCGGCGGCCCGTCGATGGTGATCAACCAGAGCCTGGTGGGCGCGGTGCTGGCGGCGCGGGAGCTGAAGGCGGTCGGGAAGATTTACGGCGCGCTGCACGGCATCCAGGGGATTTTGGATGAGCGTTTCGTGGACTTGCGTAAGGAGAGCCGCAAGACGCTGGAGGCGGTGGCCAACACGCCGTCGTCGGCGCTGGGCTCGGTGCGGCGCAAGCCCACGCCGGAGGACTGTCAGTCGATCTTCAAGGTGCTGCGCAAGCTGGAGGTGCGCTACTTCTTCTATATCGGGGGCAACGACTCGGCCGAGACGGTGCACATCATCAACGAGGAGGCGGTGCGCGAGGAGTATGCCATCGGCTGCTTCCACATCCCCAAGACGATCGACAACGACCTGCGCGAGAACGACCACACGCCGGGGTACGGCAGCGCGGCGCGCTTCGTGGCGTGTGCGGTGAAGGGCGACGATCTGGACAACCGTGCGCTGGGCGGGGTGAAGATCGATGTGATCATGGGGCGTAACGCGGGGTTCCTGACGGCGGCGGCGGCGCTGGCGCGTCAGGAGGAGGATGACGGCCCGCACCTGATCTATCTGCCGGAGCGGCCGTTCAGCGTCGAGGGGTTCGTGAAGGACGTCAAGGCCGCGGTGAAGCGGTACGGGCGCTGCGTGGTGGCGGTGTCGGAGGGCATCGCCGACCAGGACGGCACGCCGATCCTCGCCAAGTTCACGCAGGAGGTCGACTCGCACGGCAACGTGCAGCTCAGCGGCACGGGCGCGCTGGGCGACCTGTTGGCGAAGGTCGTGAAGGAGCAGGCGGGGATCAAGCGGGTGCGCGCCGACACGTTCGGCTATCTGCAGCGCTCGTTCCCGGGGATCGCCTCGGCGACGGACGCGCTGGAGGCGCGGCTGGTGGGTGTGGCGGCGGTCGAGGCGGCGGTCAGCGACGAGGTCTCGAGCGGGTCGGTCGCGATCCGGCGCAAGGCCACGAAGAAATACGGGGTGGAGTTCGCGGTGATCCCGCTGCGGCTGGTGGCGAAGGAGACGCGCCGGATGCCGGACGCCTTCATCAATAAGGCGGGCAACCATGTGACGCAGGCGTTCCTCGACTATGCGCGGCCGCTGGTGGGCGTGCTGCCGCCGTGCGCCCGGCTGGGTCAGTTGCGCGAGGGCTGAGGCGCGGCCGGGGTGCCGCTCTCAGTGGCCGAACTGCTGCCAGTAGGCGGTCTTGAACGGGTTCTGGGAGGGCACGTCGGCGGGGTTCTCGTTTTCCAGGCAGGGCCGCACGGCGGCCCACCAGGCGTCGAAGGCTTCGCGCAGGCGCGCGACCTCCTCGGGGTGTTGCTCGGCGACGTTGCGCTTCTCGGAGGGGTCGGCCGCGAGGTCGTAGAGGGCGGCGTGGTTGACGAGGCGGAAGCGGGCGTTGCGGACGGCGCAGGTGTCGTGGCGGACGGCGTCCGGGTCTGTGCCGGGTTTCCAGCGTCCGAGATGGGTGAAGAGCGTGCGGTCCTCCCAGGGCGCGTCGGGCTTCAGGAAGAGCGGGAGCAGCGAGCGGCCGTCGCGGCGCGTGTCGGCGGGCGGGCGTGCGCCTGCGAGGCTGCAGAGGGTGGGGAAGAGGTCGATATGCGCGGTGAGGGCGGGGGTGGTGGCGCCTTCCGGCAGCACCCCGCGCCAGCGGGCGAGGAGGCCGACGCGCGTGCCGCCCTCGAAGGGCGTGCCCTTTGCGCCGCGCATGCCGCCGTCGAACAGGCGGCGCTGGCAGGTGCCGTTATCGCCGAGGAAGAGCAGCAGCGTGGTCTCGGAGAGGCCCCAGGCGTCGAGCTGGGCGACCAGGCGTCCGACGTTCCAGTCGATATTCTCGACCATGCCGCAGAAGCCTGCGGCGTCGTCGTCCAGGCCGGCTTCGGTATAGCGGCGGCGCCAGCGGTCGGGCGCGTGGAAGGGGCCGTGGGGCGCGTTGGGGGCGAGGTAGCAGAAGAACGGCTCGCCGGTCTTGCGGCGTGCGTCGATCCAGCCGAGGGCGCGCTCGAAGAAGACGTCGGTGCAGAAGCCCTGGGTGCGCACGAAGGCGCCGTTATGGCGGATCACGGGGCTGAAGTAGCTGTTGTTCGGCACGTCGCCGCAGGAGCCCGGGTAGGTCTGGCCGATGCCGCCGCCGCCGTGGATGAAGACCTCGCTGAAGCCGCGTGCGCCGGGCTGGTAGGGCGCCTCGTCGCCGAGGTGCCATTTGCCGAAGACGCCGGTGGCGTAGCCTGCGTCGCGGAGCGCCTGGGCGAGGGTGAAGGCCTTGAGGCTCATGCGCTCGCGCTCATAGATGGTGTGGGTGACGCCCGAGAAGAACTCGTGGCGGCCGGTCAGCAGGGCGCAGCGTGTGGGCGCGCAGGTGGGGCTGACCTGGAAGTCGCGGAACCAGAGCGACTGCTTGCGCAGCGCGTCGAGGCTGGGGGTGGCGAGGAGCGGGTGGCCGGCCCACGCCATATCGCCCGCGCCCTGGTCGTCGGTGAGGATGAGGATGATGTTGGGGCGGCGGCCGGCCAGGGGCTCGGCGGCCTGCTGCGCGGCGGCGGACGCGGCGGCGGACGCGGCGGTCAGGGCGAGGGTGCGGAGGAAGTGTCGTCTGTTCATAAGGCGGGTGGGGTTAGGGGGTCGTTGAGGTCGCGCATCTGCTCGGCCAGCCGGGCCTTCAGCTCGGCGAGCGCCGGTGCGTGGGCCGGGTCGGCGGCCAGGTCGCGGCACTCGTGCGGGTCGGCGGCGAGGTCGAAGAGCAGGAAGGCGTTGGGCTGGGGGTACCAGATGAGCTTGCGGTCGCCGACGCGCACCATGCGCTGGAGCTGCATGTAGGCGCCGTAGATCGCCGCGTAATGGGGCCCCTTGCCGCCGCGCAGGAGCGGCAGGAGGCTCTTGAAGCGCACGTGTCCGGGGACGGGCGCGCCGGCCAGCTCGAGGGCGGTGGGCATGATGTCCTGCAGGTAGACCGGCTCGTTCACGCGCTGGCCTTTGGGGATGCCGGGGCCCGCCGCGAGCAGGGGCACCCGCAGGCTGTGCTCGAACATGTTCTGCTTGCCCATGAAGCCGTGCTGGCCGACGGAGAGGCCGTTGTCGCTGGTGAGGAAGACCACGGTGTTGGCGGCCTGTCCGGACGCTTCCAGGGCGTCGAGCACGCGGCCGAGCTGCTCGTCGAGGTAGGTGATCAGGGCATAGTATTCCGAGCGGTGGACGCGCACGGCGTGCGGCGTGCGGGGGTCGGGCGCGAGGCGCTCGTCGCGCAGGCTGTGGGGGCAGCCGATGGCGTCCTTGTGGGGGTTGGCGGGCAGGAAGTTGGGCGGCAGGGCGAGCGTGTCGGGCGGATATTGCTCGACGAACGCGCGCGGGCTCTGACGGGGGTCGTGCGGCGCGTTAAAGGCGGCGTAGATGAAGAACGGCTGTGCGGCGGCGCGCGGCTGCTGGAGGAAGGCGATGGCGTCGTCGGCGGTGACGGCGCTCCAGTGGCGGCCGCCGGTCCAGTGGCCGCCGCGCGACTCGTCCCACGGCTGCCAGAGGTCGGGCGCGCCCTCCTTGGGGCGCTCGTAGGCGGCGTCGCCGGAGGACGGCATGCCGCCGCGCACGTTGCGCGCCTCGTCGAAGAGCGCTTCGGGCCTGACACCTGAGACGTGCCACTTGCCGGTCATCAGGGTGCGGTAGCCGGCGTCGTGCATGAGCTGGGGCCAGAGCAGGCGGCGTTGGGCCTCGGCCTTGAGGCTTTTCTCGACGGCGTTGGCCTCCCAGAGGAAGCGGCCGGTCTGGAGCATGGTGCGGCTCGCGACGCAGACCGCGCCGTGCCAGCCGCCCATGTTGTAGCAGGCGGTGAAGGCGGTGCCGGCGGCCACGAGGCGGTCGAGGTTCGGGGTGCGGATCTCGCGGTTGCCGAGCGCGCGGATCGAGTCGAACGTCTGGTCGTCGGTGTACAGGAGCAGGATATTGGGCCGTGCCGGAGCGGGCGCGGCAGCCCTGGCCGTGACGCCGGCGAAAGCCAGCGAGGCCGTCCTGAGGAAAGTCCGCCTGTTGGTCATTCAGCCTCCCGATTCAGTTTGTGTCCGCCCGGCCGTCTCTGCTGTACGGGCGCAGGCGCGTATCACAGGTGAGAACTTAGCAAAGAAGGCGCTTTCAGGGAAGCGTGCGTTTCAGGGTGCGGGCGATTGACGGGCACGGGAGAGAGGGGGCGGCGCCGGTATCGGAGGCGCCGATTCGGAACGCTGTTTCTTGCATGGGGGGCCGCACCTGGGGTATACTCGTCGGCGTCATACTGAGTGTGGGGTCGCGAGTCTCTGAGCGTTGGGGGTGAGATGGCTGTTGCGGTTGAGATCGAGCAGGTGGTCAAGGCTTTCGGCGCGTTTGTGGCGTTGCGGGAGGTCAGCCTGTCCATCAGGCCCGGCGAGCTGTTCTTCCTGCTGGGGCCGAGCGGGTGCGGCAAGACGACGCTGCTGCGCTGTGTGGCGGGGTTCCACACGCCGGAGGCGGGGCGGATCAGGATCGGCGAGCGCGAGGTCACGCAGCTTCCGCCTTACCGGCGCGACACGGGCATGATGTTCCAGAGTTATGCGCTGTGGCCGCACCTGACGCTGGCGGAGAATGTGGCGTTCGGCCTTGAGATGCGGCGGGTGCCGCGGGCGGAGATCCGCCGTCGGGTGGCGGAGGCGCTGGAGCGTGTGCATATGGGCGACCGCGCGCGGTGTCGGCCGAACCAGTTGTCGGGGGGTCAGCAGCAGCGGGTGGCGCTGGCGCGCGCGCTGGTGATCGAGCCGCAGTGCCTGCTGCTCGACGAGCCGCTGTCGAACCTGGACGCGAAGCTGAGGCTGGAGATGCGGGTGGAGATCCGCAGGATCTGCAAGCAGGCGGGGCTGACCGCGATATACGTGACGCACGACCAGAAGGAGGCGCTCTCGGTCGCGGACCGGCTGGCGGTGATGCGCGGAGGGGTGGTGGAGCAGGTGGGGACGCCGGAGGAGGTCTACCGGAGGCCGTGCAACCGGTTTGTGGCGGGCTTCATCGGCGAGGCCAACTTCTTTTCCGGGCGCGTGGTCGCGGCGGGCGCGGACGGTGTGCGGCTGGAGACCGCATGCGGCGAGTTTGTGGCGGCGCGCGCGGCTGTCGAAGCGCGCGCCGGGGATGCGGTGGAGGTGTGTGTGCGGCCTGAGGCGGTGCGGTTCGACCGACCGGCGCCCGCCGCGCCGAACGTCTTCCGCGGGGTGCGCGCGCAGAGCGTCTACCTGGGCGAGGTGGCGCAGCATCTGGTCGAGCTGCCTGCGGCGGGCGGGGGTGTCCAGGCGCTGAAGGCGTTTGAGCTGAACCCGCTGGCGGGCGCGGCGCGCGAGGGCGGCGGGGTGACGGTGTGGGTCGACCCGGAGCAGGTGATTGTCACGCGGCCGGCTCCGTGAGGGGGTGGGGTATGAGTGAGCGTATGGTGGCGCTGGCGGTGGCCGCGCATCCGGATGACATCGAGTTCCTGATGGCGGGGACGCTCCTGCTGTTGGGGCGGGCCGGGGCGGAGCTGCATGTGTGCAACCTGGCCAACGGCTGTTACGGCTCGCAGGTCACCGGCAAGGAGGAGACGGCGCGCATCCGGTCGGAGGAGGCGCGGGAGGCGGCGCGCCTGGCGGGGGCGGTCTGGCACCCGCCCTATTTCGACGACACCGGGATCTTCTATGACGCGCCCTCGCTGGCCAAGGTGACGGCGCTGATGCGCGAGGTGCGGCCGGACATCCTGCTGACGCTGTCGCGCTACGATTACATGGAGGACCACGAGTACGCGGCGCGCCTGGCCTGCGCGGCGGCCTTCAACCGCTGCCTGCCGAGCTATGTGACCGAGCCGCCGCTGCCTGCGTACGGCAAGCCGGTGGCGGTCTATCACGCGCTGCCGCATTCGCTGATGGACATGCAGCGCACGCCGGTCGTGCCGGAGTTCGTGGTGGACATCGGAGAGGTGATGCCGCTGAAGCGCGAGATGCTGTCGCGGCATGCGAGCCAGAAGGCGTGGCTGGACGCGACGCAGGGCATGGACTCGTATCTGGACAGCATGGCGGACGCGGCCCGCGAGGTCGGCACGCGGTATGGCGGCTGCGCCTATGCGGAGGGTTGGCGCCGGCACAACCACATGGGGTATTGCGAGCCGGAGTACGCGCCGCTGCAGACCCTGCTTGGGACGGCGGTGTGCGTGGCGGCGACCCGGTAGGTGAAGGGGGGGTGGCGATGTCGGTCCTTGTCCTGTTGTTGGGTCTAGCGGCGGTGGTGGCTGTGGTGGTGACGGTTGCCGTGGCGTGTTCGAGCAAGAGGTAGGGCCGTCGGCGGGGCGCCGAAGCGTTCGCCCTGGGGCGGCGGCCGGGAGTTGGAACGATGGGTGAGCCGGGCGAGGTGACGGTCATACTGGCAAACGGCGCCTTCCCTTCTGCGGCGGGTGCGAGGGCGGCGCTGGAGGCGGCGCGGCGGGTGGTGTGCTGCGACGGCGCGGCTGACCGGCTGTGGGCTGCGGGCCTGGCTCCGGACTGGGTGGTGGGCGATCTGGACAGCCTCTCGGCGGAGTCGCGGGCACGGTTTGCGGAACGGCTGTCGGCCTGTCCGGAGCAGGAGACCAACGATCTGGCGAAGGCGTTCCGTTTCTGTCTGTCGCGCGGGTGGCGCGACCTGCTGATCCTGGGCGCGACCGGGCTGCGTGAGGACCACACGCTGGCGAACCTGTCGCTGCTGGCCGACTTCGCGCGTGAGGCGCGGGTGCGGCTGCTGACCGACACGGGGCTGTTCACGCCGTTTGTCACGGGGGAGTGCGGTCTCGCGACCCAGGCGGGGCAGCCGCTCTCCTTCTTCGCGGCGGGTTCCGCCGTGCGTCTCTGGGCGCGGGGCGTACGGTATCCGGTCGAGGGCCTCCTGCTGGACCGGTGGTGGAAGGCGAGCCTCAACGAGGCGACGGGGGAGTGGGTCGAGCTGCGGATCGACGGCGAGGGCGTGCTGGTGTTTCAGGCGCAGTGAGCGCGGATGGCGGCGATGGCGCGGCACGGTGTTTTCCTGTATCGGACAGGGCGGAGATGCGCTAGAATCACAAGCGAATTTTGAGATCATTCTGGAGGGTGTGCGATGGAGGAGCGTGAGGTGGGTGCGGCTGACGGGGCGCGGGACGAGGACGAGGCGCTCTCGCGCACGGAGCTGCAGATTGAGCATGAGAAGCTCAAGCTGGAGCGCGAGCGTATCCTGCTGGAGCGCGACCGGCTGGAGGCGGTGCGCGAGCGCGCGCGGCTGGAGGGCGGGGTGCGTGTCGGCGCGGACGGCCGGGCGGCGGTGCCGCTCTCGACGCTGGCGCTGGTCTCGCTGGTCTGCCTGCTGGTCGGCGGGATGCTGGGCTCGCTGACGTCGTCGATCCATCGGGACTTCCGGCTGCAGCGGGTGATGCGGACGCTGGCGGAGAACGCGCCGGAGGCCGGCGCGGGTACGGGGGGCACGAACGGGACGGAGGTGGCGGCTGGCGAGCTGCCGCCCTGGCTGCGCACGATGAAGCCGAAGGGCGCCTATTCGGGAATCTCGCTGGTGGTGATCCAGTAGCGCGACAGGCGGGGGTGCGGGGATGTCATTTTTCAAGGCCTACGACATGCGGGGGGAGTTCGGAAAGGACTTCGACCTGGGCACGGTCTACCGGATCGGGCGGTGGCTGCCGACGGTGCTGGGCGCGAGGCGGGTGCTCGTGGGGCATGACGCGCGGCTCTCGTCCGAGGCGGTTCGCGACGCGCTCCTCGAGGGTCTCACGGCCTCCGGGTGCGATGTGGACGACCTGGGGCTGGCGACGACGCCGATGGTCTACTTTATGACGGCGCGCGACGGGTACGACGCGTCGGTACAGATCACGGCCTCGCATAATCCGGCCTCGCACAACGGCATGAAGGTGTCGCGGGCGGGTGCGGTGCCGGTGGGCTACGACACCGGCCTTGCGGAGCTGGAGCGGCGGGTGCTCGGCGGCGGTCTGCCGGAGGCTGCGGCGGTGCCCGGCGCGGTGCGGCCGGTGCGGTGCCGCGAGGCGTTCCTGGAGTGGCTGAAGCCGTACCGTCCTGACCTCACGGGGCTGCGGGTGGCGGTGGACTGTTCGGACGGGGTTGCCGGCCTGCTGGCGCGCGACCTCTTCGGCGAGGGCCCGGTCTACCTGAACGAGGTGCCGGACGGGAACTTTCCGAATCACGCGCCCAACCCGCTGGAGGTCGAGAACTGCGCGCCGCTCATGGCGGCGGTCCGGGACGGCGGCCTGGACGTGGGGGTGATCTTTGACGGCGACGCGGACCGCGTGATGTTTGTGGACGAGCGGGGCGCCTTTATCCAGCCCGACTATCTGATCCCGCTGGTGGCGCGGCGGTTCTTGGCGCGCGAGCCGGGCGCGGCGGTGATCCACGACATCCGGACTTCGCGCGGCGTGATCGAGTCGCTCCGGTCGGAGGGCGCGCGGACGGTGATGGGCAAGGTGGGGCATGCGTTCGCCAAGGTGGCGTTGCGTGAGACCGGTGCGGTCTGCGGCGGCGAGCTGGCCGGGCACTACTATTTCCGCGATTTCTTCTGCTGCGACTCGGGCGAGCTGGCGGCGCTGCTGGTGCTGGGCGAGGTCGCGGCGGCGCGGCGGCGCGGGCAGGCGTTCAGCGGGCTGGTCGCGCCGTTCATGCGGTATGCGAACTCGGGCGAGCGCAACCTGCGCGTGGCGGACCGGGCGGCGGCGCTCGCGTCGGTGTTGGCTGCGGCGGAGGCGCGGTATGGTGAGCCCGGGGCGCGGTACGGGTTCGACGGCGTGCGGTGCGAGTACGCCGACTGGTGGTTTAACGTGCGCGTCTCCAACACCGAACCGTATCTGCGGCTGATCGTCGAGGCCTGTGACGATACGCTGCTTGCCGAGCGGCTGGCGGTGCTGGAGGGTGCGGCGCAGGCGAGGGAGGGGCGCTGAACGATGCTTGAGGTCGAGCAGCTCTCATTTTCTTATGGCCGGCGGCGTGCGCTCGAACGGGTGAGCTTCGATGTGGCGCCGGGAGAGATCGTGGCGCTGGTCGGCGCGAACGGCGCCGGGAAGAGCACGCTGCTGCGAATCCTCGCCTGCCTGCTGATGCAGGATTCAGGCTCCGTGCGGCTGGACGGGGTCGATCCTCTGTCCCGGCCGGTGCGTTACCGGCGGGGGATCGGCTACCTCTCTGAGCACGTGCCGCTCTATCAGGAGATGACGGTCGAGTCTTACCTGACTTACCGGGTGCGTCTCAAGGGTGAGCGCCAGCTCCGCGTCCGGCGGCGGGTGGGCGAGACCTTGGAGGCTTGCGGGCTGCTGGAGCAGCGGCAGACGCAGATCCGGCTGCTGTCGCTGGGCACGCGCAAGCGGCTGGCGCTCGCTGACGCCTGGGTGATGCACCCGAAGGTGCTGCTGCTGGACGATCCGCTGGCGGGGCTTGATCCGTCTTTCAGGCGCCAGGTCGGCGCTATCCTGACGGCGGCCTCGTCGCGGTCGGCGGTGCTGCTGGCCGGGCACGAGGTGCGCGAGCTGGCGCAGTGGTGCACCCGCTTCGTGGTTCTGCGTGAGGGGCGGATAGTGGGACTGTACCGTGTGGACGAGCATAGCCGGGCCGCGCTGCCGGACCGGCTGGAGCGGCTGGTCGAGTGCGGTGAGGACGCGGGGGGTGCGGTATGACGGTCGCGCATGTGACCTGGCTGCGTGAGGTGCGGGCGTACTGCGGCGCGCTGTCGTGCGGTCTGTCGGTAACGGCGTTCTTGGCGGCGGCGGGCTGGTCGTTCGTGATGCTGGTGCGGCGGCACGAGGGCAGCGTCTTGCAGGTGCAGTCGCTGTGGGGCGTCGCGGTGGCGCCCTGGCTGCCGGTGCTCTGTTCGGTGCTGACGATGCGGCTGTTGGCGGAGGAGCGGTCGTCCGGCATGATCGAGCTGCTGATGAGCGCCCCCGTCCGCGAGCGCGAGCTGGTCTTCGGCAAGTATCTCGCGGCGCTGACGGTCGTCGCCCTGGCGTTGGCGTTCTCGGCGCTGGTGCCGCTGGCGTGGCTGCCTGCGGTGGCGCGGCCGCTGCACGGCACGGTGCACGCGGCCGCCTTTGCGGCGACGTATCTGATCCTGCTGCTCCAGGCGGCGGCGTGGTGTGCGGCAGGGCTGCTGGCCTCGTCGCTGTTCCGCAGCCAGGCGGCTTCGGCGGTGGTTTCGCTCCTGTTGTGTAACGGGCTGCCGGTGGGGGTGTACGCGGCTGTGCTGGCGTGGGCGCCCTCGCTGAGGATGCGGGTGGCGTGGCTGCCGATGCTGGTGCATGTCTACGACTTTTCGACGGGGCTGTTTTCAACGGCGGTGATCGCCTTGTATGTGACGTTGGCAGCCGTGCTGCTGTTCGTGTGCTCGAAGAGGCTGGCGCTCCTGCGTGTGCGCGGGTAGGCCGGGAGGGTGTTGAGGTGCGTGAGGGCGGAGTGAGTGTTGGGTCGGCGACGGCCACGGGGCGTCGGGGGCTGCGGTCCTCGACGGTCTTGTCGATGGCGCTTGCCGGGGTGCTGGGCGCGCTGCTGGTGGCGGTGGCCTACCGTTTCGAACTGGCGTGGGAGGCGCCGGTCAGCCGGCTGCGGCTGGTCTCGGAGCGCACGCGCGATGTGCTGGCGGACACGCAGGGCTCGATCCGTATCATCTGCTTTATGGATCGCAACCATCCGGTCTTTCGGCCGCTGTCGCGGCTATTGCGGGGGCTGCGGCAGGCCTCGCGGAGTGTGGCCGGGGCCGAGCTGGTGGTGGAGTACGTCGATCCGCGCTGGGATGTGGCCCGGGCGGGCCAGCTCGTGGGCTGGGGCGTGCCGGAGAACGCGCTGGTCTTCGAGCAGCGGCCGCGGCGGCGCGTGGTGGTGACGCTTGACGAGATGCTCGCCCAGCCCTCCCAGACGAGGCTGGGGGAGCTGCCTGAGGGGCGTGCGAGCGGCTCGGGCCTTGGGGTGTTCAGGGGTGAGGCGGTGTGTGCGGCAGCCTTGGCCAAGCTGGGCCGTCCGCAAGAGGCCACGGCGGTCTACTGGCTGCTCGGTCATGGCGAGGCGCGGCATGACGACTATGACGAGCTGCGCGGCTTTTCTGATATTGCGCGCGAGATGCGGCGCGACGGCTACGAGATCCGCCCGCTGAGCCTGCCCGGCCGGCCGCAAGTGCCGCCAGACTGCCAGATCCTGGCGGTCGTCGGGGCGCGCTATCCGCTGGCGGGCGAGGAGGTGGCGCTGATCGAGGCGTATCTGGCCGGCGGTGGGCGGCTGCTGGTGCTGCTGACGCCGCAGGTCACCACCGGCCTTGAGCCGTTGCTGGCGCGCTGGGGGATCAGGGTGACGCCCTTTGTGGCGGTCAGCCCGCGCACCCTCTCAGGTCTGGAGACCGTGGTGAGCCGGTTCGCCGAACATGTGGTGACGCGCGATCTGCGTAATGCGTCCGTCGTTTTCGGGCAGGCGGCCTGCCTTGAGGTCGCGGACCTTACGGAGCGGCCCGGCGAGGCGCACCGGCCTGAGGTGACGTTGCTGGCGAGCACGGATGAGGACGGGTGGGGGGAGGCGGAGCCGTCGGCCTTGCCGCGGCACTTCGACCCTTTGCGTGAGCCCAAAGGCCCGGTCGCGGTGGCGGCAGTTGCGGAGCGGGGCGGCCGGGTCTCCAAGGAGGTGGCCTACCGCCCCGGACGCGTGTGTGTGGTCGGCGAGGCGGACTTTGTGATGAACGGCACGCTGGCTGTTCGGGCGAGCGCGAACCGCGATTTCTTGATGAACGCGCTCGGCTGGCTGGCCGGTATCGACGCCGGCTCTTCCCCGTCGGTCGGGGGCGACGCCACGCTGGTCACAGGTTTCACGAGGCGCGAGTGGCTGCTTTTTATGGCGGGGGCCGCAGGTGTGGTGCCCGGTGTGTTTCTGGCTCTGTTTCTGTTGTTCGCTTGGCGGACAAGGCGGTAGTGGCACGATATGGGTAATCGTCGGACGATCCTGATTCTGCTGGCGGCGATCGGTTGCGGCGCGGCGTTGCTGTGGTGGGCTGGCGAGGGCGGGCCCTCGCCGGCCGAGGAGGTGGCGCGCGGTGCGCGGCTGGTCGGACAGCCGTTTGACGCGCTTCAGCGGCTGACCCTCGAGCGCGGCGAGACCCGGCTGGTGGTGGCGCGCCGTGCGGGCCGCTGGGAGCTGGAGGCGCCCTTTGCGGCCCAGGTCGACCAGGGCGCGATGGCCCGGTTGACGGACGCCCTCGAGGCGGCGCGCGTCACGGATGCGCTCAGCCTGCTCGACGTGCGTCGGCGCGAGCTGTCATTGCGGGACTTCGGTCTGGCGCCTGCCGTGGCGCATGTGTTACTGGAGGGTGCGGGCTGGCAGGCGGGCGTGCAGATCGGGGCGGCCTCGCCGTTGGGTGCGGAGGGGTACGTGCGGCTCGACGGTGCCGGGCGCCTGCTCTCTGTGCCGGCGTCGCTGCACCGCGCGATACCGCTGAGCGCGGACGACCTCCGCTCACGAAAACTGTTGCGCGGCGAACGCGCCCGAGTGCGTGCGATCGATGTCCGCATCCCCGGCAAGCCGTTCGTCCGGCTTTCAAAGGAGAGCGGCACGTGGCGGCTGGTGCAGCCGGTGGCCGCGCCAGCCTCCGACGAGCGTGTGGAGACCCTGCTGGAGGCGCTGGACGCGGCGCGCGTCGAGCGCTTTGTCTGGCCGACCGTATCGAACGTGCTGGATGTGGTGGGCGCGGAGACGGCGCTGAACGGCCGGCTGTCGCTCTACGGCCTAGGGTCCGAGACGGCGGTGCAGCTCCAGTTGCAGGAGGCCTACTCCGAGGTGCCCACGCGCGTCTCTTTCGGGCGCGAGTTTGAGGGCCATTCCGAGCTGTGCTATGTGTTGCTGCCCGGCGGCGAGGCGATCGGCACGGTGTCCAACGCGGTGGTGCGGGCGGTCAGCCTGACCCCCTCTGACCTGCGCGATCCGCGGCTTTTCTTTGAGCGGCCGGACACGGTCCGAAGGCTGACGGTCTATTTCGGCGACCTGCTCTTTGTCGTCAGCCGGACAAACGGGGTGTGGAACCTGCAGTCGCCGGTATCGGATGTGGCCGACGGTGTGGCGGTGGGTGACGCGGTGGGCCAGTTGTTGCGCCTGCGGGCGGATACCGTCTCTGAACAGGGGCAGGAGGCGTCGGGTGAGCGGGCGGTGCCGCTCAGCCATGTCGAGGTCGCCACCGATCAGTCGAGCTGGCGCTTCTCCATCACGCCGGAGGATTTCGAGGCCACCCATTATCGGATCGTGTTCACAAACAGTCCCACGGTCTTCCGTGTGGCGAGCAGCAACGTTCCGCCCGCACTGGTCAGCCTCTCGGGCCTGTTGGGGTTCCGCGACAAGGCCGTGCTGGGCCTGCTTGCGGGCAGTGTGCGGCGGATTGCGGTCCGGCGCGGCGAGACAGGGGAGTCGCTGCAGCGTGCGGACGGGGAGGAGGCCTGGCGGCTGGGCGAGGGGATGCGCGGACGTGTCGAAAGCGAACGTGTGGCGTCGTGGCTGGCGCAAGTCTGCGCGCTGCGTGCGGACCGGGTGGAGAAGCTCGGCCTTACGGCGGCCGAGGCCGAGGTGTACGGCCTGCGTGTGCCGTGGCTGGAAGTGAGTCTCGATGTGGAGACGGCGGACGCGTTGCGCAAAACCTTGCTGGTGGGCAAGGAGGCCGGCTTCGGAAAGCGTTATGCGGCGGTGCGCGGCCTCGACGTGCTGTTCGTGCTCGATCAGGCCGCGCTCGAGTTGCTCGAGTCGCGGCTGGTCGACCCGCTTTAGGCGCTTGGGCCGCTGGCGGCAGGCGCCACGCCCTCCAGGGCGGCGCGGATTTCAGGCGTGGGCCGGGTGGGGCGCAGTGTGCGCAGATCGACCAGGGCGTGCGTGGTGTAGCCCTCCGCGAGCAGCTTGCCGTCCCGCGACACCTCGCAGCGGAGCGTGATGCGCACGCCCTTAAAGCCTTCGCTCCAGCAGGCGATCTCGAGCAGGTCGTCGTAGGTCGCAGGGGCGAGGTACGCCACATGCGCCTCGGCGACGGGGAGTCCGAGCCCGCGCGACTCCAGCTCGCGGTAGGTCAGCCCGCAGGCGCGGAGGAGTTCGTTGCGGGCGCGTTCGAAATAGGTCAGGTAATTGGCGTAGTAGACCACCCGCATCTGGTCGGTGTCGGCGTAAGGCACCCGGTAAGGCAAGACGGCCCTTAGGCTTCCTGGCATCGGCTCCCTCCGTAACGCTTAAGCGCTCAGGATCAGCTTCTTGAACTGGCTGAACAGGTAGCGCGAGTCGTGGGGGCCGGGGGCGGCCTCAGGATGGTATTGCACCGAGAAGACCGGCTCCTGACGGTGACGCATGCCCTCGACCGTGTTGTCGTTGAGGTTGATGTGGGTCACCTCGACGAGGCGTTTGTCGAGGGAGTCCATATCGACCATGAAATTGTGGTTTTGCGAGGTGATCTCGACTTTTCCCGAGGCCAGTTCCTGCACCGGGTGGTTGCAGCCGTGGTGGCCGAACTTGAGGCGGCAGGTGCGGCCGCCGAAGGCCCAGCCGAGAAGCTGGTGCCCGAGGCAGATGCCCATCAGGGGCACCTTGCCGAGCAGCGCCCGGATATTCTCGATGGCATAACCGAGCGCGGCAGGGTCGGCCGGCCCGTTCGACAGGAAGACGCCTGCGGGCTTGAGGGCCAGCACTTCGGAGGCCGGCGTCTTGGCGGGCACCACCGTGACTCTCATGCCCTGCTGGCGCAGGCGGCGCAGGATATTGAACTTGATGCCGAAGTCGTAGGCGACGATCGGGATCTCGGCGTCGGGCAGCGGCTCGTCCGCGATGCCCCAGGTGACCGACAGCGTGTCCTGCGGGTCGAAGACGTATGGCTTCGCGGTGGAGACTTTGAAGGCGTAATCCTGACCGTCGAGACCCTCCCAGGCCTGGGCGCGCCTGACGCCCTCCTCAGGGGTGATCGTGCCGGAGGCGCAGAGGTAGCCCTTGGGCGTGCCCTTGTTGCGGAGCTGCATCGTGAGGGCGCGCGTGTCGATGCCGGCGAGGCCCGGCACGCCTGCGCTGATGAGCGCGTCGGCGAGGGAGCGCTCGGAGCGCCAGTTGCTGGGCTCGGTGTAGTGGTGGACGATCAGTCCCTCGGCATGGATGCGGGCGGACTCGAAGTCCGGCGCGTTGAAGCCGGTGTTGCCGATCTCGGGGGCGGTCAAGGTGACGATCTGTCCGGCGTAGGAGGGGTCGGTGGCGATCTCCTCGTAGCCGGGCGTGCCGGTGTTGAAGACGACCTCGCCCAGACGGTCGACGGGCGCGCCGAAGGAGTAGGCGGGATACACCGTGCCGTCCGCAAGGGCGAGGAAGGCTTTCTTGTCGCGCTGCTGTTGCCAGTTGTACATAAGGGGTCTCAGATTTCTGGGTTGGCGATACTCACGGCACCACGGTTTTTTCCGACCTCAGGGTTCGGAGTCCTGTCAGAAAAGTTGGCAAAGAGTATGACAAAGGCGGCGGCGAATGACAATCAGTATCCGTCTGCGTTCAGCAAATCGCGCTGTCTGTCGCTTCTCCGCACAGGGCTGAAGTCGCGAACAGAAAACGCCCACAGGGTCCGTGTGACCCTTGTGGGCGTTGGCTGCCAGCGGATCGTCAGACGGCTCAGCGGATCTGGATCATCGTGCCGTTAAGGAAGACCAGCTTGACGGTGCCGTCGGCTAAGTAGACCGCGTGCCAGCGCGGGTCACCCGCCAAGACCGACGTGAGGGTGCCGGTGCGGGTGCCCGAGCAGGTGGCGACCGTATACTGCTTACGGCGGTCGAGCAGGCCGGGGTTGGCGACCTCGAGCGTCGCGCCGGGCGCAAACGTGAGGTTGCCGCGGACATCGATCCGGTCGCTGGCGCCGCCAGCGGCGACATCGATGAGCAGGGTGCCGCTGAGCGTGGTGCCTGAGGCGAGCGTCAGCGTGCCGACGGTCCCCTCGCCGCCGGGCGCGAGGGAGCCGTTCGCGACGAGCGTTCCGTTGCTCACCGTGCCGCTGCCGCCGAGGCTGCCGAGCGTCCGGACGGTGCCGCCGAGATCCAGCGTCGCCGCAGCGGAGACCGACACGGCGGCCGCGGCGAGCAGGTCGTCGGAGGCGCCTGTTTCGGCGGTCAGCGTCAGCAGGCTGCCGTCGCCGGGGTCGGTGACGGGCCGGTAGTTGCCGGGGGTTGTCGTGCCGCGGCCGAACGGGTCGTAGCCGAAGCCGATCGACCAACCGTTGTTCGGGCCGACGCCGCCGGTGCCCTGGCCGAAGCGGGCCTCCAGCCGGTGCGGGCCGGGGGTGAGGGTGACGCTGCCGACGGTCACGGCGTTCCAGGTCATGTTGCTCAGCACGACCGTGCCGTCGATCGTGACGCGCACGTTATCGTCGAACTGCTCGGCGAACGACCAGACGGCGTTGGTGCCGGTGCGGTTCCAGATGTAGCCGGAGTAGGCGTAGGTGGCGGTGGTGACCGGCCACGTCGTGAGATTCGCCATAACGGTGCCGTTGGTGATGGCTGTCATCGGGTTGGGCGTGGTGATGTCGAACGCGTTCCCTGTGATCAGGCCCTCGTACAGGCCCGGGCGGTCGCCGGTGAGGCGCAGCACGCCCTCCTGCACCTCGACCGTCCCCTCTGGGATGACGGCGCCGAGCGAGGCGGTGCCGCTGCCGGACTTGCTCAGGCCGGAACAGACGATCCGTCCCCCGAAGATCTCGCCGGAGGTGAGGGAGACCGTCGTGTTGGTGACCGTGAAACCGCCAAGGTCGAGGGAGCCGCCGTGCAGGCGCAGCGCCGTGTTCGCGGGAAGGGCGTGGGCCACGGCGAGACGCAGCGTGCCGTTGCTGACGGTGGTGGCGCCGCCATAGGTGTTGGTGCCGCCCAGGGTGAGCGTGCCCGAGCCGAGCTTGGTCAGTCCGCCAGCGGCGCTGTTGAGCGCGAGCGCGCAGGAGTTGGTGACGGCCGCCGCAGTGGCGCCGCCGCCCACGAGGGTGACCGTCGGCTTGTCCGTGGCGAGGTAGCCGAAGCCTGGCGAGGTGATGGTGAGGCCGGTAAGCTGGCCGCGGGTCGGGCTGCCTTCCGCCAGGTCGACGGTGGCGATGGCGGTGGCGCCGGTGCCGCTGCCGCCGGTGATGTTCACGGCCGGCGCGCCGATGTACCCCGCGCCGTTGCTGCGCAGCGGGATGGCGGTCACGCCGTAGCCGGTCGGGGCGAGGAGCGGCTGGTTGATGCGAATGCCGGTGTTGGTGGTGTCGATGATCGCGCCGCCGGGGTAGACGACGGCTCCCGCGAGGCCCTGGAGGAAGGTCGCGCCGACAGTGGTGGAGGGGCTTGCGCGCAGGGTGCCCTTATCGAAGTTGAGCAGGGTGACGCCGCTGCGCGAGGCCGCCACGCGGTTAGCGATCAGGGTGCCGCCGTCCTTCAGGGTCACGATGCCGCTGCCGCCCGAGCCGTTGCCCGTGTACAGCTCAAGGATCTTGGTGGTGCCGGTTCCGAAGGCGGCGTTGACCACGCCGGGGCCGACGATATTGAGCTTGGCGTTCGGGCCCCAGTAGTCGCTTGCGCCCATCTGGATCGAGTTGCCTCCGGCCGGCGCGTTGACGAGGCCGCCGAAGACGTTCAGCACGCTGCTGACGCCGGTGCGGCGGGCGAGCACGAAGGTGCTGCCGCTGCCGGGGTTGACGGTGCCGCCAAAGACCTCCATCACGCCGTGACCGTAGACGCCGACCTCGAAGTAGGTCGCGACGGACAGGCTTCCGCCCGTCAGACTGTAGTAGGCATACGAGCCTGCGGTGTTGGCGCCGATGCCGAGCCAATAGCGGCAGGTGTTCTCTCCTCCGGTCTGGTAGACGGCGGTGTTGCCGTTGGCGACGGTGGAGAGGTTGTAGGCGTAGACGTTGACATTGGTCGAAAGGTACAGCATGCCGCGGTCACCCGCCACGGTGCCGCCGTACAGCGTGGTGTTGCCGAGCTGGGTGGTCTCGCCCTGGAGTTTGAGCGTGGCGCCGGCGGCGCCGCCCGCGAGGGTGATCGCGCCGATGGAGTTCGAGCTGCCTGCGGGGAAGGTCAGGGTGCCGCCGTTGACGCGGGTGGTGCCGGTGTAGCTGTTGGTGCCCGTGAGGGTCAGCGTGTAATTGCCCGACTTGACGAGCGAGAGGGCCTGCGAAAGGTCGCGGTCGTAGGTCAGGTCGCTCTGGGCCGCCTCCACGCCGAGCACGGCGGTGTTGGCTGTGAAGGTCGCGTTGGCGAGCAGGTCCCCGAGCTGGGTTTTGTTCCAGCCGGTCGTGCCGTCACCGGTGCGGACGGTGAGGTTGGCCCCGCCGAGAACGGTCACCTTGCCGGCCGCGTTATAACCGGGCAGCGAACCGGCGTAGGCGGCGACCAGCGTGCCGTTGCTGACCGCCGTTGTCCCCGCATAGGTGTTGCCGGGATTCGTGAAGTAGGTGGTCGAGTTGGCGGTGGTCTTGACCACGGAGCCGGCGCCGCTGATCGGGCCGCTGATCGTGTCGCTGAACGTGCCGTAAGCGTCAAAGACCGTGCGGCCGTTCAGCGTGACCGGGCCGGACCAGATGTTGCGGTTGGTGGCGTTGCCGTTACGCGCGTAGACGCGCGTGTTATCCTCCAGGATGAGGCTCCACGGCACGGGCGCGTAGAGGTCGTACAGATCCAGGACCGTGCCGCTGCGCTGCGTGAGGGTGTTGGCCGCGTCACCGCCCAGTGTGGTGCCGACCTCGAGGGTGAACCAGCCTTCCTTGACATCAATGGCGCCGGTTGCGCCGGGGGTCACGCCGACGCCGGTCAGGCCGAAGGAGTTGGCGCCGACCTTGCTGAGGGTGTAGCCGTTCATTAGGAAGGTCGAGGTGCCGCCGGTGTTGCGGATGTCCCAGCGCGCGTTGCTCTGCTCGCCGCCGAAGGTCGTGTCGCCCGCGAGGGTGACGAGGCGCAGCGCGCTGTACTGAGGGGAGTTGAAGGTGTTGACGATGGCCCCGCGGCCTGCCACGCCCGCGCCGCGGACCGTGATCTGCTCGGCGTTGAGGCTGATCGCGAAACCGTTGGTCAGGCCGGCCACGTCGAGGGTCGCGCCGTCTTCGATGACGGTGCCTTCGGTCTGGGCGCCGAGGGCGAAGTTGTTCTGCACGCGCAAGGTTCCCGCGCTGATCGTCGTCAAGCCGGTATAGGTGTTGGCTCCGGCCAGCCCGAGCACGCCCGAGCCTTGCTTGATCAGCGCGCCGTTGCCGCTGACGACACCGGCCAGGGACTGTGTGGCGCTGTTGTTGGCGAAAATGAGTGAGCCCTCGACAAGGGCGGTCTGTCCGGAGTAGGTGTTCAGCCCGGTGAGACGGACCGTGCCGGGGCCGAACTTCGAGATTCCGGTGAGGGCCGAGCCTTTGTTAACCACGGGCGCGTTCAAGGTCAGCGTGGCCGAGGGCTCGTTATTGACGAGGGAGAGAAACGCGCCCGCAGCCGCGACGGCGCCGTCGCCGGAAGCTTCGCCGAGGGTCAGGTCAGCCTGACCGGCACTAATCTGGATCGCGGTAGACTTGAACATCTTGTCGGTCAGGCCGTCGCGGGTGCGGACGACGGCCGCCACGTTGGTCTCCTGCGACAGCGAGAAGACCGTGTTCGTATACTCACCCTGCAGCGTGATCGCGCCGTCGACACCGGCGGTGGTGATGCGGACTTCGGCGTTCTCGTTGTCCGGGATCTGGGAGGGTGCGCGGGCTGCGATCTCCACCTCGCTCAAGGTGCCAAAGGCATAGATGCCCTGAGCGGAACTATACGCCGCGTAGCTCGTGCCGTTGACGGTGGCCCAGGAGCCGAGGGGGCCGTCCGCGAGGCCGGCGATGAAGATCCGGTTACGGTCGCTCGCGCCGAGGCCGGTTCCGGTAAAGTTCACGGTGGCGCTGCCGTTGCGCACCAAACCGGCCAGTCGGAGGGCGGAAGTCTGGGTATCCGCCGCCTGGGAGGCGCTGATCACGTTGGCGCCTGCGGCGAGCGTGACGGTGCCGACGCTCTCCTCGAAATTGGCCGCGCCGCCGTCATGCGTGAAGCTCAGTGTGCCGTTGGCGAGCGTCAGGGGGGTGGCGTTCGCGAGGCGGTCGGTATTGTTTTCTGACGCGCTGCTGTTCAGCTTCAGGGTGCCGCTACCGGTGACGGTGATGGCGCCGGTGTGGCGGATCGAGCCGAAGGTGCCGGTGAGCGACAGGATGCCGTTGTTGACGAGCGTCACGCCGCTGTAGGTGTTTGAGGCGGAGAGCGACCAGGTGCCGGTGCCGTCCTTGGTGAGCGAGATCGTCCCCAAGCTATTGATGATCGCGCCGCTGAACTCGCCCTGTCCGGCGGTGGAGCCCTGCAGCACGAGGGGTTTGGCGGAGGCGGTCGCG